>DAHWNZ010000100.1:0-5916 GCA_027339635.1 Candidatus Dormiibacterota bacterium
CGGTACAGCTGCAGCACCGGCACCCCGTCCGGCAGCGCCAGGAGCGCCTTCAGGTCGGGAGTGGGCATGGAGGCCTCCACCACTTCCTCTCCCTCCTCCCCGGGCAGCCCCTTGAACTTGAGTAGGTCGGGCAGCCAGAAGCCACTCAGCTCCTCCTCCCGGATCTGGGCCTTCTCCTCCGCCACCGGGTGCAGCCACACCCTGGCCAGGATCGCGGCCCCGGTGACATCGATCCCGGTCCCCTCCTGGACCAGCACCGCCGTGCCCGGAGCCACCTGGAGAAGCTCCGCCACCCAGGGCGTGACCGGGATCCTCCGCGTGGGGGCTCCCACCAGCCCCTGGATCTTGAAGGCCCGCTCGGTGGACGGCTCAGCTGCCGGCTCCTCCGCCGGTCCGACCCGCGGCCGGGCGGTGCCCACCGCCCGGGCCTCCACCCGCCGACGCTCGGCCTTTGGATCCCGGACGAAGCTCCCGGAGCCGTGCTCGGACTCCACCCTCCCCTCCTGCTTCAGCACCCCCAGGGCGCTGCGCACCGTGGCGCGGGTTACGTGGTACCTGGCCATGAGCTTGCGCTCCGACGGGAATGCCACCCCCGGCGGCAGCCGGCCCTCCTCGATCTCCAGCCGCAAGGCAGCCGCCAGCTGCTGGTACAGCGGCTCGGAGCTGTCTCGGTCCAGGACGTACCTCGCCACAGGTGCAGCTTATCTGGTCCGGACCAGCCTTGCAACGCACCATGCGCTCTCCGGGTGCCACCTGGGATCCAAGTGTGCGGGAGCGAGGAGCGCCCCCTGAGCCCGTTTGGCCCCGCTCCGCCATCACCGTCACCCGGATGGACCTGCGCGGAGCACGGGCGCGTGCGGTCTCAGAGGAATGGGACACCCGCCGGACGAGCGCGGACCCCCGGGCGAAAAATCGGGACCTAGACCAAATGTGAGCCTGACCCGCCAGCGGTACTCCGCCGCGAGTGTGCTCCCAACCAGCTGCTGACTTCGGTTGGGGGCGCCACTACAGACCCAAGCGAGCCTACCCCCGGGCTCGCGACCGGCGGCCATCCGCCCCAAGCACCGAACTCAATGCTACAGGGGGCTGGAGGTCGGCCCTTCGGCTTTCCACACGGCACAGCGACACGCGCCCAGTGCTAGTCTCTCAAGGTGCATGGTCCGGTCCCAAGTGCGCTGGGGGCGTCATGGTAGCCAGGGGTAGAGGCTCGGCAAGAGCAGGGTGGTCCTTCGTTCTCCTGGGTGCCTTGTTCGTTAGCGCATGTGGCACCACCCCCGAGTTTGCGCGAGTACCCGGCGCTGTGCCGGGTAGCGCTCATCCGTCCTCCACAAACTGGGACCAGTGCCTTCGCGATCACGGCACGAACGTGCCCGCTGGCTACAACCCGTACACGAGCCATCTCCCCAAACTGGACATCAGTTCCGCTGCCCAGTCGGCGTGCCAGCGGTACATGCCACCAGAGCCTCCGTCGTTGGTGGCGGCAGGAAGGGTACAGCTCGCAAAGTGGAGTGCGTGTATGCGGAGGAAGGGCTTCCAGAACTCCATTTGGTTCTTTGCCGGGGGGGGCGGCATTCAATTCGCGCATGGAATCTCGCCCTCCACTCCCGGGTTCAGCGGGGCCATGAAAGCCTGCAGGAAGTTACTGTAGGCGTGTCGAACCCCTTGTCCCGGCAACCGGAGCCGGCTCGGCGGAGCCGGTGCGCGGAAGTGATACACCTCCCAGAAGATGCAAGCTTGCCTCGCCCACACGATACCCCTCCGTTCGCATTGCGTCACCGTCGGCGATGGTGGCTCACTTCCTTAGCGGCGACAGCCGGCCTAGCCGCGGGTATCTCAGGGTGCGCATCATCACCACAGTTTCCCGCCGTTGGCGGTGCTGGCAAATCGACGCCAGCCCAAGCGTCCTGGCCCAACTGGGACCAGTGCCTCAGGAGCCAAGGCCTAAGCGTGCCTGCTGGCTACATTCCTGATGGACATCATGGACCCAAGCCTGAAGGCAGTACGGCGGCGCTCAAGGCCTGCCAGCGCTACCAGCCGCCCTCTCAGCTTCCTCCTGCAAGTGTGCGAAGCGAAGTCATCGCGGCCAGTAAGTGCATGGCGGCGCACGGATTCTCGAACACCTATTGGTTCTTTCCCGGGGGAGACGGCATTCAATTCGCGCATGGAATCTCGCCCTCCACTCCCGGGTTCAGCGAGGCCGTGAAGGCCTGCGGGAGGTTCGCATAGGCGGGGCAGGAGCCTTGACCCGGGATTGGCCACAGGAGTCGGACTGACGTCGCAACTTGGGGGCTGTGTCAAGATTGTGAAGCCGCGCATCGTCGCGGGTGCGGTGGCGGCGGTTCTAGTCGTCATAGCCACTGCGGTAGCAGTGGTGCTCGCCGAACACCCGTCCAGCGCACCCACGACTACCTCGTCGGGACTTTCCGTCGTCCGCGTCCAGCGTGGGAACCTTACCGTGAAGACCACGGCAGGCGGCACGCTCGGCGGCACTCCAGCACCCTTGGCTTTCACCGCCCAGACTGCCGGTGTGGTGACTGAGCTACCGCCCGTAGGGTCGACAATCATTCAGGGGCAGGTGCTGTACCGCTTGGACAACGAGCCGGTGGTGCTGCTCTACGGCTCCACACCGATTTACCGTCCCTTCACCCCCGGCATGCCTGCAGGGCCAGATGTGGTCGAACTCGAACAGGACCTAATCAATCTCGGCTTCGGCCAGCCCTATGGCCTCACTGCCAATGGAGACTTCAACTTCGCGGATGAGCAGGCCGTGCGCGCCTTCAACGAGGCGGAGGGATTGCCGAGCGGGGACTCGATAAGTGAGGGGAGTGTGCTGTTCGAACCGGGACCGGTGTTCGTGGCCGCGGTCAATGCTGGTCTCGGCCAAGCGATTGCGACGGGCGGCAGCGTCGTGACCCTCGACCTCGGCGCCCCATCGGTAGCGGTACAGCTCCCGTCAGGGCAGGCCGCCGGCATAGAGCCTGGGACGCAGGCTTCGGTCCGTCTCTCCGCCCCTTCGACCGTCCTGCCAGGGACGGTGACTTCAGTGGCGGCCGGCTCCGGTGGCAACATCGCGATCACCCTCCATTTGACAAACCCGCCTGCTGATCTGTCGCTGGCAGCCCAGTCAGTCTTCGTAGTGTTCGACGTCCAGGTCTTACACAACGTCTATGTCGTCCCCATAGCCGCCCTCGTTGCCACGATCGAGGGAGGGTATGCCGTGCAGGAGAGGTTGCCGGGGGGAAGGACCCGCTACGTCGGCGTGACCGTGGGGGCCATCGACAACCTCGACTCTCTTGCCCAGGTCAGCGGCGCCGGCCTCTACGCAGGCATGCCTATCGAGACGGCATCATGACCCAGCTGCTAGTGGAGTTCCAAGAGGTCTCCAAGATCTTCCGGGGTGGCACCGAGGTAGTGGCCCTGTCGGAAGTGAGTTTTTCCATCGGCCCGGGCGAGCGGGTGGCAGTAGTTGGGAGGTCGGGCTCGGGCAAGTCGACGCTCCTCGCCATCGCTGGCACCCTGGAGCGGCCCTCGGCGGGCAGGGTCTTCATCGAAGGCCGAGAGCTGGGACACCTCTCCGACGGCGCAATCTCACGTCTGCGCGGGCAGCGGATAGGCTTCGTGTTCCAGAGTTTCAACCTCCTCCAGCGCCTCACCGCCCTGGAGAACGTGGCTGAAGCCCTGATGTACGCGGGCGTTAAGCGTGATCAGCGCCGCCCGCGGGCCACGGCCCTGCTGGACAGGTTTGGCCTGGGGTCGCGGAAGGCCCACTATCCGCACCAGCTCTCCGGAGGCGAGCAGCAAAGGGTCGCTATCGCTCGAGCCCTGGCCTCCGATCCACCGCTGTTGATAGCAGACGAGCCCACCGGCGACCTCGACCCCGAAACCGGCGCATCCGTGGTGGACGCGCTCCTTTCCGGCGGTGGCCAAACGGCGGTTCTGGTGGCCACCCACAGTCCGGACGTCGCTGCCCGTTTCTCGCGAATCTTGCGGATGGATGCCGGCAAGTTGGTCTCGGACGTGTCGTGACGCTGCGCGATCTGCTCACGCGCACGTTCTGGGCGCTATCAGTGAGGCCAGGGAGGGCGATCCTGTCCGGCCTGGGGGTGGCAGTGGGAGTGGGGGCGATCGTTGGGGTGCTTGGTGTCTCGGCCACCATCCAGAACGGTCTGTTGGGGCAGTTGAATGGCTTGGGTGATGTCCTCACCGTTTCCGGCACATCATCCTCCACCGGCGCTGCCAGCCTCATGGCTCCGCGCTCCGTTGCCATGATCAGGCGCATACCGACCGTCCAGGCGGTAGCGGGAACATTCACCCTGCCGAGTTCGGTTCAGCGGACGCAGTTCGTCCCGGGCCAAAGCGGGATTCCCATTGTCGCTTTCACTGGCCCCATCGCCAGTGCCACTGGAACCCGGGTGATTGCCGGCGAGGAGATCAGTAGTCGCCTCGGCTTGCCTGAGGCCATGCTCGGATACCAGGCCGCGCAAGCGCTGGGCATCGGCGGTGCCCAGCTGCCCACCCGGGTGTGGGTGAACAACGAGTATGTGACTGTAGTGGGCATTCTCAGCCCCACCCCAACCCAGACGTCCACTGAATTTTCTTTGTTCATTCCAGAGGCCTACGCCCGGCACAGCATGGGCTATGGCGGGTCCGTCGACAACATCAGCGTGCGAGTTCCTCTCTCCTACGCATCCACGGTTGCCGGTCTCTTGGTTCCCACGATCGACCCCTCGGGTACGCTCGGACTGCAAGTACAGGAGGACAGCTCTGTCCTGCTGGCCGCAGCTGACGCCGCAACCGCGTTCCAGGGGCTGTTTCTTGCCCTGTCGGTGGTCGCCGTGCTGGTGTCCGGACTCGGCGTCATGAACACGCTGTTGGTTGCCGTGGTGGAGCGGCGAGCGGAGATAGGCATCCGGCGCGCCCTGGGCGCGACCAGGGCCGGAATTGCGGCCATGTTCGTGAGCGAAGCTGTGATGGTCGCGCTTACCGGTAGCGTGGCAGGCATCCTGCTCGGCCTTTGGGTCACCATCATCGGCGCATTGCATCAGCGAGTGGCCCCGGACTTGCCGGTCCCGGTGGCCCTGGTGGGTGTAGGGATCGCGCTGGTCGTCGCTTGCCTGGCATCCCTCTACCCGGCCGCTCGAGCCGCCTCGCTGCCGCCGAGCGAGGCGCTGAGGATGATGGCGTAGACCCGTCAATCACGTCTTTGGCGTCTACCCATGCGCGGCCGCTTGGAGGGCCTGGAGCCTGTTGCCGCGCGCGCTTGCTGGCAACGATTGGCGCCGTCGGATGAGCGGACTCGTGGCCATCGACGAGGTGGGCACCGCGGAGGGCAGCTACCGCCACGAGCACCAACCGAACTTGCCCTGGAAGGGCCAGTGCCAAGTGCTCTTGTATAGCGCTGGTACCCGCCACGCTTTTTCAGCATCCTGGCGACGCTCAGCGACAGCATCGGAGGTCCCTAGGACCGAACGACCGAAGGGCAAGCCAGGCCCGCGGGAGGGGGGGGGCGCCATCCCGTTGTCAAGTTCGCCGGCTAGCCTCAATTTTTCAGTAGCGTTCTGAAACCTGAGGATTTGGTGGTCGGTAGGCGGCGTGGCCATGCCCAGTACGGCACGACTCTCGCCGCGGCGGGCAAGAGGTGGGTACCAGCACCTTCAAGGGGTCGGCAGGCGGCCTGTGGTGCCTCCGCGGATGGGAGCAGGGCGCGCTCGGATCGCGTTTGTCCGTCCCCGTCGTCGCCGGCCTCGCGTCGGCGGTGGCTCCGGGGCTCGGCTTCGTCGGGTCCTTCGTGCTCGGGGCGGTGGTGGCGCCGACGGACGCGGTCGCGGCGACATCGGTCCTCAAGCGGCTTGGTCTTCCGCCGCACGTCACGACCATCCTCGAGGGCGAGAGCCTGGTGAACGACGGGATCGCCCT
>DAHWNZ010000101.1:0-5510 GCA_027339635.1 Candidatus Dormiibacterota bacterium
TGGCGCGACGGCCGCGACCGCAGTGAGCTGCACATCCACTACCTCTTGCGTAGCTACCAGCCCTCCTGAGTCTGCCGGTACGGTCAACGTGACGGTCACAGTGGGCGGGCTGGTGAGCCAGAACAGCTCAGCCGATGACTTCACGTATTACGTGCCAGGGCTGCTGCGAGTGACGACCTCACCGCCAGTAGATTCGCAGATCAGCGTCGACGGCCATGTGGCGGACACGTGGGGACTGACGTGGGTCAAGGAGCCGCCGGGGACCCACACGGTGTGCTTCTCGGATGTGCCCGGGTACCAGACCCCGCCGTGCCAGACGGTGACGGTCACCTCGAGCCAGACCACCACCGTCACCGGTGACTTCACCGAGGAGGGCTACCTGCAGGTCAGCACCTCGCCGGCGGTAGCGGGCACCATCAGCGTGAATGGGGTTCCCCGGGACGACTGGGGCCTCTACACGGCCTTCCCCGCCGGAACCTATCAGGTTTGCTTCGGGGCGGTCGCCAATTACCTAGCACCGCCGTGCCAGAGCGCCCTGGTCACACAAGGGAACACCACGGCGATCACCGGTGACTACACCTAACCCGTGAGGGCGGGGCAGGTTCAGTCGAATTCAACACGGCATGGTGTCTGTACCGCTCTTGCTGACAGCCCCGCAAAGGCGCCACGAGGTCGTTCACCGTGCAGGGTGCGCAACCCGCGCACATAGGCATCCTGGAGACTCCGCCAAGGGCAACCGAACAGAGGCAGCGGGCGCATGGAGCCGTCCAGAGGGAGATCTCCCACCGGGGAAGGAAGGGGGCGGGCTGGTAGGAGGCTTCGGCGGCTGGGTCCTGGCGCCATCCTCGATTTGGACGTCGCGCGCCGATGGTCGGCCTTCCCACTGCGGATCTGGGTGACCCGTGCCGATGTTCGCTCGCGGAAGCAATGGGATCTCCTCGAGTAGCCATCGTCATCCAGGACCAGGCACCCGGATGATGAGTGCACCCTGGTTCGCAAATGCGACGTCAGCCGCATGGCTGACGATGAACTCCTCAGTGAGGCCGGGGTGGTACTGCCCAGACGCTCGCGCCATCAGGATGTAGGAAACTCCCGCCTGGCGCGCCATGATCAAACTGTTGGTGGACGGGAACTGACTGAGAATGGCGTGCACCTCCGTGTCGGCGCGACGCTGCCCCTTTAGATATAGGAACTGAGGGTTGGCCTCCACGAGTGCCGGTCGCTCCGCGAGCCCCTCCACCCACCAGCCGATCGGGCTGCCCTGGATGCTGGAAACGGCCACGAGCTGCCGCGGGCCGGCGTGAGCGTGGAGCCAATCGACCGCCTGGAGAAGCTGGGGTGACATCGAAGTGTCCCCGTAGAAGCTGACCAGCCCTGGGTACAGGCGAAACGCTCCGGCGCCTTCCACCCCGTAATTCACGGCTAGCACCATGATCAATAGACCGGGAATCACCCAGGTGGTGACATCGCGTGGCCGGAGATCCAACGAGGCCAACCAGAGCGCTATTCCAAAGGCGGTCGCTGCCGGCACGAGATAGAAGAAGCGGATGTCGGGAACGGCGATTGCGATCGCAGCGGTGGCCATGACGAAGGCCGCGCCAGCCTGGTAGTAGAGCGCCTCAGGTCTGTGCCGTTGGCGGATGGCCAGCAGGGGCGTGAACGCGGCGACCGCGATGCAGACGGCCCAGAACTTCGGATCCTCGCGAAACACATAGTTGAACTTGGCGAGTACGCTCATCGCCTGCGAGTGGCTGACGACTCCGGAGATCCGTACGGTTGTGAGGAGGCGCACATATACCGGGGCAAGCACCAAAGTCGGGGCGGCCGCCGCCGCCAACGCAGGCAGTCGGCGGACGACCTCCCTCCGATGGCCCGGCTCCCGCAGGACTATGGTGACGACCAGTCCGACTAGAAGGACCGGCACCGCCTCTGCGGCGGAAAGGTAACTGGCTGCGGTCAGGAGGAAGACCACTGCCCCAAACGCGAACAGCCGGCCGCGGGTCGGTCGGACCAAGTTCGTCATAAATAGAACCAAGAGCATTGGTAGGCAGGTAGTCCCGACCAGGTCTCCGACGCCGCCCCAGACCGCCTGCTCCGCTGAGGAGGAGGCGAGCAGCAGCAGGCAAGCGCCGAGAGCAGTCAAGATGCGGCGGTTCATCGGCCGTAGGGCTATGTACAGGCCAGCAGCGGGGCTGGCGGATGCGAGGGCACCCAGGACTGCGATGGCGGGCAGAGTTGGAAACAGGGTCGTCGCTGCGACAACCAGCAAAGGAACGAGTGGCGGGTAGGTGGCGCCGCCGGCGGGCAGCGCCTGGCCCAGGTACGCGTGTCCCACCAGCAGCATTTCGGCCCAGTCGTTGCCGGTCGGCGCGTGGCGAGATAGCAGGGGGTAAAGCCGCAGGAGCACCACCACCACGGTTACACCGGTAAACAGTACGTCGCCACTGAGGGACCACCACAGCGCTCGTCGCGCTCGTCGCGGTCGTGGCGACGCCTGGAGCTCGCTGATCGCATTCATGGGGTGCTTGGGAGCCTGACCACCGTTTCGCTGGCACGCAGGCGAGGTGCGATGCTGATCCCCGCCCCGCCAGGGTAACGCGTCGACCTTCCCGCCGACACCACAGAGGCCGTACGGGGGGCCGCTAGCACCGTCCGTCGAAAAGTCGTCATCGAGAAGGCTCGATGACCCAGCCGAATCTCCCCCTCGGTCCCGAATGTGAGCGCGAACATTCGCCAACGGCGGCGGGAAGAGCCCGCGGGGTGGGTGTTCTCAATGCATCGACAGGTGGAGGCGGAGCCCCGAGCGGCCAACCGTGCAGCCCCGTCTGGCCGGGGATGCGCCCGGAAGGTCGGGGCCGAGTGCCGACGCTGAAGGATCCGTCGGAGAACCGAGGCCTGTGCCAGGTTGGAGGAACGGAGGTTACCGGTGTCGGCACGACATGCGCCTCCGATGACGGGGCTCCGGCCATACCGGCTGCCGGTCCCCGGCTGCGCCGCTAGTCCAAGGGCGTCCCCGTACCGACGCCGAACGCCCGGGCCCAGATCTCATCTCCGCTTCCCATCCTTCGCACCGAGGACTCGGTCCTGAGCGTGCCTGGCCCCTGCGGAGTGTGGCACAGGTCTGGCGGGCCCACGCCGGCCCGAAGGAGGCGACCCGAGGGTCGGAGCGATTCGCCGCAGCCCGCGCCACCCAAGGGGTCTGCGGGGTCGCGCCACTTCCGTGTGATGGCGTACGGGCGGCTGGCCGCTCTTCCGCTGGCTCACCGCATGCCCGGCACACCAGGTCCGGAGGGAGCGATTTGCTGGGGCTCCCAGCATGCCTGGAGGGTGGCCCCGGGTCGGGCGGGAGGGGCGATTTGCACGACGATGGCCCCCGCACTTCGAAAGACCACTCGCTGGGGATCCTGCCGCACGAGCTGTCCCACACCCGATGCATCGAGACCGGCCCACGTAGACGGGATGTAGAGGTAATCGACTCCGAGACGGGAAGCGTAGGACAGGGTCCTGGACACATCTGCGCTGCTGAGCTCGAACAGAGAGACGGCCTCACGGGCACGCCTCCGCTCGTCGGGAAAGTTCAGCCAAGCTGCGAGGGAGCCGGTGAGGCTTGCGCGATGGGCATAGCCCTCCACCCACCAACCAAATGGGAACCCGTCCACGGGAGGGACCGCCACCACGCTTCGAGGTGGGGTGTGCTCTGACAGCCAAGTGAGTGCCGCGACCGTCCCCTTGGGGAAGATGGATGGACCGAAGTACCTGACCTGTGAAGGGAATTCCAGCAGGCCCCCCGTCGCAGCCACCACTACCAATGCCAGCCCCGCCGCTGCCATAAATGTCCGGACCCGGATCGATGAGACTGCGCCAGTGCGCATGATCGTCTCGACCCACAGGGCGATGGCCGCGACGACCCCCAACGGCAACAGGTAGATGAAACGGTACTGACCCGATACCAGGACCAGGGTGGCGTCGACCAGCAGGATGCTTGCCGAGATGAGCCAGAGAGGATGCAGTCGCGCACTCCACAGAAGGACTGGCGTGCCCAGCGCCAGAACCGTAGCGGCTCTCCACAAGAGTGGCGCTCCAGAGTACAGTTGCGTGGCGTACTCTAGGACCGTCGGCAATGACGTGCCGCGGCTCGTGGCGACGACTGTGACGGCCACCGAACCGGTCATGCGCAGGTACAGGGGGGCCAACAGCAGGCTGGGAGCGATCACCCGCAGCCCAGTTCGCCACCAGCCGGCGATGCCGCGCCATGGGCCACGGATGGCAAGCCCTTGGTTGACCACCGTGACGTGCAACGCCAAGAGCAGCACGCTGGTGACCACTAAGAGCGCAAACATAAGATCTGATGTCGCGCCGACGGCCAGGATCAGGGACCCGACGACCCATCCCTGGCGCGCCGACGGCTGACGCAGCAGGCTGGTCAGGTAGTAGAGAGCGACGAAAGTCAGGCCGAGACCCAGCAGCTGAGGCTGCCCTCCCCATGCCACCGGATCGCCGGTGAACGCCGCCGCTCCCACCGTCGCCGCGAGGACGGAGGCAACATATCGGAATCCGCACCGACGCAGGACGAGGTACACCCCGATCGCGGGGGCGCAGCCGGCGAGCACCGCCGCCAACCACACTCCCCAATGGGGTCCCAGCGCACTCACAAACGCGACTGTGACTAGCGGTACAACGGGTGGGTATACGCTCCTGGTGCCGTCTGGCGGTGCCTGCCCGAGGTACTTGTATCCAAATGCCAGCCAGTTGCCGTTGTCGACGCCCACCAGGTGACCCTGACGGGCTAGTACCAACAGGCGGATGGCTGCGATCGCTGCTATCAGAGCGCTCGCGGCGACCGCTGGCGCGAGATCACGACCCTTCGACCCAAGGCGCTCTTTGCCCGAAACCACCAGGTGGGCCGAATCCGGTGAACCCGCGAACTCCTGTCCGGTCATCCTTGGTTCGCGGGTCGCAGCTGCAATGCTCCAACGATCTCCGAGGCTGTGACGACCACGCTCAGCGCCTCCTCAGCACTCACTGGGACCGGAGCTCGGCCCCTCGCGGCCTCGATGAATAGCCGAATGATCTCGTCGTGGCCCCAGAACTGTCGGCGGCGCGCCAGCCGGACGCCCGTCGACAGAAACCCCGCCAGGTGGTCGGCGACAAGTGACCCTGACGAACGGGCGATATCCAGGGCGCGATGGGAGTGGTCGGATCGCAGCTCCAAGAGAATGTCCCGGAACAGGTCCAGGACGACAATACGCTGGTCGGCCACCACCATCAGGTGCCACTCCGATACCGGCGAATCGAAGACCATGGTGATCTGGCCCTCTCCTCTCTGGCCGACCAGTTGCAGCTCGGTGATGGCGGGATGACCATCGGGCCCAACCGTGCCATGGCCGTGACCCAGCCGCAACCCTCCCCCCAAGAGATGGTTGGTCATATAGAGAAGGTGGGGCATCTCATCGAACAACAAGCCCCCGGGCAGTTCCCGATACCAGACCGGGAGCCGTCGACGGTGGGAG
>DAHWNZ010000102.1:0-5446 GCA_027339635.1 Candidatus Dormiibacterota bacterium
GCCGGCACGACACGCCTTCGCCGCACCAGTTCGGGTCTCGGGAAGTTGCCGGGGCCACGGTGACAACCGATGGCCGATGCCCCCGGTCACCCGACAGGAGGAGAGGGTGGGGCTCTCGACGTCCGGGTGGGAGGGCCGAGTGGCACGGGAGAGTCCCGCCCGCCAAAGGGTGGAATCCAAGTGGACACCACCCGGAGTTGGTTGGCCACGACCGACGGGCTGGTGCGCAGGTCCGCTCCAGCCGGCCCCCGGCCAGCGACTGACGACCCATCCGGCCGTCTGGGTACATGCCTATCCTCAGCTTCGCCAAGAGCTAGGGCGACGCGTCCGGCCCCGGCCTCGGGCAGTGGTGTGGGGCGGGTCCCCGACTTGGGCGGGTGCTCTCGGTGCCGGGCGGTCACATCCGGCGCCGGGAAGACCCTTGCCCAGGGTTTGGTGCTTGGCCCTCTGGTCTGCCAGGAGGGTGGCTCGGAGCTGGCGCTTCGAGCCGTCGAACTGCCCGAGAAGCTTCGGCGACTCCTCTTGACGCTCCGCGCCCACGTTGTTGGCCTGTTAGACTGCGGGCGGATGACAGGGATTGAAGTGGGCCTGACGCAGCGGCTGACGGTTGACTTTTGTCGTTGCCAGACGATGCTCTGTAGAGGCTGAACTACTACCTCACCGCAGCGTCCCCATCTCCCGGTCCGCGATGGCTTGAGTGCATCCGCCGGGACCCTGTCACTTCTCTTGGAGGAACCGGTCATGTCTGTCACCGACCAACTGCTGGACAACAACGTCGTGTACGCACGATCCTTCGATCAGGGCGACCTGCCTGCTCCGCCTCGCCTCAGGGTCGCCGTGGTCGCCTGCATGGACGCTCGGCTCGACGTCAACAGGATCCTCGGCCTGGAAGCGGGGGACGCCCACGTCATTCGCAACGCCGGCGGCGCGGTGACCGATGACACCATCCGCTCCCTGGTGATCTCTCAACGGCTGTTGGGGACCGAGGAGATCATCCTGCTGCACCACACCGGTTGCGGCATGCTCACCTTCAAGGACGAGGAGTTGAAGGTTCAGATCGAGGAGGAGACCGGCATTCGTCCGGCCTTCTCCATGGAGACCTTCGCGGACGTGGTCGCGGACGTCCGGCAGTCGCTCCGGCGGGTGGCCCAGAGCCCCTTCATTCGAAAGCAAGCCAGCGTCAGGGGCTTCGTCTACGACGTGAAGACGGGCAGGCTGGAGGAGATCGCGTCAGCAGGGGCATCCGCAGAGCCCCGTGGTATCAAGGAGCAAATGTGAGATTTGACAGCATTCTGGGCAGCATCGGTGGCACCCCGGAGATTCGCATCAACCGCCTCTTCGACCCCCGGATCGAGGTGTGGTTCAAGCAGGAGCGCGTCAATCCGGGGGGCAGTATCAAGGACCGGATCGGGCTGGCCATGATCGAGGACGCCGAACGGAAGGGCATTCTGGACGCGGAGTCCACCATCGTGGAGCCCACCTCCGGCAACACCGGGGTCGGGCTGGCCCTGGCCGCGGCGGTGAAGGGGTACCGGATCATCCTGGTGATGCCAGAGTCGTTCTCAATCGAGCGCCGCAAGCTCATGGCCGGTTACGGGGCCCAGATCGAGCTCACCCCCCGGGAACTGGGGATGAAGGGGGCCATCGCCAGGGCCGAGGAGATCGTGGCCACGACGGCGGGCGCCTGGATGCCAATGCAGTTCAACAACCCCGCCAACGTCGAGGTTCATCGCAGGACCACTGCCGAGGAGATTCTGGCCGACTTCCCCGATGGCCTTGACTATCTGGTGACCGGCGTCGGCACCGGGGGCCACATCACCGGCTGCGCCGAGGTCCTCAAACCCAGGTGGCCCGGACTCAAGGTCTATGCGGTGGAGCCCACCCTCTCGCCGGTCCTCTCCGGTGGTACCCACTCCGCTCATCCCATCCAGGGGATTGGAGCGGGCTTCATCCCGGGGGTCATGCGCACCGAGCTTCTGGATGGCATCATCCAGGTCGCGCCGGAGGATGCCTTCACCTACGCCAAACGCTCCGCGCGTGAGGAGGGGATTCTGGTCGGCGTCTCCTCAGGGGCGTCGCTGGCGGCGGTGGCCTCGCTGGCGCCGGAAATGGCCGAGGGGGCCCGGGTGCTGACGTTCGCGTACGACACCGGCGAGCGCTACCTGTCGGTGGATGCCCTGTTCGGTTGACGGGAGCTTCTCCTGCGGTGTGCCACCTTAACGATGTGGCTGGAGGTGGGGCGCTGTAGGAGAAGCGTCTGTCGGCCTCCGGGGTCATCTGGCCCGAGCCAGTGGGCTGACCCATTCAGCGGCCCGGTCGGCGGCGCCCCTCCGCCGTCGCCCTGGCCGGGTCCCTAGGAACAAGGCCTATCCGACTCGCCTCAATTGCCCAGGTCCATCGTCTCAACTCCACGGTGAGGCACCACGGCGAGAGCTGATAGCCAGCAAGGGGAGTCGCACTGCACGGGGCACGGGGCCAGAACGGAAGGTTGAACTGGACCCAGAGCCCCTGGCTCTGGCGTCATCGCTCTTGCGCAGGGGATAGGGGGAGCTCGGGGGCTCCCCATCACACGGTCTCAGTTGCCGCCAGGGGCCGCCCCTCGCCACCGCCTTCGGAGAGCGAGGAGCGCACTGGCGGTTCTGGTCCACGTGAGTCCGTCCAGTGCTGGCCCGGAGCCGGCACATCCCGTGGTCAAGCCAGCCGCCCCGCGTTCGAGCCGCTTCCAGAGTGGGAAGAGATCGTGCCGGACCGGGGCCGAAGGGGTGGATATCACGTTGAGCGCAGGCCGCAGTGGCGGGTGCGCTCTACGGCTGCGACCTTGATCACCGACTCAGGTCGTGGGGAACCGGCGCCACTGCCATCCGCGGCATCTCGACCAAGCCCGTGATCCGGAGCACGGCCTGCGACGCCGTTGTGCGTGGCTACCAGCAGGTCGCCAAACAGGTTAACGGTCGTCGTGGCTTGGGCACCGAAGGCCATCAGCGCGGGGGGCCGCGGCCAACTGGGATCGTTCGGGCTCAACGGAGCCATTTCGGGTCGCTCCCGGTCGATTGGCCTTCGAGACCGTTAGACGCACCCGCAGAAAGGGTGACGGGTGCGTCCGCCAGCGGCTCCGTGGCTCCGCGAGTCTGGCCGCTGCTCCGGCGGTACAAGGTGGTGCTAGCGGATAGGCACGCGAAGGCGGGCGCGGATTGACTGGCGGCCCGGTAACTTATGGTGTTGGCAAGCGGCACGTTGAGCGCCTCGCCCACGCTGTAAGCATCGATGTCGGCGCCGAGAAAGATGAAGTCCCAGCCCGCCAGCCGCCTGGCGTTGACCATTTCGAACACTTGGCGCTGGCTGAATTCCCGACTGGCGTTCTCGTAGCCGTCGGTTTGGATGATGAAGAGGATGTGCTCGTACTGGCCCGCGACCTGGTCCGTGCTCACAATTGTCTGTCCGACCGCGTCGAAGAGTGGTGTGGCTCCGCGTGGCACATAGGGGTTCAGCTTGCTGCCGAGATCGGCCACCGCGGTCAACTCCGTCGCCGAGTAGCGGGTCTGGCAGACTGGCTCGTCTCCGTTCAGGTCGAACTGCACCAGGGTCATCGAAGCGTCGCCGGCTCGCTCTCCCTGTTGTTGGTGCAGAAACTCGTTGAACCCAGTCACAGTGGCGTGGTAACAGCCGGCCATGCTGCCGGTCCTGTCGAGCAGGAACACCAGGAGGAATTTCTCTGGCTGTACCCTCTGGGCGCGACTGGATTCGGGCCTGATCGTTCTTGCCATGACTTCCTCCTACAGATCAGCAGCCGTATGGGCTATACCTATACCCATTTTTCGTCTCAAGCCACCGCTGGTTGCCGTGGTCCTCGCGAAACGACCCGCCTGCTGGTTCATCCAACTGGTCGAGGGAAAGGCTGGCCGGTCCGGGCCTTGTGCGGGCTGCCGCCCGCGTCTTTGCCGACCGCCGGGACGTGCGTGGGCGCTGTCACACTTCGGCACTTATCATTCGGCCCAAGGTGATGATCCCTCGGGAAACCTCGCTGCCGCTGCTGGGCGCGTACACGGCCTGCCGGTGCCCAGTCCGGGCCCAGTGGGACCTGCTCCGCCCGTGTGAGCCGCCGCCACCGTCGCCGGCACAGGAGCGGCTGGCGAAGCGCGGCAGTGAGTTCGAGGCAACGATTCTGTCCCAGATCATGGAGCTGCATCCGGGAACGGTGGCGGTCCCCTCGCTACCCGCCCCGGATCGCGAGCATGCCACCGGTCTGGCGATGGCGGCCGGAGCTCCGGTGGTCACCGGAGGGCGTCTGCCCCAGGACCTCGCGGGACACCGGGTGGGTGAGCCAGACCTGCTGGTACGGGCACCAGATGGGGGCTATCAGCCGGTGGACGTCAAATCTCACCTGGAGCTCACCTCGGAGCCCGGCCCCTTCGCGGGCCGGAGCGCATCCCTTGAACTTCTGACCCGGGACGAGGCTGGCGAGGAACAAGGGCGGTGGGCGAGGAAGAACCGCGCGGACCTTCTCCAACTGGCCCACTACCAACGAATGCTGGAGGCCGCTGGGGAGGCTCCGGACGGCGAGCGCTGGGCAGGGATCTTGGGACGCGAGGGCAGGGCTGTCTGGTACGACCTCGATCTGCCGGTCTGGACCGGAGGCGATGCGTCGGCCCGAGGACGCCGCTCGACCATGGAGCTGTACGACTCGGAGTTCGCCGTGCGCTGGGAGGTGGTGGAAGCCGCGGCCAGGCACCGGCTCGACCCCTTGGTGCCTCTGCGGGGAACCCCGATCCGGATCGGGGAATGCGCCCAGTGCCCGTGGTGGTGCTGGTGTGGACCGATCCTGCAGTCCGGGGCGGGAAGCGTCAGCCTTCTCCCTCGGACTGGGGAGCGGGCCTATCGGGTTCATCTCGCGCACGGGGTTACCGACCGCCGCGAGCTGGCCGGACTGGACCACAGGACCGCTCGGTTGGTCTCCTCAGGAGTGGATGTCCGGCCGCTTCTGGCCGCCCTGGGCAGGCTCCCGGATGCCACACCGGTGGCCGAGGTGCTCGGACGCCGCCGGCGCGGCCAGCTTCGGCGGCTCGATCACGCGGGCGTGCGCACCCTGGGAGATGCTCGCGGCCTCAGCGAGAGAACCGCTGCGTACGCCGCCGAGCCACTCCCGGCACTGCCGGAGCAGATCGACCAGGCGCGTGCCGCGCTCGGCCCGGCTCCGGTGTACCGGCGCCGAGGGGTCATGGCGGTCACCGCGCCACGGGCCGACCTTGAGGTCGACATCGACATGGAGAACGTGGAGGAGGGTGTGTACCTGTGGGGCACTCGCACCACCCAGCGAGCTCCTGGAGCCGCACTGGAGAGCGGGTACCGGCACTTCCACAGCTGGGAGCCGCTCACCCCGGGGACGGAGATGAGCCTCTTCCGCAGCTTCTGGGAGTGGCTCAGCCGCCTGCGCCAGACGTGCCGGATT
>DAHWNZ010000103.1:0-5367 GCA_027339635.1 Candidatus Dormiibacterota bacterium
TCCCCTGGTCTTGCCGGAGCGGGGAGGTCCCAGGACGAGAGCCGCGACCTGGGGCGGGGCTGACAGCCATGTCCGGTCCCCCCAGCCCAGGAGGATCCGGAACCGCGGCGGGTCTCCGACGGGCGGCAGGGAGGGGAGATGGCGGCTGGCCCTTGGCGGCGGCGGGGCGAAGCGCATGACGAGCCACCAGCCGAAGAGGCCGGCGAGGAGCCAGATGACGGTGTAGGGCATGTCGGCGACCGGTCCTCCGCCGGCGATGACGGAGAAGGAGGCCCAGATGGCCCAGATGCCGGCCAGGACTGCGCGCCAGCGGCGGGCGAGCTCAAGGAGCAGGAGGCGGATGAAGCGGAGGGTGCGGACCATCTCAGGTGGAGCCGGGCTCGGCATCCCGCCGGGCCCTCTCCGCGACCTGGGCCCTCACGAACTCTGCGAACTCAGGGATGGGCACGGGATCGTCCCAGGGAGCATCGGGTGGAGGGTGCTTGCCCTGGTGAGCGAGCAGCGGCTCCCAGTCACGCTGCAGGGGTGCGAGCCCCACAGCCCACCAGTCGGCAGCGTCCCTCGGATGAGCGTCCGGGGCATAGGCGCTTGCCCGCCAGGCCTGGAGTGCCGCCATGCGGTGGACCATCCAGCCGTGGGTGTACCAGCAGGCGGGGACCTCTACGTCCTGATCCTCGAGCCACGAGACGAGGGCTTGCAGGTCCGCGTACCGCTGGGCGAGCTGGGCAGATGGGCAGTGCTCCAGGTCCCAGGGAGGGAGGATGGGGGCCGAGGTGGTGACTGTCGATCGAGGCATGGGGCCTCCGGCTGCGGCTCTCAAAGAAACTTGCCGGTGAGCCCCCGGTGGTCTTCGCTCGCACTCTGGGCGACACGGGCAGTTGCCGTCAGCTCTGGCGGATGCTACCATTCCCGCGTGTTGGCGGGGGGAGGGTACCCAATGCGCCACTGGCACGGCAACAGGCGAGTACAGTTCGGCGGGTTCATTGTACTTGCGATAGCTGTCTTCCTGAGCACCTCCCCAGCCATCGTTCTAGCATCCTGCAACCCTAACCGATCCCCTTCAGCCGGCCAGCGGGCGGCCCTTGTTTACAACAACGTCGGTACTACGGTTGGAGGCATCTACGGGGACATAGCCACGTACCCGCACCCGTATCTATACAATTCCTACGCAGACACCATAGTCGAGGCGCAAGAACTCAGAGGCTTCGAATCTGGCGGACCGTACTATGTCCAGACTGGATGGATCGAGAGCAACGCGACCGGGTCGGTAGCTCGTCCTTTCTTTGATTGGGTGTCGCCATACGGCTCCAATCTTGGGGTTTACAACTACACGATCCCGTGGGGCTATGTCATCCCGTACAAGATTCTCTACAATAACCCCAGCAGCGGCGAATGGAGGATCATCACAGACAACAACGAGTACCCGGCCAACGGTGAAGGAGTGAACCTTGGGTTCTATCCGACCGACGGGCGGGTCGAGGGTATTACTCAAAACGCAGCCTCTCAGATGCCCGGTGGCTGGGAAACGAACTACCATGCCATCTTCGAGGACACTCACCTCTACTTCTACGGCGGTTGGAACTATTTCGAGGGGAGCGGTTCCACGGCCAACAATAGTTGGTACGCCGCTGGCACCGATTCGGGCACCGAGGAGTACGTCTATGACCGAGCTTGTCCGTACTAAGTCGTTCCGGGCCACGGTCGGTGTACTTGCACTTCTGGCTATCATGACCGGTGTAGTTGTGCTGCATGGCGGGGTGTCCGCTGGTGCGAGTACACCCCAGACGTTTGGAGGAGACTCCTCCGTATGGACTGGCCCGTCGGTGTCGTGGGCAGGTATGACGATCGGTGCGCCACCTGTGTCGGCGTCAGTTACATCCGTCCCCGTAGATGCCAACGGGGCTGCCGCCGCCACTGCGGCGGCGTGGCCTGTACCAACGGCGAAGATTGGCTCGATCCACCTTGCATTGGTGTCCGGCGGGCCGTACGCAACCCCGCAGTTGTCCTGGGTCGTGATGTATGAGAGTGGGGCTGCGCCTTATCAGGTCAATCCCGTGTCTGGAACCCCGGTCGTCACGGCATGGGTATTTGTCGACGCTGCGACTGGAGCAGTGTTCACGATGTTTTCAAGTACCGTGCCGCAGCTTGCGGACGCATCGAGTCCGGTGGGTTGAACTGGGGCGTTGGCCGCGGAGGTACCCCTTCGTCTGAGCATCCGTTCAGCAGGTGGACCTGCGCTCTATGCGGGGTCTCTGATTCACGTGACCCTCGGAGATACAGTTGGCGGCGCGGCTTGGAAGCCGAGAGGGTAGTGTTCAGCCCGCGGGGGAAGACTGCGTCAGCAGGGAGCGCGTAGGTCACTCAGTCAAAGGTGAGGTCTCTCCAACAGCTAGCGTTGCCGTCCCATCACTCTTGATCAACCAGAGGTCTTCAACGGGCTGGCTTCTGTGCTCTGTCGGGAAAGCTAGCCAGTGGCGGTCGGCTACCACGAGGTCGTTGCTTCCGGGCTTGGCCAGCCAACTGCCGTAGCTCGTTCGCCTAGTCCATAGCCTGTGCCCGGAACTCCAGTCGATCACCGAGAGCACTCGTAGCCTCGCATCGGCGCCTGCCGGGTCGGCCGTGAGAATAAGTCGGCCGCCATCTGAGAAGGCCAGTGGCTCGGTAGCTGCGATGCGGGAAAGAAGGGAACCCGAGCTGGTGTCGTAGACGGCTAGGCCCGCATGAGATGCCGCTCTTCCCGGTCCGGCTGCCGCTCCCAGTGGGCGCGCCGATATGGCAACAAGAGTTCCATCGCTGGAGAACACCGCCTCTTCCACTGTGCCCTCGACCTCGAAAGGTAGGGGGCTGGTCACGCCGGACGAAAGGTCGATTCGATGGATCATCCGGAGCGGTACCGGCGGCCGCGAGTCCGCGACGAAGGCCACGCTTCTGGGAACACTGCAGCACAGGATGTGGGGGCCAGAAGCCAGCGGCGGAGGGCCATGAATGTTGCCCACCTCTGCCACTTGCCAGCGTCGACCCGTGTCAACGTCCTCAAGGAAGAGCGCCGCTGGAACTGGCTGAAAGGAGTACAGGTCAAACGCGGCAGTTGGCGAGCTTTCCGGGAAGGAGCCGGTAGACCTCCATCGGGGTGCCTCTAGGGTGCCGTCAGCGCGGCGAATGCTACAAATGTGTCTAGAGTCGCCGGCCCAATCTCCTCTGGGAACCGTGCCCAGCACTACCCCGCCTCTGCGCACCGAACGGGCATTCCACAGGAGCAGGCGATTCCCATCGGGCGAGGGGCTGACAGTGGCGCGCCCTTCCGCCCCAACTAGCAGATCTCCGGTCTCGTCGCCATCCCAGTTGCACGCGACCAGGAGGTTCGGCCTGTGCATAGCGCGGTACCAAATGGCGGGGTGCTCTTTGGACGCCACCTCTGAGCGTACCTCGACCACGAACTGATCCGCGTCCAGGAACATGCGGTACATACTCCCACGACGACGGAAGCACGTGGGGACGTGGACGCGGTGGTCGCAGTGCCGGCCAGGGGCCTGTCCTCTCCCTCGCCTTCGTGCGCATCCACTAGCGGCTGAGCGCCGCCGGGCGCGACGCCGAAGCGCTCAACTGGACAGAGCGGAGATCGCCAGCTTCGAGATGACTGCGGACCCGTGCCTAGTGGTGGCCGCGTCCGATGGGTACCATCGGGCCGGGAGGGCTGCGGCGGTGGAGATCAACTGGCAGGTGTTCGATGGCCACCACGGCCCTGACGGCTACCGGCTCCTCGCTACCCAGGCGACCTGAGCCGGAACCTGGCGGACCTGGCGACTCCGGGCGCTGGAGCGTCTGTGGGCCTGCATCGCGGAGCGATCCCGGGTGGCCCGGCAGAGGGGGTGGCTGTCGACGTAGGCGCCCCGGGCGGACGCCTCCGGCCTGGTCGAGGTCTCCATGTTCGAGGGCGACGTTGAGCAGGCCTGGGTGGAGGCAGGTGGGTGCTCCCCCAAGCGGGAGCGCGGCCACCCCACCGCCGCCATCCCGATCTTCCAGGAGGAGGTGGAGTGGATGATCGGCGCCAAGCACAGCGACGCCTGCCAAGACGCGGTCGAGCTGATGGCCCACATCGGCCACGTGATGCGCGCCGCTGCCCAGCCGGAGGCGTTCTTGCCCTTTGCCGCCGGTGGTGATCAGTGCTCCAGGGGAGGCCGTTCCGCCCGCCGAGAGACGAGCTGCAGTACCAGCTCCGGGGGTGACCATCCTGCCTGACGGCAGGCGAAGACCAGGGTGCCGGGAGCGAGTTCGGTGTGAAGAAGGACAATCACGGTCCTCTCACTGCCAGGGTCGCGGAGTGCTCAGTCTCGAGGTGACTGCCCTGCTGGCCGCACCGCTCAAACCCGGTCCGCCTCAGTGTCCGATAAGCACCGCTTATCGGACACTGATTCCACTACCATCCAGGGGTGCCCAGGAGCAGCCGGAGAGCGACCCGGACGCGAGGTATCATCCCGGTCATGAGCGCCCCCGCCGATCCGGTCCCGGATCCAGTCGACGAGGAGCTGGCGCACCTGCTCGCGCACCCCGTCGTGCAGGAGCGCCTAGCCGACTTCGAACACCGCCTGACGGCGGGCGAGCTGGATCTAGTCTCCCAGGCAGAGGTCCGGCGACACCTGGGGCTGCCCGTCGACACGTCCGAGCCCCCTTCGCCCGCCATTTGAGGCTCGTCTGGCAGCGGGCGGCACAGCAGGACCTCGACCAAGCGGCAGCGTGGTCTGCCCGCCAAGCAGAGGCAGTCGTGGTCGCCATGGAGCACATGGCGTCCGTCGGCTGGTCGCTCGGGAAGCCAACCGGCCGGGCTGGCGTTCGCTACTGGCCCGTCCCACCCCTGGGTGTCTTCTATCGGGTGCGGGCGGACGAGCTGATCGTCATTCAGGTAGTCGACGTGCGGCGACTCCTGCAGGCTCCATGACAGCCTGACCCGGCACTCAGCCACCTGCTCGGAGACCGGAAGCGAGGGGAAGTCAGCCGAAAGAAGCGGGGTCAAGGGCGGAACTTCCGTTGGCTGTCCCTCATACCAATAAAGTAGCGTAAACGGTGGTTTACGCTACTATTCTCAGATGCGGACGAGATCGCGCACCCCGGTGATCGGGTACGCCCGGGTTTCCACCCTGGAGCAGGGCGACTCTGGTCTCGGCCTGGCCGCCCAGGAGACCACCATCCGGGCTGCCTGCCGGGCCCGGGGCCTGCACCTGCTGCGGATCCAGCAGGAGATAGCCTCCGGCGGTTCCATGGACGGCAGGCCTCAGCTCGCTGCGGCGCTGGCCACCGTGCGCAGCGGTGGCGCCGCCGCCCTGGTGGTCGCCAAGCTGGACCGCCTCAGCCGCTCCGTCCACGACTTCT
>DAHWNZ010000104.1:0-5308 GCA_027339635.1 Candidatus Dormiibacterota bacterium
CCTCCCAGTCCAGTCCGGAGACGACCAGTGCCTGCGGCGGATGAAGCGCGACTATCGGGCCGGGGACTATCTGCGCATCCTGGAGCGGGCGCGAGCGTTGGTGCCCGGGATCGGCCTCAGCACCGACATCATCGTGGGCTTCTGCGGGGAGACCGAGGAGGAGTTCCTGTCGACCTACAGGATGCTGGAGCAGGTCGAGTTCGACACGGTGCACGTGCAGGCCTACTCCCCGAGGCCGGGGACGGCCGCCTATCGGCGCGCCGACGATGTGCCCCTCCCGGTGAAGCAGGAGCGGCTGCAGCGCGTTCTGGCGCTTCAGCGGGGGATCAGTGCCCGCCGCAACCGCTCCCTGGTTGGGCAGCGTGTCGAGGTCCTCGTGGAGGGGGTGGGGGAGGGTGGTCGCCCGTACGGGCGTACCCGCCAGAACCGCCTGGCCTGGCTGGAGCCGGGGCCAAAGGTAGGGGATCTCCGCTCAGCGGAGGTGGTGCGAGCCACGGCCTGGCAGCTGCAGTGCGCTTAACCTTCCGGAACTGGATTGTCCCGGGACCGCCGCCCCGGCGATAGGGTGGCAGCCGCCCCCACCCCGGCCCTTCGCCAGTACAAGGAAGCCAAGGCGGCCCACACGGACTGCGTCGTCCTCTTCCGGCTAGGGGACTTCTTCGAGATGTTCGCCGACGACGCCCTGCTGGCGGCACCCATCCTGGGAGTGGCACTCACGAGCCGGGACTTCGGCCAGGGGGGCCGGATTCCCATGTGCGGGGTTCCCCACCACAGCGTCGACGCATACGCCCGGCGGCTGCTTGAGGCGGGAATCAAGGTTGCGGTCTGCGACCAGGTGGAGGAGGCGCGCCCGGGCGCCAAATTGGTGGAGCGACGGGTCACCCGGGTGCTCAGCTCGGGGACCCTGGTCGAGGATTCCCTCCTGGAGCCCACCATGGCCCGGCGCTGCGCCGCCCTGCTTCCCGCAGGCCCTGCCGGAATTGGGGTGGCCGCTGTGGACTTCAGCACCGGAGAGGGCCAGCTCAGCATGCTGCCCGGCGATCTTCCATCGGCACTGTCCCAGCTCGCGACTCAGGATGTCGTGGAGGCCCTTGTCCCCGAGGCATGGCGGGAGGGTGTTCTTGGCCCGCCCCGACTGGAACTTACCCCCCGACCGGAGGCCACCTTCTCCGTCTCCGCCGGCGTCGAGCTGGCAGAGAGCCTGGGCCTGAACTTCGGCGATGGTCCGCTGGATAGTGGCCGGTCCTCGGCCCTGGGTGCCCTGGCCGCCCTCGTGGCCTACGGCCGCTCCGCTCGCCTGCTCGCGGGCGCGGACTTCCTTCGGCTGACCTGGTCGGAGCCGACCTGGGGCATGCGGCTCGACCCCCATACCAGGCGCAACCTTGAGCTGGTGGAGTCCCTGACACCCGGAGGGCCCACCGCCCTGCGCCTCTTGGATCGCTGCCGCACGGCGGCGGGGTCAAGGAAGCTCAGAGCCTGGCTGTTGACTCCCCTCACCGAGCTCGGGCGGCTGCGCGCCCGGCAGGCCGCGGTCGCCTCTCTCATGGATCGAGGGGCGGCGCGGGGTGAGCTGCTGGGATTGTTGGCCCAGTGCCGAGATCTGGAGCGGTTAACCGGCCGCTGCGCCCATGGGGTGGCTGGCCCGCGGGACTTGCAATCCCTCGCGACCACCGTGCTCCTGCTTCCCACGCTGGCTGAGTCTGCCGCGGCCACCTCTGACCACCGCCTGGAGCAGCTAGCCGAATCTCTGAGAGGAGCACCGCTGGAGATTGCCGCAAGGCTCACCAGAATCCTGGTTGCTGACCCGCCGGTGAGCCCACGCGAGGGTGGGTACATCCGGCCCGATCAGGACTCGGAGCTGGCCTCGATACTGGAGGAGAGTCAAGGTGCCCGGCAGTACATCTCCGATCTGGAGGCCAAGGAGCGCAGCCGGACAGGGATCAGGACCCTGAAGGTCGGGTACAACCGCGTTTTCGGCTACTACATCGAGGTGAGGCGGTCGGCCCAGGAGCAGCTTCCCCCGGATTACCAACGAAGGCAGACCCTGGTAGGCGCCGAGCGCTACGTGACCGCGGAGCTCAAGGAGCGGGAGCTCGTGGTCCTCTCGGCCCGCGACCGGGCCCTGCGGCGCGAACAGGAACTGCTCCGCCAGCTCCTGAACGAGGTGGCCGCCCAGGCCGCCGCCCTCTCTAGGGCCTCCGGCGCCCTGGCCGAGTTGGACGCTCTCACTGCGTTGGCACTCACAGGCGTGGAGCGCGGCTGGGTCATCCCCGAGGTCGACGGCACTCTCTCACTCGATCTCCAAGATGGCCGCCACCCTATGGTCGAACAGGCCGTGGGCACCGACCGGTTCGTGGCCAACAGCTGCCGGATGGACGGAGAAGGCGAGCGGATCTGGCTCATCACCGGTCCAAACATGGCTGGGAAGTCCACCTTTCTCCGCCAGGTTGCCCTCCTGTGCCTGTTGGGCCAGATCGGGGCACCGATTCCCTGCTCCCGGGCCAGGTTCGGACTGGTGGACCGGATCTTCACCCGGGTTGGCGCCCAGGACGACATCTCAGGCGGGCGCTCCACATTCATGGTGGAGATGACTGAAGTCGCGGAGATCCTGAGGGAGGCAACCCGGCGCAGCCTCGTCCTGCTGGACGAGGTCGGGCGGGGGACCAGCACCTACGACGGACTGAGCCTCGCTCACGCCATCCTCGAGGACCTGCACAGCCGGCCCTCAGCCCCGGCCCGTGTCCTCTTCTCGACCCACTACCACGAGCTCACGGCTCTCGACCGGCTGCCCGGGCTCCGCAACTACCGTATGGAGGTCCACGAGGAGGGCTCAGGTCCGCATCCGGAGGTCACCTTCCTGCACACAGTGGTCCCTGGAGGGGCCGACCGGTCTTACGGGCTTCACGTGGCGCGGCTGGCGGGCGTGCCTCCCGCGGTGGTGGCGCGAGCCGAAGAGGTGTTACGGGAGCACGAGAGTCAGCGACCGCTCGCCCAGGAGTCGGTGGGAGCCACGCAGCTGCCCCTTCCGCTTCCTCCTGTCGACCCCTTGCTCGACGAGCTGAAGGGACTTGAGGTGGACCGTATGACTCCCCTGGAGGCACTGCAGAAGCTGTCTGAGTGGCAGCGTCGATCCGCGGTGTCCGGATGAACATGAGCACGCCCCATCAGGGGCGGTTGGATCCCGGGAGGATCAGGCGTCTTCCCCCTGAGGTGGCCGAGTTGATCGCTGCCGGGGAGGTGGTGGAGCGTCCGGCCTCCGTCCTCAAGGAGCTGATCGAGAACTCCCTCGACGCCGGGGCAACGATCCTGACCGTCGACATCGAGGGCGGTGGGATCGACCTCATCCGGGTCAGCGACGACGGCTGGGGGATGACCGAGGGCGAGCTGGCCTCCGCCTTCGAACGCCACGCCACCAGCAAACTGGCCTCGGTGGAGGACCTGGCCTGCATCGCCACCCTGGGATTCCGGGGCGAGGCCCTGGCCAGCATCGCGGCCGTCGCGGAGGTAGTGGCGATCAGCCGCGAGCGCACGTCAACCCGGGCCTATGAGGTGAAGGTCGGACCCTGGGGGATGAGGGGGCCGACAGTGACCGCGGGACCGGTCGGCACCACCATCACAGTCCGTCAACTGTTCCAAACCCTGCCCGCCCGGCGTGCCTTCCTCCGTTCCCCGCGTTCTGAGGCGGGCGCCTGTATCCGAGTGGTCGCCGATGCTGCCCTCGGGCGGCCCCGTGTCCGCTGCCAGCTGCGCTCCCAGGGGCGAACGGTGCTCAGCACACCGGGTAGCGGAGACCTGCTGGACGCCCTGGCGGCCGTGTTCGGGGAGGGAGCGCGGGTCGCCGCCGTTGAAGTGGAGGCTCCGGGAGACGAGGTGAGCGTCGCCGGGGCCATCTGCGGCCCGAGCCACACCTTGGCCACCCGGCAGGGCATGGTGGTGTTCCTGAACGGGCGCCGGGTGCAGCAGCGATCGCTCCTGGCCGCCGTGGAGGCGGCGTACCGAGGAATGTTGGAAGTGGACCGCCATCCTCTTGCGGTTCTCCAGATCAGCTGCGACCCCCTGGCGGTGGACGTCAACGTCCACCCCACCAAGCGGGAGGTTCGTCTGCGGAACGAGGGGGCGGTCTTCGACTCCGTGCAGCGGGCCTGCTGGCAGGCCCTCCACCGCGCCGGCCCGGCGCACATCGGACCGGAGGACACCCGCCCCCGTGGTCGCGGTGAACCGCCACCGGGCTCTGCCGGGCTGTTGGAGGGGCTGTGGGAGGATGGAGCTTTGCCATCCCGGGACGGTCCAGAGCCACGATGGGCGCTGGAGGGGGCCGGGAGCTGGAGGCCACTGGGCCAGGCCCACAACCGCTACCTGGTGGTGGAAACACCACGCGGCCTGGCGATCCTGGATCAGCATGCGGCCCACGAAAAGGTCCTCTACGAGCGCTACCTGGATGATCTGGCGGCAGGCCGACCGGGAGTGGACTCCCAGGGGCTGGTCGAGCCGCTCCTGGTCGAGCTCCCGGCGGGATGCGACTTCGACCCGGAGATCGAATTGGAGCTGTCCCGGGCGGGCTTCGAGGTGGGGCTGTTTGGGGAGCGGGTCTTGAGGTGCACCGCTGCACCGGCCGGCATGCCCGCCTCGCGAGCAGAGGACGCCCTCCTGGACGCGCTGGCGAGGAGGGAGGCGGTTCCGGCTCAAGGCGAGCTGCATCGGATGGCGGCGCTGCTCGCCTGTCACAGCGCGGTGCGCTTCGGCGACCCCCTGTCGACGGAGGAGACCCAGGCGCTCCTGGCCTCGTTGTCCCGTACCAAGGGCGGGATCACCTGTCCTCACGGACGGCCCGCGGTCCTGGTGATGGAGGAGGGGCTCCTGTTGGCCGCCTTCCACCGGCAGTGATCGACTGGGACCGGCGGCCGGTGGTGGCGATCATGGGAGCCACAGCATCAGGAAAGACCGCGCTCGCGGTGCAGCTGGCGCTGGCCTTCGGTGGCGAGCTGCTCAATGCCGACTCTCGACAGGCGATCGCGGATGTTCGGGTCGGGGTCTGCAAGCCCGCCGCCGCGGAGCTACTCGGCGTACCCTGCCACGGCTTGGATTGGCGCCGAATCGGAGAGCCGTACAGCGCCGCCGAGTTCGCTGTTAGCGCCCGAGCGGTGCTGGACGAGATCTGGTCCCGCGGCAAGCTTCCCATAGTCGTAGGAGGAACGGGCCTCTACGTGCGAGGTCTCCTCAGCGGCTTCGACTTCGGGGAGCTCCCTTCCTCCCCAGCCTGGAGGTCCGGCTCGCCGGACGAGCTATCCAGGATCGCACCGCAGGTGGC
>DAHWNZ010000105.1:0-5178 GCA_027339635.1 Candidatus Dormiibacterota bacterium
GTCGGCCAGCTCGCGCAGCGGGGCATCCTCACCATAGCCGTAGGTCACGTCGTCAGAGTAGGCGGACACCGAGGATATCTGCAGGTAGGTGCCGCCCCGGCCTCCCAGGGCCGACGCCAGCCTCGCGACCTGCCGCGGGAAGTACGCCGAGCAGTCAACGGTGGCGTCCCACTCGCCAACCTCCAGCGCAGCCAGGTCATGGTCGCGATCGCCCAGCCGATGCTCAGCCTGAGGAAAGAGACCCGGGTTGGTGCGCCCACGGTGGAACAGGGTCACTTCGTCACCCGCCTCCATCGCAGCCTCGACGATGTGGCGGCCGACGAACTGAGTGCCGCCAATCACGAGCATCCGCACCGGCCGAGTGTAGCGGCACCGGCCCGTGCGGGCCCGAGCCTCCATCCCACACCTATATATATGTGAGGGCGAGACGGGCCACCCACGCGGTGTGCTTGCCCCAAATGCGTCCTTCGAATTCGGTTAGGCTGGGCTGGGCGCGACTCAGCGGTGCGCTCCCCGCCACTGGCCGGCCCTCGGAACTGAGATTCGTCGATTCCGGCCAGCGGCTGGCTGGCGTGCCCAGGAGGAGACTGCGATGACCGACCAGAGGTCTGGACGTGCCGCCACGCACCGCGGCCGGAGCTGGATAGTTCTGTGGCAGGATGCCAAGGGGTCGGTCACGGTGCAGGGCCACAAGCGGGTCTTCGTGGGGATGGTACTGGATGCCGACAGTGGTCTCATCCTTGGCGGCGGGGTCGGTCCCGATGCCCGGACAGTGATCTTCTCAGGCCTGCGGGACGCGGTCTCCCAGTCGGAGCCCCCCGCCACGATCGTGTGCCAACCGGGTGGGGCCACTCAGGTGGAGTCCGTCGTCGACGACCTGGGATTGGGGTGCCCGGTGGTGGCGGCCCAGCTTCCGGCTGAAGCCGAGGAGATCCTGGACACCATGCTGGCTGACCTCAGCGGATACCGTGCCAGCCACGAGCCGCCATCCGCGCAGACCTGGCGCGCGCTGATGGAAGCCGCCGCCGACTACTGCGAGGTCAAGCCGTGGGTACGGATCCCGGACACCATCGCTCTTCCGATGGAGCTGGCGACAGGGAAGCGGCAGGTGAGGTATCGCGGAGTGGTGCTGGGCCAGGCCCAGGTCGAGTTCGGGCTCTGGCTGGTCCCCGACGGTTCCGCCCCGATCTCGCAGCTCGCGGCCACATCGACTCTGCCCCCGGGCTCCCTGGGGATGACCCTGATGGCGAGCACCGACTCTGCGGTGCTAACCCGCCGGGCGCACCGCTTCGGCTGGCACGAAAAAGCAGACCGCATCCCGTTCTTCTTCACCGCCCACGAGTCCGGCGGGGGGGAGCCCAACCAGGAGCAGGCGGGCCACCTGCTGCTGGCGATGGCGGCGGTCGGCGCCTTCGACAGAGCCGATCATCGCTCCCGCCTGATGGGGTCACTCAACGGCCGAGTGCGCCTTCCCGATGACAGGTTCGGCAGCTTCAGCCTGGCCCCGACCGAGAAGATCTCGGAGGACACGGCCGGAAGAGATCCATGGGCCGTGCCCGCGGCGCCCGGCCCGGTCTCCCTCGATGTGCACTCCGGGGTGCTGCGGAACGACCTTCTGCCCCAGGGAGCGACGGTCAATGTGGGAGCGGTGGCCTGGGATGAGGTCCCCCGCCTGCGCGCCCACGCGGAGCTGCAGGTGGATTCCCCCGTTCCCCAGAGGATGACAGAAGGCGGCTTGCCGGTGGTCGCGATCGACTGCGGCGCCGCCTCAGGGCGAAGGTTGGCGCGCCGCCTGCAGGAGGAAGAGCCTCTCGGGCTCATCGCGATGGAAGGCGACGATGAAGTGGCTCTGGTCCTGCTCTGCCGCCAGGAGATCTACGGCCTCATCACGATGCCCCCGGCCGCCCCGGAGACCGCCAGATTCCGGTCGCGACTCGCCTCCAGCGGCGGCGACCACGCCATCCTCGTCGCGAGCTTCACCGGGCCGCGTCCCGACCGCATCTTCGGATTGTTCGAGTGCCACCTGGATTCTCCTCCCCCTCCAGAGGCGCTGAGGCCCCGCCCGAAACGCCCCAAGCCGAGGCGGCGGCGTTGACATGAGCCGCCATCCCAGGCGAGCCAGGGGCCAGACCCTGCGCTCGTGGCGCACCTTGCAACCCGCGCCGGTCAATCCTGGGGGCCGCTGTCCAGAGCCCGGCATATCACCTCCCTGATCCCCTCCGGCGCATCCAGCTCAGCCCGGGACAACACCGCCCAGGCATCGGCTGCGGCCGGGCGCTGAGGATCCGGGACCGCGACCGCCAGTCCGCCCGGGACCGTGGCAAAGCCGATGAACACGAGCCGGTAGTCCACCTTCAGGAAGCGCGCGAAGGTGCGCAGAAGCGGGTAGGCTCCTCCCGGGTGGCCGAGACTCCAGCGGTAGAGCTGCCCGGCGCGTTCCACGTAGATCCAGGACTCCCCCTCCGCTGCGGCGACGGCCACCGCCGCCGCCACCTCCTCCAGAGACGCGTACTGAAAGACGCTCCTTACCAACCGCCGCCGGACCGGGTCGGCGGCGGCATCGATGGGCTCTGCCATGGCAAGTCCTCCTCATCGCTCCGGGCATTAGCACCGTGCCGGCGGCCGGTTGCTGCACCGTCTTGGGGCCAGGTCCCTCGGGTGCTCCTAATGAGTGGGATCAGGATACACGTTCTCTGGCACCACCGGCCCTGCCCGCGCCCAGGAGGAGCGCGCTCGCCCATTGGGCACCCGCCCAGGCGCACCCTGGGCGGCGTGGGGTAAGGTGGGGTCGCCCGGATTGGTTGCCGACGGCGACTTGGGGAGACCGGTCACATGAGCCCGGATGGAGCAAGCCCGCCAGGGGGGAGCACGATGCTCCCGCCCGTAGCCGCGGACCGCGTTCTTGGCTGCTTGCTCGGTGGGGCCATCGGCGACGCCTTGGGGGCCCCCATAGAGTTCACGATGCTGAAGGACATTCAGGCCGAGCAGGGGGATCTGGGCGTCAGAGATTTCGTCGACGGAGCCTGGCCGGCGGGGACCTTCACCGACGACACCCAGATGACACTCTTCACGACAGAGGGATTGATTCGAGCTGAGAACCGCCGCCGGACCACCGGACAGGCCGACCCGGCCCACGTCCTCTGGCACGCCTACCTTGGCTGGCTGCACACCCAGGGCGAGCGTGTCCCCTGGGATGAGATCGGGCCGGCCGGGTGGCTGGTGAAAGAACCGGTGCTGCAGGCCAAGCGAGCTCCGGGCACGACCTGCCTGACGGCACTGTCCCGCAGGGCTCCTGGATCCGTCGAGCGACCCCACAACAACAGCAAGGGCTGTGGCGGGGTGATGCGCGTGGCACCCATCGGCCTGGTTGGTGCGGACCCGTTCCAACTGGGCGTCGCCGCTGCCGCGATCACCCACGGCCATCCCTCGGGCTATCTGGCCGCCGGCTGCTTCGCCCACCTGGTGGCCCGGGTCAGCCGGGGGCACGACTTGCGGGAGTCAGCTGTAGAGGCGATCGAACTCGCCTTGGCCTGGCCAGGCGCCGACGAGACCGCAGCGGCGCTCTTCCACGCCCTGGACCTCGCATCCCTGGCCGACACTCCCGACCCGCGGGTCGTGGAGCGGCTTGGTGCGGGGTGGATCGCCGAGGAGGCGCTGGCGATCTCGGTCTACTGCGCGCTGGTGGCCCGCGACTTCGCATCTGGCGTGCTGCTGGCGGTCAACCACAGCGGCGACAGCGACAGCACCGGCGCGATCACGGGGAACCTGCTCGGAGCCGCACTTGGAGTCGAGGCGCTACCCATCAGCTGGCGGCGCCGGTTGCGCGGACACGAGGTGGTGGAAGGGGTGGCCCGAGATTTGGTCCAGCAGTTCGCCGAGCCCGCGACGACCCCCTTGGATCCCAACCGGTACCCGCCCTGGTAGGGATCCGAAGCAGCCGAGCTCCTCAGAAGCTGTAGCGGCGCTGCGGGGCGGCGCTCGACACCTCGCCTGCGAACGCCGCTGCCGCCTCCTCAGCGACCGCGGCTTCCCCGATGGTGGGCCAGCGATGGGTGACCAGGAGGCGCTCGGCGCCGAGGCGCCGAGCCAGCAGTCCGGCCTGCCGACCACTCAGGTGCTGGGCCCGGCCCTCCTGCGCCGCGGTCCAGGTGGCCTCGCAGAGAAAGAGCTCGCATCCCGCCCAGCTGGGATCGGGTTGCCAATTCGGCCCAGTGTCGGCGGAGTACACCAGGGTGCCCCCGCCCGCCGTGAGGTGCAGGGCCAGGGTCTCCGGTCCGTGATCGGTCCTCGAGAAGGCGACTTCCACCGCCCCCAGGGCCGCGTCATCCCCGTCGGCCACGGTCTGCCAGCGGAGCTCCTCCCACTCGGAGAAGTACATCTGCTCGCGGATCCCAGCCGGCGCCAGCACGGGAATCCGCAGCGGGGGCTCGGCGAAGTGGAGGGCCACCGCGAGCTGATCGAGGTCAGCCCGATGGTCCGGGTGCTCGTGGGAGATGATGACGGCGTCAAGGGCCGCCAGGGGAACCTCGAGCTGCAACCTTGCCAGCACCCCCGGGCCCATGTCCAAGCATATGGTCATCCCCGCGACCCGCACCAAATAGCCGCTGCCGGCTCCCCCAGGGCCGGGGTACCCCCCATCGCAGCCCAGCACCGTGAGGCTGGCGGCGCTCATGGCGGGGACCCGCCACTGCGGAGGTGCTGGCGGTCATTGAAGGTGCGAAGGCGCCAGCCCTGGTCATCGGTCAGGACCAGATCCGACGTGGAGGAGTGGCCGGAGGACGCGAAGGCGAAGGGCCTGGAGCCCGTGGCCAACGCCAGGGCGGCGGCGATCACGCCATCGTGGGTGAAGACAGTCACGGTCTGCTGCGGATGCCCGGCGTGGATCTGGTCCAGCGCCCGCCGCACCCGCGCATGCAACCGCTCGTTGGGCTCGGCTCCGGGAATGGCATCCCAGCGCTCGCGGCGCCAGACCTCGTCCCAGAGCGGGTCGCGCTCGCGGATCCGCTGGTGCACCAGCCCCGCCTCCCACTGACCGAGGTGCACCTCCCGCAGGGAGTCCAGCACCCTCACCTCGAGCCCGGTCAGCTCCGCCAGAGGTGCCGCAGTCTCCAGCGCCCTCCGCAGCGGGCTGCTGTAGATGGCAGAGACGTGGCGCCTCACCAGACTCTCCGCCAGCAG
>DAHWNZ010000106.1:0-304 GCA_027339635.1 Candidatus Dormiibacterota bacterium
AGCATGGCCGCGATCGCGGCCGGTGACGTTGACTGGGCGGAGGTACTTCATGGCCAGCAGTGGCTGCATACCTCTGGGATCACGCCCGCGCTGTCGGAGTCCGCCGCCGCTGCCACCCTGGAGGCGGTCAAGGCCGCCAAGCGGGGCGGCCTCACGGTGTCAGTGGATCTCAACTATCGTCAACAGCTATGGCGATGGACGAGTTCTCCCACCGAGACCATGGCGGCGCTACTCGACCATACCGACGTCGTGTTCACCAATGAAGAGGACCTCGACAAGGTGTTCGGTATCAAGGTCCCTTCCC
>DAHWNZ010000106.1:314-5021 GCA_027339635.1 Candidatus Dormiibacterota bacterium
GGCGTAGCCTTGGACCCGGGGCGTTACTCAGGGCCGTGCGCGGAACTGCGGGATCGCTTCCCTGGCCTGCGGGCGGTGGCGGTCACGGTGCGGGAGTCGGTCTCCGCTAGCGACAACTACTGGTCGGCGGTGCTGAGCACCAAGGCCGGTTTCTTCAGCTCGCGTCGGTATCACATAATGCCGGTGCTGGACCGCGTCGGAGCTGGCGATGCGTTCGCGGCGGCAGCTATTCGGCAAATGATCTTGGAGACAGCTGACGCCAACGACGTAGTGGAGTTCGCCGCTGCCGCTGGCTGCCTCAAGCACTCCATTCGCGGCGACTGGAACCTGGTCAGCCTGGAGGACATCCACCGGCTGTCGGAGGGCGACGGGAGCGGTCGGATCCTACGTTAAAACGAGTTGATGGAGGACCTCGATGGGACGAGCGGGAGGTTTCACGGTCGAAAATGCGATTATCCAAGCTGGATTGGTTCCGCTCTTCTATCAACCGGACCCAGCAATCGTGATCGACGCCGTCGGCGCCTGCGTGACCGGCGGCGCTCGAGTGGTGGAGTTCACCGACCGCGGCCCGGGCGCCCACCAGGTCTTCAGCACTGCCATTGAGGCGCTGCGCCAACAGTCGGTGCCCGCCATGCTGGGAGTGGGCTCCATAGTCGACCCCGCGACTGCATCCCTGTACATCGCCAACGGGGCTGAATTCGTAGTCGGGCCCTACTTTCGACCCGATGTCGCGGCCCTGTGCCACCGACACGGGGTCCCTTACATTCCTGGCGCTGCCACCCCGTGGGAGATCGGCCAGGCCGAGGCGCATGGTGCCACCATCGTCAAGGTGTTCCCGGCTCGGCTGCTGAAGCCTCAATTCATTGCGGACGTTCTCGGTCCGTCGCCCCATTCCCGGCTGGTCCCCACCGGCGGCGTACCGGCGACCAGGGAGGGCGTGTCGGAATGGATCCGGGCAGGGGCCGTGGCCGTCGGCATCGGGAGTCAACTGGTGCCAAGTCACCCCACGCGTCCCACCGATCTGGATACCCTGGCCGAGCGTGTAGCGGAGGCAATTTCGTGGATCGCCGAAAGCCGCTCTGAGGCCGACCGGGAGAGGTTGGTCAGCTAGTGCCGTGCTCCGACTGCCAGATCGTGGCATGACCGCCATCGCCCCCCCCCTGGCGCTGGGATGCGCCTGTATCCCCGAGTGCCACGAGTGCCGGCGGACATTGCCTGGCTACAGCGCCAGCGAAGGTCGGGAGCCGGACCGCTGACGTGTGGTTGGGCATCGATCTGGGAACCTCGTCCGTCAAGGCGGTTCTCCTCGCTAACGACGGTACAGTTCGAACTCGGGTAAGGGTCGCTCTGCCTCCGGCGAGAGATGAGCGTGACGTCGGCGACTGGATCTCCGCCACCCTTGCCAGCCTCCGCTCCCTGGGATCCCTGACGCGAGATGTCGCCGGAGTGGGGTTGTCGGGACTGACCCCAACAGTGGTGTGCGTCGACGGATCGGGTCAGGCCGTGCGGCCGGCCCTGACCTGGAACGATCCTCGGGGTCAGGACGAGGCCCGGGCGCTGGAGGCTAAATTTGGGTCCAGTGAACGCCTGCTCGGATTCGACATGCCCTGGTCGGCGAGCTACCCTCCCGCCAAGCTGGCGTGGCTGGCTCGGCACGAGCCTGCAGTGGTCACGGCAACCCAAGCCGTTCTCCAGGTGAAGGACTACTTGGGCTTGAAGCTGACCAGCAATCTCATCTCCGACCCCTGGTCCAGCAAGGGCCTTTGCAATGTACAGACCGGAGCTCCGGCCCGTGAGGTGCTTGCGGCCTGCGGCTGGCACAAGGACATCGTCCCCGAGATCCGACCCGCGTGGGAGTCGCGAGGGATTGTCACCAATACAGCCGCGAGGCTATTTGGCCTGCCTGAGGGAGTTCCCGTTGCCGTGGGCTGGAGCGACGCGCTCGCGGGCTTTTTGGCGCTCGGCGCATTTCGCCAACCCAGTTCGGTGGTCATCCTGGGCACCTCGAACATCATTGGCGTGTCGCTGGCCGAACCGAGCCCCCCATGCCGTCCCGGGCTGCTGGACGTTCCTGCTCCCGTAGCCCCGCTCCGCCTGCTCTACGGACCAACCCAGAACGGAGGTTCCGCCCTGACTTGGATGGGCAGCTTGCTGGGGCTGAAGCCGACGGAAGTCCTCGCCAAAAGCCTGGACGCCAAGGGCACAGTCCCAATCTTCGTGCCCTACCTGTCTGGCGAGCGCACCCCGCTCTGGAATCCTGATGTCCGGGCGGCCTTTGCCAATGTTGGTGGGGACTCAGGGCCGGCTGAATTTTGCGCCGCAGTGGTGCGCGGCGTCGCGGCGAGCGCCCGTCATGTGTTGGACGCCACCAATGCCGCGCTCGGCCACTCGGTTGGCAGCTTGGTGGCGCTGGGGGGGTATGGAGCCGGCCACCCCGCCTGGCAGCGCGTTTTTGTGGAACAGCTGGACCGACCGATTACCACCGTCGACGACGACGTCTCCGTCGTGGGTGCGGCCATGCTGGCAGCCGCGGCCGCCGGCTCCCCCATCGATGACCTTCCCCAGGTCGCCGCCACCGGTCCGCTGTACCCCGCCCCAGGGCAAAGCGGCGTCGCCTGGCAGCGCACCTATCTTCGCCTCAGCCAACTAACCATCGATGAGGCGGGCTCGAACCACAGCGCACGGCTTTCCGGTGCTGACCACGACTCGCCCGGCCAGCAATACCCTGGTGGCGGCCCCCCTCGCGCCACCAGGGGTCTTGCCTAAATCGGCGCTACAGCGTGACGACAGGTACAAGAGAGGAGAATCCAAAATGCGCGCGTTAACGGTCATCGGTCCGGGCGAGGTCATCCTTGGCGATGCTCCAGCTGAAGACCTCGCTCCCGGAGAAGTAAGGGTTGGGGTAGGCGCCGTGGGGCTATGCGGTACCGACTTTGCCCTGGTGAGTGGCACGCTGGGCCTCAATTCGTACCCGGTGATCCCAGGGCATGAGGTGAGCGGCACCGTCCTCGAGACTCGGAGTCGGCTCCTGGACGTCGGGCAGAAGGTGATTCTCGATCCCTTGCTGAGTTGCGGCAAGTGTTGGGCCTGTGTGCAAGGAACGCCACAGTGCTGCGATGAAGTTGGCGTCGTGGGAGTGGCGGCCAACGGCGGGGCCCGCGACCAAGTGGTCCTCCCGGCTGAGCGGTGGGTTGCGGTTCCAGCCCAACTGGCGCTCGCCGATGCCGCACTCGTGGAGCCGGTGCATGTGGCGACCACGATATATCGAGCGGTCGCCGCTCAGACGCCGGCCAGCGTCCTGGTGATTGGGGCTGGTGCAATCGGCCTGATGCTCATGGGTCTGCTGCAGCACTGGCGGCCCAACTGCGCCGTTTTCGTCTCGGACTTGATGCCCGATCGGGTGCGGCGCGCGGGGGCCTGGGGAGCGCAGGACCTGGCCGCCCTGGGCGAGAAGCACGTGGATTGCGTGGTGGATGGAGTCGGCGTGGCAGCCTCGATCCAGGTCGCCGTGCGCTATGCGCGTCGCGGAGGCTCAATTGTGGTGTATGGGGTTCCAAAATCAGGTACCGCACTGCCCGAAGCGGATGAGATGTTTCGCCGGAACCTCAAGCTTCAATTTGTGCGCCTCTACGATCGCGACTTCAGCACCGCCATCGGGGTTCTGAGCGACGGCGTCCTATCTGCCGCTCAAGTGGTCGGCACCAAGCTCAGCCTGGAATCAGCGGCTCCGTTCCTGAACGGCCGGGCTTGGCAACAGCAGTCTCATTGGGGCAAAGCCCTGGTAATGGTCGGCAGCGAGGGGTCTCTTCATGAAGGCTGAGCCCACTCGGGACACGCCAGAAGCGCCGGTCGCCCCGGGACCGGTGCGGTCGCGGGTGGCCATCATCACGGGAGCTAGCCGGGGAATCGGCCGAGCCCTTGCCCTTGACCTCGCGGGCCACGATTACCGGGTCTGGCTTGTCGCCCGCAATCCCGATGCCTTGGCCAAAGTCGTGCAGGAGATCACGGAGGCGGGCGGCTCGGCCGACGCGGAGGCCTTTGATGTATGCGACGTCAGCCGAGCCGCCCGATTCGTCGCAGGAGTCAAGCAGCGCGCGGGACACCTGGACGCATTGGTTAACTGCGCGGGAATGAATCGGCGTGGCAGCTTGCTTTCGGTCACCTCGGAGGACTATGAGGCGGTGATGGGGGTGAATGTGAAGGCACTCCTGTTCCTAAGTCAGGCGGCCGTCCTCGCTATGGACCCGGGGGGCGCGATTCTCAACATTGCCTCCGTCAACTCCTTCACGGTCCTGCGCGGTGTCGGCATTTATGCTGCAAGCAAGGCGGCGGTGCTACAGCTCACCCGCGCCCTGGCCATCGACGCCGCCGATCGAGGAATTCGCGTCAATGCGATTGCCCCGGGCTTCATACGGACAGACTTCAATGCTGCACTTTGGGAAAATGACGAGCTGCGAGGGTGGGTTCTCGACGCGACGCCGGCCGGCCGTTTGGGCACGCCGGCGGATCTCCTCGGTGCGGTGCGATTTCTCTTGGGCCCCGAGAGCCAGTTCATCACCGGCACCTGCCTTGGAATCGACGGTGGCTTTTTGACCAGCCGGCTATGGCCACTCCGACCCGACACCCCTGCGGCCCAATCGGGCCAACCAGCGCCCACACGGTGAATCGCACTCCTGGGCAAGCCGCCTGCCGGCATTGCTGGCCCAG
>DAHWNZ010000107.1:0-4857 GCA_027339635.1 Candidatus Dormiibacterota bacterium
CGCCCTGGAGCTGTTCGCGGACCAGTGCGCGGCAGCGATCTCCAGAGTCCAGCTGTTCTCTTACATGGAAGAGCTGGCCCTCACCGACTCCCTCACCGGGTTGCACAACCGACACGCACTGGAACAGACGCTGGCTCAGGACCTGGCCCGGCTCGCTCGCAGCGGTGGCTCTTACGCGGTGCTCTTCTGCGACCTCGACCACTTCAAGACTGTCAACGACACCATGGGCCACGCGGCAGGAGACCAGATCCTGCAACAGGTCGCTGCGGTCCTGCGGCGGCGCCTCCGACGGGGCGACTTCGCGGCTCGTTGCGGCGGCGACGAGTTCGTGATGTTGTTACCCGACACCGCTAAGCCCCAGGCGCTCAAGGTGGCGGAGGATCTGCGCCGGCGGATCAGCTCCATTCCGACGGCCTGTCACGTGACCGCCTCGATCGGGGTCAGCAGCCCCGGCGTGGGACAGCTTGACCCCAGGGTGGTTCTGGACCAGGCCGACCAGGCGATGTACCTCGCCAAGGGATCGGGGCGCAATCGGGTCCAGCTGGCTTCGGGCCCCGACGAAATGGCTGCGACAGTCGCGAGAAGTGCGTGACGGGCGCCGAAGAGGCGCTAACCTGGGATGCGGAAATGACACCCGCTGCCCGGCCGCATGACGCGGAGACCAATCTGCGGGGGATCACGGTCCTGATCACGGGGGCGACCAGCGGCCTCGGACTCGCCATGGCGAGGGCACTGGCCGAGTGCGGAGCAACGGTGGCGGTCGGCTCCAGGGACCGGGCCAGAGCGACGGCAACGGCAGCCACCCTCGACCAAGGGGCCGGCCACTGCTTCGGAGTCGCGATCGATGTCCGCGACCCTGCCTCGGTCGCACACGCCGTGGCCGCGACGCTCCTCGAAGCTGACGGTATCGATGTGCTGGTGAACAACGCTGGAGTGGGCATGCGGGCTGTCAACGCAGCGTTCCTCTCCACCCCTCAACCATTCTGGGAGGTCTCCCACCAACAGTTCGCCGACTCCATAGCAACCAACCTGACCGGTTACTTCCTCGCTGCCCGCGCCATCGTGCCCCACTTTCTGGAGCGGGGAAACGGTCGGATCGTGAACATCTCCATGAATCACGAGACCATGGTGCGCCGGGGATTCGTCCCCTACGGCCCCTCCCGAGCTGGCGCCGAGGCCCTCTCCCACATCATGGCCGAGGACCTGCGTGACAGGGGCGTTGCGGTGAACCTGTTGCTTCCTGGAGGCGCGACCAGGACCGGGATGGTCCCGGAGGCGTATGCCACCTCACGAGAACTGCTGGACCCCTCGATCATGGCTCGTCCAATCCGCTGGCTGTGCTCCGAGGCCGCCCAGGGGGTGACGGATCAGAGGATCGTGGCGACGGACTTTCCCAGGTGGTTGCGCAACTCCACCGCCGACCAAGACCGCTGACAGCCCAAGGCAGCGCAGGGACCCAAAACCTGGGCGTCGCCGCCCCGCCTGGAGTCCGGTCCCATCTCACCACGGACGTGCACCTGCCTTGCCTCGCCTGGAGGCTGATGTCGGCGACGAGGCGGCACGACGGGACCGACCTTCGCGCCTGAGCGATCCTGGGACCGAGGAGAGATCGGCGCCTTTGGCGACGCCCACCTACCGCCCCTTTCTGAGCTCAGGTTCCAAGTGCCGAGGGGCCCCGGGAAGGGCGACCAGGGTTAGGGAACCGTGGCGCTGCAACACGACCGTGCCGGGGGTCAACTCTCTGAGCTGAGCCACGTCCGCGCTCTTGGTTATGACCCAGATCCCGCGGGCCCTGGCCACCCCCTCCACGGTGCGGAAAACCCGGACCCGGGGCCGGTCCGAGTAGTAGATGAGGGTTGTGTTCGCCCCCACCAGCAGCCCCAGCCGCACCGACGTGTCGCGCGCGGCCAACGTGGCGATCGCGGCCTCTCCGACTGGGTTCGGCTCTGGCTGCAGATATTGGGCGAGCCCCGGGTCGGCGATGGTCACCGGGACGGCAATCGCCCGCCCCAGCGCCAGGAGGCAGAGAAGTGTTGTGGATGCCAAGGCGATCCTGCCCGGATTGTTGGGGACGGGCACCGCGGCCGAGAATCTCCCAGCCATACCCCGCCAGAACGGCTGGGGCAGCAACAGCAGGAAGATCGCCGCCAGCCCGAACACGCCGGCCACCAGAAGTGCCGCCACGGGTCGGGGATTTGGCCACAGGCCGATTCCCAGACCGGCGATCCCAGCGGCAGCCACCAAGAGAGTCTCGGGTCGGCCCGGTACGGAGGTGTCCCGGGCGTGGGAGGACCAGCGCCCGAGGTAGCCGGCCGCCAGCAGGGCGCAGGCGGGATAGACAGGAGTCACATACCAGGGCAGCTTGGTGCCCAGCACCGAGAAGCCCACGACTCCCAGCGTCAGCCAGAGAAGAGCAATCCTCTCCAGAGATTCCGGATTCCTTAGCGCGCGGCGCCAGGAGCCAACCATGGCCACCGCCACCAGAGGAGCCCAAGCTCCCAGGCCGTCTGCGATCAGGGGCAGATAGTAGTAGATGGGTCGGGCATGCTGCTCCACCTGCCCCGTGACCCGGGCCACCACGTTCTGGAGCAAGAACTGAGAGAGAAAGGTGTGGGGGTACCAGAAGGTCATCAGAGCCGGCCACCACAGGCCGATGACGATCGCCGGCAAGACGACCCACCCCAAGTCCCGGGGTCTCCACCGGGGCCGGCCGGTGCGCAGGAGCCAGACCCCATCCGCGAGCAGGAACACAGCAGGCAGCAGGACCATGGCGCTGAAATCGAGAGCCGTCAGGCCCAGGGCAATGCCCGTGGTCGCGGCCAGGGGTCGTCCACCCCTGCCTCTCAGCCATGCCGAGCCTGCGAGGATGGCGGTCGCAGAGAGCGCGGCCGCAAGCACATCCAACATCGCGGCCCGGCTCAGCAAGAGAAAGTATGGCATCGAGACAAGTGATAGCCCGGCCGCCCAGGCCGCCCATCCCAGCGAGAAACGCCGGCGGGCAACTTCCACCAGCCCGACGGCCAGGGCGACCCCCGCAACCGCCGAGGGAAGTCGGTAGGCGAACGCCGAGTCCTGATGCAGAGCCAGCGCTGAAAGCGCAGCCAGCCAGAAGTACAACGGCGGACGCCGGAGATGGGCTGTTCCATTGAATACCGGAACCAACCATCCTGCGCCCCTAACCATCGAGCGGATGATGTCGGCGTTCAGCGCCTCGTCGAAGTCAGCCAGGGGCCTTGCTCCGAGACCGTGGAGGGTAATCGCCAGCCCGAGTGCGACAAAGGCGCCGGTGGGTAGGAGGTAAGACCGCCCGGAGTGAGCCCTCTCCAATAGCGTCCTTGGGGCCCTACCGGTACCCGCGGCTCGGTGGTCCAGAACCCGCCTCCTTCGCCAAGAGCAGGGGTAATCCTCGAGCTCATCTGACCGGCTACTCGATCCCTTCCCTGCTGACCCTGGGACGGTCTTACACCGGCCACCTTAGAGCTGCTCTCAGAAAACTCCTCGTGCGGCCCATGTACCCAGGATGTGGCGGCAGGAGGCACCGTACCGGGCAATGGGCGCTCGTGTGGGCGCCCCAGGTAAAGGCGGACGCAGGGGGCATGTCGTCGAACTCGTGACCGGTGTCCGTGGCCTAGAGTGCGCTGGCCGGACCTTGGGAGGACACATGCCAGCGCGCATGAACCCGCACCCCGGCCAGTCAGTGGAGTATGCGAGGCTCAACGCAAATCGACCTGGCCGTGAAGAAAGCCAAGGGCCGCCCGGCGACACCGGCACGTTGGCACCAACGCTCCGGGCGCCTCGACAAATGAGGAAACGCCTGCGATCGGTCCGGTTACACTTCGCCAGGATCGTGACGGCACTGCCGCTGCTGCTCTTAATGGCAGTGATCTTGGCGGTCTACGTCAGTCTGGTGCTGCCCGAGTGCGGACGGCCGAGAACTCCTATGGCGCCTCCAGACAACGATCCGCTCTCCCTGAGCCCGGGTCGGCTGGCGTACGAGATCACCCTGGGTGTGATCGGTCTCGTGGTCAGTGCCGCCCTGCTCTTGACCTGTCTCTCGCTGCTGATCGCCGGAGTTATGGGCTCCAGCCTGATCTTCTATGCACCGACGCTATCGGGGAGCTGGCTCCCTCTTCTCGCCATAGGCCCCGCTCTGCTCTGTGGTCTTTTGGGGATCGTAATCGGCCGAAGCGCGCGCCGTCGCCTGCTGAGCCTCTGACCCGGTCACGCCCGCTTCCCAGTGGGAAACTCCGCGAGAGCACGCGTCGCGGATGTGATCTCACAGCAGCTTCCGAGCTGGAGACGAGCATCACCTCAGGTGGCGCCACGATTCGCAAAGATACTCAGATGATCCCGCTGGAGAAATCGTGCCAGGGTGCGGAATGCCGGCACGTCGCCATACACGTAGACCTCTACCTCGGCTGCCGGAGCCTGGCGGAAGTTGGCCACCAGAGCCGTGGCCCGGGTGCGTTCCAACCGCAGCTCGTGACCGGAGCTGAAGCCGCTGTGGAGGGATAGGCCCATCTGGGCGACCACCAGGGCTGCGGTCAGACCCAGCGCCCAGGCCCGCAGCCGCGGGAGGTTCGAAGGTCGGAGGGTGGCGAGCGCCAGCCAGACCCCGGCCAAAAGCCAGAGGCTGAAGATGTCGTAGCGCGGCTCCAAGGCGTAGCCAGGCCCGAACTGGGATCGCCCCGCGGTGGCCAGGAGGTTGACGACCAGTGCGAACGCGATCAGGGTGAGTGGTAGCGCCAGTTCAGGGTGGGCCGCTCTGTGGCGCACCCCAATCGCAAGCAACAACAGCGCGACCACCAGGAGCAGGCCGCCCAGCAGCTGCAGGGTGGATGCCCCAATGTCAAGCCG
>DAHWNZ010000108.1:0-4763 GCA_027339635.1 Candidatus Dormiibacterota bacterium
GCGGCATCCCCTTCGTGGAGTGGACCGAGGCCGACATGCAGAGGCATGTGAGCTTCTGCTTTGACCTGGCCGCGAAGTTTCACCGGGACCTCCATTTTCTCTGCGACGACACCTCCGATCCGTCGGCCCGCACCCTGGAGATGGTTGCCGTGACCAAGCTCCGCACCGAGTTCGGCGGGGCAGTGGCCTCCAGCCACAACGGGGCTCTGGCCCAGTACCCAGAGGAGCATCGGGTGCGGGTGATCGGCCTGCTCCGCCAAGCGGGGGTGTCGATCGTGGCCAATGCCCACGTCAACCTGCTGGGTAGCTACACCGCAGTTCCGGAGCTCCTCCGGGCAGGTGTTCTGGTTGCTGCGGGCCAGGATGACATCGACAACTTCTACTACCCGTTTGGGCAGCCGGACCCCTTAGAGGTGGCCTTCTGCGTGGTGCATGCCGCGAGGCTCGCCTATCCCGAAGGGATGGAACGGGCCTTCGACATGGTGACTACCAACGCGGGCGTGGTGATGGGACTGCCGCCGCTGGAGGTGGCAGTGGGGGCGGAGGCGAACCTGGTCGTTCATGACGCAAGGCATGTGCGGGACGCGATCCGCTACAGGTATCCCCGGCCGTACGTCATCTCCAGGGGCCGGGTGATCGCCGAGTCCAATCTAGTGCGGCGGCTGGAGTTCTGAGCTGCGGCATGACACTCGGGGCCGCGCGTCGCCGGCCGGCCCGATGACGGCTCGGAGGGGGCTCGTCCTCCCGCGCCCATGAGTCTGACGCCGGTGGGACACCTGCCCGGGCGAGGCGCGGGGTCAACCGTGGACCAAGGTGGTTCGCCTCGGCGACACACTCCCCAGCTCTGTGCCTGATCCGGTGACGCTGGGTGAGTCTGCCCGCGCGCTGCCCCGCGTGGGGTGGCGCCACTTGAGCCGGAGGCGAGCCTCTCGCCCAAGGGCAAGGCGGCCGAGAATTCCTACCGAGCACCCGTGGTGCTGAGGTGGCCCGCGCCCCGTGGCTTGGGGTCTGCCGCCCGAGACGCCGTCGAGGCGGGTCCCTGGATCGGGTTCATTCTCGCCAACACGGTCGCGGCTCCGATCGTGGTGGGGGACCTCTTTCTCCTGAGCCCGACCGCCACCGCCGGCCTAGTCCAACGGACGGTCGTCATTGCCTGCCTCGTCTCCGCGCTGCAAGCGTGGAGGGGTCACAGATTGACGGCGGTCGAAGGGCCGGCGGGTCTCTGGCTGAGCGTCATGGCAGCCCTGGCCCAGGTCAGTCTCGGGGACCCCCATCGCCTGCTCACCACCCTTGCGGAGTTCCGGCTGGCGCTGATGTGCACGGGAGTCGTGCTGGCGGCCCTCAGCTTCTTCGGTGCGGTGTCCTACCTGCAACGGCTCTTCACCGAGCGCGTGATGGCCGTTTATCTGATCCTGCTGAGTGTCCAGCTCGCCTCAGTCTTCGTGCCCCAGGCGGTGGTCGCCGATGGGCGGCTCAACGGAGTCACCCTGGCGCGAAGTGGGCTGGTGATCTTGGTGACTGTCCTCCTCGCCACACGCGGCTCGAGGCACTTGAGGTCCTTGTCCCTCCTGAGCGGGCTCGTGGTGGGCTGGCTCTTGGCCGTTGCCGTCGGCGCCTCCCGGCTCGGACCGGTGCCGGCTCCGCTGCCAGCGGGAATCGCCTGGCCGGCCTGGGGACTCAGCTTCAATCTCGGGGTAGTCGTCACCTGCATCTTTGCCGGACTGGTGAACACCTCCAACACCGTGGCCACGGTCCGAGCGGTATCTCAGGCAACCGCCCCGGCGTCGCCACCGGTCGAAGCCACCCCCCGGCTCTTCGACCGCACAAACCTGGTCACTGCGGTGGGCAACACCTTCGCCGGCCTGGCCGGCTCCTTGGGGCTGATTTCGCTATCCTCCAGTGCCGGAGTCGTCCGCCTCACCCGAAGCTCCAGGCGGGTTCCGTTCCTGGCCGCGTGCCTCATCACAGCAGCGGTGGCCGCGGCGCCACCGACTGCCGGGGTCCTAGCATCGATCCCGGCGTCCGTGGCGGCGGCAAGCCTCCTGGTCACGACGGTCCCGCTGATGGTCCTGGGTCTGGAGAACCTCCGACCGCGGGCTAGGCCGGACCTGGAGCACGTCCGGGTGGCGGTGCCGCTGCTTCTGGGCCTCGCGATCTTCTCCGTGCCCGTGGCGACGTTCCAGGGTACGCCTGGAATTCTCCGGCTGCTGCTGGGCAACGGGCTGGTGGTAGGAGTGATTGTTGCCATTGCCCTGGACCGCGCACCCGCGGCCCGGAGCCTGCATCCAAGCTGATGCCGGGGCGCACAGGTGAGGCGAATTCTGGTAGGCGGTGAGTTCGAGCAAGAATGGGGTGCGGACGGCCCTCTCTCGCCCCGCTAGCCGCGACCACCCAGGGACGTTGATGATCACGGTGAGCGCTCGGCCACGGCCCGCTTAGAGTTGCAGAGACGCTGGCAGCAAGAACCGAGCTGACTCTCGCTGGCGTCCGCCAGAGTAGGCGGACGGGGCCCCTACTCGGCTGCCTGGCCGTACGATGGCCCTGTCGGTCCACCACGCCTCGACACCGGTGCTCGGCGGACCAGAGGAAGTCAGTTGCGTGATCGCCTCATGTCTGTGATCCGTTGGGCGACGGGCGGATGGCCCTATCGGCGCGCGGCCATCTCTGGCAGCGAAGCACCGCTTGCCGCACCGATCGACTGGGAGACAAAGCCGAGTGAGCAGGTGGCCACCCTGCACCGCGAAATGGCGGCCGGGATGGGATTCCAGTACCAGGAGCTGAGCGGCTTCGACCAGAAGGTGTCTCTCCTGCTCACGACCATTGGCGTCCTGCTCGGCCTCGGGCTTGCCGGTGCCGGGTCACTTGGAAGGAGCGGTCTGGCCCACGGGTTCTTCGATTTCGGGCTCCTGCTCCTCTTGATCGGTCTTGTCGCCGGGATAGCTGGCTATCGCCCGCGTCACGTGGAGGTCGTGCCGTCGCCAGCGGGCCTGTTCCCGGCGTTCGTCGATGACAGCTCAAACCTGATTCTGGGGTCGGAGATCGAGGGCATGGCCACCGCCTTCGCAGAGAACCAAACTGTGCGGGGAGTGAAGCTGACCTACCTCACCTTGACCCTACGTCTGTTGGTCGCCGGAGCGACACTTCTGGCGCTGGGGTACGGGACGGGAATCTCGGGTATGCTGCGGTAGTCATGGAACTCCATCGTTCGACCCCCACTCCGGCGGGATCGCACCCCGAGCAAGGTCAGGTCCAGCTCACCCAGGCTCAGGTTGAACAAGCCTTGGTGCGCCGCGAGAAGGTCCGGCGGCTGATCGGCGTCGTGGAGAAGGGCTTCAGCCCACCAAGTCCTGAGGAGTTCCGTGAGCAGCTCGCTCGCCAAGCCCTGACTCACAGCGAGTAGCGGCGCGGCAGGTCGATCTCCTCCCGGGTGGTCTCACTCACTGGTGGTAGGGGCGGGCCCCACCCACGAGATCAGACCTAGGGGAGGGATACCGACGGGTAGGGGGGTTGGGGGCAGGTAGCCGCCGTGCCTGGCTGACTTGGAAAGTGGGGGTCATGACACGCCCATCGGCTTCTGCCCGCTGGCGGTCCCCGGGGCCGAAGGTGAGCTTCTGCAGATGCGCCTCGACCGGGCCGCAGGGAGAGGAGGGGGCTGAGAGAGTGGGGCGGGAGGTGGCGCAGCTGCGGCTGGCGGCCGCCGTCTGAGCTTCCCGCGTCGGCCGTGGCAGCGCTGCGTGCGCTGCGGGCCAGGGTCGGGGCATTCGGAGTCGCTGCGGTGTGCGGCGCCGCAGGCTCTGGGCCCGACTCAAGGTCCAGGGCCACTCTCGCCTGCGCCCACGGGATGTGTGATCGTTCGTGGCCCCAACCGGTGGCCGGCGCGGGTGCGCCAGCTCAGCCGGCTTGCGCGCCGGCATCGCTCCGGGGGAGGCGGCCGGCCCGGGGCGGGTTCCTCCGGTCCGGACGGCTGCCCGATCCCAGCCCGATCCCGCTCAGGGCTGAATGACTGGCAAGCCGGCCGCGGCCGCGCCCATGACAACGCGACGGTCGTAGGTCACCACCCCTTCCAGCTCCTGGCCGATCTCTGCAGCCGCAGCCAGATGGACCGCGTCCAGGGAGCGCAGCTCAACGGGCCCCAGCCGTCCCGCCACCTCGAAGGTGGAGGCTGACGGGACGATGAGCGAGACACCATCCAGGAGCCCCTCAATGATCTCCCGATCCAGACCGAGCCGCATGGCCGCCCGGCTCGCCTCCGTGGCCAGCAGCTGGGACGACCAGCAGGGACGGTGCCCGGTGAACCACTGGCGCATCGCGGGCGAACCATCCTCCACCACCGCCAGCTTGAGGAACGCTGAGGTCTCTAGGTAGAAGGCCACCTCAGCCCTCGGAGCGCAGCTCGTCCAGGACTTCCTGGGTCGGACGGGATGCCACGGCTGGGTCTGGGAGCGGGCCCTGGGTCCGACGCGCTGGCGTGACCCTGCCGGCGGCGATCAGGCTTCCGGTGCCGGTGGCCAGCGCGGGCGGGGCCAGGACCGCCACCAATTGACCTCGATAGGTGACGCCCAGTGTCTCTCCACGGCGCACCCTCCGGACGGCAGAGGAAGCCCGCTGCTGCAGCTCCCGGATCCCGAGCGTCTCCATGTGCGGCAATCGTAGCACAGAGGGAACTGCACTGATGGACACCTCCCGTCTCCTTCGCCTTCCGCCCGGCGGGGAGCGTCTCTGCAACTCTAAGCGACTCTGAGCGGGGCGTAGCCGAGCGCCCT
>DAHWNZ010000109.1:0-4622 GCA_027339635.1 Candidatus Dormiibacterota bacterium
CCATTCGTGGCTGTGCTCTACGGGATTCCCCTGGTCCTCTCGGTAACCTGCCTGGTCGCCTCGCAGCTGGCCCTAAGGCGCGACGTCTGGTGGCCATCCGCGGCGGCGTGGGCCTGTGTGGCCCTCTCCTGGGCGGCATTCCTGCTGACCATTCCCAAGATCGGCATATCCCTCATTCCGGTGCCGGTGTTGCTGACGGTGGGTACCGCCGGGCCGAGCTTCTGGGGAAGGGCCGGTCAACTCCTGGGACGGTCCGCCTGGGGGTTGGGGTCCGTCGCCTGGGGCTGTTTCGCCATTGCGGGCGCCGCGGTCTTCCCCTATCACGAGACCGTGGTCAGATCGGTTACCCGTGGACCCCGCGGCCTGATCACCGCCGAGGGCACTGGCTTGGTCTCCCACTCGTTGATTGCCACCAAGGGCACCTTGGTGTTGCTCTTCCCGCTGGGGACGACGCTCCTCTTGGCCCTGGCGGGATTCGCGGCGATGTGGCTTGCCAGCAGGCCAGGCCGGCCGTGGGCGCATCACGTCACGTGGATATTGGTGGGACTAGCCTGGGTCGACTTCGCCTTCACAATCCCGACCGTCGCCGCGCTCCTGCTTCCGGTACCCGTCCTGCTGACGCTGGGTGCCGCGAGAGCGGTCAGGTGGCCGGCCTTCGCCACCCGCTCTCCCGGCGCTGGATGGGCTCTGGCGGCGGCAGCATGGAGTTTCCTGCTGCTACTCGGGGCGCTCCTGTTGCCCTTCTATGAGACTGGGTCGTCGACCCTTTCGGCCGGTGGCCGGTACATTTCCGATACCAGCACCTCCACCCTATTCTCAGCCGGCGGCTACTACGCCTTGCTGTTGGTGGGGGTGCCGCTGCTGCTATCCGTCGTCTGCTTCGTGGCTCTGCGGGCCGCCAATGGCCGCCCTCTTCGCTGGTCCTTTGTGGCCATCGGGATGTCGGTCGGTCTGGTATGGCTGGAGTGTCTGTTTGGGCTTTTGAGCATTGGCCAGTTCCTGATTCCCGTGGCCGTCCTGCTAACGGTGGGCGCCTCCAGGTTGTCGCGCGCCACGAAGCACCGTTCAGCCTTGCCGGAAATCTGATCCCTCTCAGTAGGCAGCGACCATGGCCTGCCCAGTCCAGCAATCGGATCAACGGGCCGGACTGATCCAGAGGCGCCGATGTCGTTCGCCTCAGTCATCCCACGGTGCGCCCTATTGGAGGGAGGTGCTTCATACTTTGGGGACGCAGCGTCCATCCGGGCAGGGGCGGGTCAGCAAGTGACGGGTCCAAGATTGGTAGGGAGGGCCGACCAGGCGGGAGGGCCCGTCCTCCTTCGCCCGCTGCGAGACCGAGTGCTCCTGCGCTGTCGGCCCGCGGTGCTGGGCTTGGTGGCCGGGGGCGCTGTTGCCGTTGGCGCTGCGACTTTGCCGGAGGCTCTGGTCGTGGGAGTCGGGTCCGCTGTGGTGTCGACACTGGGCTGGGAGGGACTACACCACACGTTCAGGGCCAGAACGGTGGGACAGCGCGCAATCCGATCTCAGGTGGCCAACAACCCATCACTGGCGTACATCGTCCCCTTCCCCGGGATCCTCGCGATCGTCGAGGCGGTAGGCAGAGGGCTGTCGGCTGCGGACACAGCCCTCGTTATCGCTGCGGCGGGAGCGTTCACCTGGCTCGTGTGGGAGGCCGTTGATTGGGTAGCTGGGAGGTCGCCACGAGTCTACGGTTGGATAACCCGCTGGGAGATCCGGGCTACCCGCGTTCGGAGAGCTCAGTTGGATGCCGCCGAACTCCGCTGGAGAGAGCGGGGATGGTGATGATCACCGTTGCCGCGATGACCACTCCGCTGGGTCCTTCTAAGTTGGGGCGCCGGCGTCGCCGCGAGACACCACCTGGCCGGTGAAGTATTCGATCACGATGGGGACCGACCGATGCTGTGGGGAGCAGTCGGGAGCCTGCCCAGGCGGTGGCGCCGGCCCGCACAAGAGCGACGGGAAGGTGCCAGCTACGACCAATGTCCACACCCATCGGCTGGAAGGCCCGTAGGCCGGCGCGTGATGGAGATCCATCACCGCCACTGAAACCAGCTTCAGGGGAGTGGATGAGAAGGCCTGATCCGCCTTGATGCCGATGGCGATCGCGTCCGCTCTGGATATGCCTCCGGGAGGTCGGCGCTGGCCGGTGGACTGGGAGCAGCCGACCGACCACATCAGCATCACCACCGTGAGGGCAACAGTCGACCATTTGCGGCCAGCTCGACCGACCCAGTTCACAGTTGGTCTCGACAACCCACCACGATGGCTGCAAACCCCACCCGGGCCGACTGAAATCCGAAGGCGCTCCTGCACACCATAGGCTTCGACCTTGTCGAATGCTACAGCCGTCCTGGCAACATTGGTCCGCACCAGGTAAGCTGTAGCGGTCGTGAAGCCAGTTCTGGACCGCGAGAGCCCGGTGCCGCTGTACCAGCAGCTGGCGGATGTCCTACGCCAAGACATCACTGAAGGACGCCTGCCGGCCGGGGTGGCATTTCCATCTGAGCGCAAGCTGATGGCCCGTCACCAGGTCACCAGGACGACGGTCCGGAGCGCGATCGGGGTCCTCAAGCAGGAGGGCTTGGTCGTGGCCGAGCACGGCGCTGGCAGCTTCGTCAGAGATCCCAAGGCGGATCGCCGGCGGGTGGAGGCCAGCACGGTGGGAATGGCCAGGCCAGGGCCGCCCAAGGGGGCGGAGTTTCCCGGGACGCCTGCAGGGCGGGAGGTCGGGAGCGGGGCGACCCTGGGAACAGCGGAGCTGAGGATGCACGTCACCCCTTGGATGGCAGAGCTGCTCAACGTGGTCGAGGGCACGCAGGTGCTGCTGCAGGAGGCAGTGGGCCTCGATAGAGCGGGCATCCCTTCCATCTTCCGGGCGTGGCTCAGTCCCCGGGCGGAGGAGGATCTGGGACTGACCGAGATGGACCTCGCAGGCAACTGGCTGCCCGATGTTATGGCCCTCAAGGGGATCCTCGGGATGGATGGGGAGGACGTGGTGGAGGCCGCCATGCCGACGCCCGACGTCAAGCAGAAGCTGGCGCTGCCGGAGGGGGTGCCGGTGCTCCACCTGTACCGGGTGATGAGGGAGAAGGATGAGGTGGTGGCCGTGGTCGAGACCCAGCAGTCGGCGGACATGACCACGCTGGTCTTCCCCCGCGTTCCGCCGAGCTTCTAGCCTGGCCTCAGCGAGAGGACCTTTGGGCCGGAGCGCGGACCGGCCCCGGCTCGGGTCCAGTCTTCCAGGCGACCCTCACCATCGCCGTTGATCGTGGGCCGAGCCGCTGATGCCGACTCACCGCCAAGTGGTGCGGTGCAGGAGGCTGTCCAGTCGTCGGAGCGGCCGAGGGCACCCGGAGTCAGGGGATCGTTTGCCTGCCGTGAGTGGCGCTCAGGCATCCCTCAACTCGCACTCCGGCTGAGGGGATAGGCCCAATTCGGGGCTTCGGCTGCGGCCATGAAGGTCAGGGAGACGCGGGGGTCCAGGAAGCGTGTGATGCTGCAGATTCGTTGCCCGGAGAGGCCGAGGACGATCACCCCGGCCGTTCGTTCAGCGGGCGCGCCATCCCCGGCGTGGTAGCAAGCGAAGGCGGGCTGGGAATTGGCTCGGGTGGCCACGAGCTGCAGGCCCCGTCGAGGGCGGACGGCGGTGCTGGCCCGGAGGAAGGCGGCAATCGATAAGGGGCCGTGGTACTCCTGGGGCGCCGGCGGCATGGCCAGCCACGCGTCGTCGGTGAGCAGCGCGACTATCGCGTCGACGTCCGCGGCCGTCATGGCCTCAGCGAAGCGGTGGGCCAGCTCGCGCTCGTTGCCTACACCACGATCTGAGCGGGCTTGCCCTGAACCGGAACGGCGGGCGGCGAGTGTCGCCCGAGCTCTCTGCAGCAGCCCCTTCACGGCGGTCGGGCGGGCCAAGAGCATGGCAGCGATCTCAGCAACCGAGAAGCCGAGGACATCACATAGGACTATCGCTGCGGTCTGGCGGGGCGGGAGTCGCTGCAAGGCGGCAATAAACGCGAGCTCGATCCCTTCACGTGCCTGGTAGAGCTCCGCGGGACCCGGGCTGCTGTCGGGAATGTGGGTGAGCCATGCATCCGGGTATGGCTGCAGCCAGGTGACATCGCCGCGTCGAGATGGAGTCGGCGGGTCGAAGGGCGGTACAGGTTCCGGCTGGGGGCGGCGTTTGCTGGTGCGGATGGCGTTCAGGCAGAGGTTGGTGGCGATGCGGTACAGCCAGGTCCTAAGCGACGAGCGCCCGGCGAATCCGTCCAGGCCACGCCAGGCCGCGATGAGTGTCTCTTGGAGAAGGTCGTCGGCGTCACTGACCGAGCCCAGCATGCGGTAGCAATGGAGGTGGAGTTCGCGGCGGTGGGGACCCACGAGGGCGACAAAAGCGGTCTCGTCGCCACTTCGGGCACGGTCAATAAGTTCAACCCAGCTCACCTGGGTATATTGCCACGGGTTTTCCGAACACGATCGTTCCGTTGGCGGCGTCGTTGGTGTCCCCTCTCACGGAGCAACAATCAAGCCAGGAGGACCCGGGTGACATACATGACCGAGCGGCTCGTTAACAAGTACTACGACATTCTCAAGGACGGGATGGC
>DAHWNZ010000010.1:0-64242 GCA_027339635.1 Candidatus Dormiibacterota bacterium
ATCGAGAACAGCATGTCCGCGGTGTTGCCGTTCTGCATCACCTCCCCGTTGAGCCTGGTGACCAGACCCAGTCGCTGGGGATCCTCCACTTCCGCAGCTGGGACTATGCCGGGGCCGAGCGGGCAGAAGGTGTCGACGGCCTTGCCGATCGTGTACTGACCGGTCCTGAACTGCAGGTCCCGGGCGCTGACGTCGTTCATGACGGTGTAGCCCCCCACGTACCCCATGGCCTCGTCCGGGGATACCCGGCTGCAGCGTCGTCCCATGACGACCGCCAGCTCGCCCTCGTAGTCCACCTGAGCGCTGGCCTCCGGAAGCCGGATCGGCTCCCCGCTGCCCACCAGGCCATTGCGAAACTTGGCGAAGATGTTGGGCGCTGCGGGCCGCTGACTGCCCATCTCCGCCACGTGCTCGGAGTAGTTCTGGCCCAAGCAGAGGATCTTGTCCGGGTCAGGAAGCGCCGCCACCAGATGGAGTTCCCCCATCGTCCCAGCCAATCCCTTTCCATTCTGAATCAGGGACCTGGCGGAGTCCAGCACTTCGGCAAGACGCTGTGGTCCCAACCGCAGCAGCTCCCTGACGGTCACGGCCTGGGTGACCCCTCCCCTCCCAAACTCAAGGACCTCCGCCGGCAGGACCCGATCATCCTGCTCGACCCCGGCCCGGACCGCCCCCTCGAACAGATAACTCACCAGCCTCATACCAATCCTCCCATCTTGTCCTGCACTCCCCAGCCGGGAATCCGCAACCAGCGCCGCCACCCTGGCCGCCGTGCCTAAAGCTTGGCGGTCGGCACCCCCACCCCGCCAGTCGCCGCCATGAGGACGGATGCCGCAGATTGGGTTCCCGAAGGACTTGTTCTTGATTCATTCAATTGTCGCTCCAGCTCAAAAAATGGAGTATGATGCCGCAGGTGGAAGATCAGCAAGTCGTGGAGCTTGCGGACGCGGACAGGCTCAGGCGCAGCGGGCTCCGCGTGACCGCCGCGCGCCTGGCCGTGTTGGCCGTTTTGCGGTCGGGAGGGCACCAGGGGGTGGAGGCCATCGGCGGTGCGGTGAAGGAACGCCTGGGCACCATGTCCACCCAGGGGGTCTATGACGTGCTGCGGGTCCTGACCCAGTCGGGACTGCTCCGTCGCATCGAGCCGGCTGGGAGCGCCGCCCTCTTCGAGTACCGCACCGGTGACAACCATCACCACCTCGTTTGCCGGGCCTGCCTGGCGGTCGCCGACGTCGACTGCGCCGTGGGCCAGGCGCCCTGTCTGCGACCGTCCTCCCGCTCGGAATATCTCGTCGATGAGGCCGACGTCACCTACTGGGGACTGTGCCCCTCCTGCCAGGAAGCGAGCGCGGATCGGGGTACGGGCGCCCTGGGATCGAACCGATGAATTGTCTTAGGAGAAAGCGCGATGCCACTTGAGAAGCCGCCTGCCACGACCACCGATGCGGGAATCCCGGCCCCTTCGGATGAGTACTCGCTGACCGTCGGCGCCGGGGGCCCGACCGCTCTGCACGACCACTACCTGGTGCAGAAGATTCAGCACTTCAACCGCGAACGGGTTCCGGAGCGCGTGGTGCACGCCAAGGGCGGAGGCGCTCACGGATTCTTCGAAGTCAGCAACGATGTGACCCAGTTCACCAAGGCGAGCTTTCTCGCCAGAGTCGGGAAGCGCACCCCGATGTTCGCTCGCTTCTCCACCGTGGCCGGGGAGCAGGGCTACCCGGACACCGTGCGGGACCCCCGGGGATTCGCACTCAAGTTCTACACCGACCAGGGCAACTTCGACTTGGTCGGCAACAACACCCCCGTGTTCTTCGTCCGGGACGCGTCGAAGTTTCAGGACTTCATCCACTCTCAGAAGCGGATGCCGGACACCGGGCTTCGGTCCAACGACATGCAGTGGGACTTCTGGACGCTGTCACCCGAGAGCGCCCATCAGGTCACCATCCTCATGTCCGACCGGGGCACGCCGAGAACCTGGCGGCACATGAACGGCTACGGCAGCCACACGTTCTCCTGGGTCAACGCCGGCGGCGAACGCTTCTGGGTCAAGTACCACTTCAAGACAGTCCAGGGAATCGAGAATTTCAGTAGCGACGAAGCCAAGGCAATGGCCGCCGCCGACCCCGACTTTCACCGCCGGGATCTGTTCTCCAGCATCGCCATGGGCGACTGCCCCGAGTGGCGCCTGGAAGTCCAGGTGATGCCGTTTGCCGACGCTGAGACGTACCGCTTCAATCCCTTCGACCTCACCAAGGTCTGGCCCCACCGGGACTACCCACCGATAGAGGTCGGTCGCATGGTCCTGGACCGCAATCCGGAGAACTTCTTCGCCGAGGTGGAGCAGGCGGGCTTCTCCCCGGCCAACCTGGTTCCGGGGACCGGGCTCAGTCCCGACCGGATGCTGATGGGGCGGGTCTTCTCATACCACGACACCCATCTCCACCGCATCGGCCCAAACTACGAACAGCTCCCGATCAATGCGCCGAAGGTCGAGGTCCACTCCTACAACAAGGATGCCGCCATGACCTACCACCACCATGGCGCCCAGCCGGTGTACGCACCCAACTCCTATGGGGGCCCCAGAGCGGATGGCGCCGAGGGTGCCGATCTCGGCTGGACCGTGGCAGGGGGCGAGCTGGGGAGGTACGCCCAGGAGCTTCATGCAGAGGATGACGACTTCGGCCAGGCAGGAACACTGGTGCGTGAGGTGATGTCGGAAGCGGATCGAGCCCATCTCGTGGCCAATGTCGTCGAGCACGCGGGCGATCAGGTGTCGCGGCCGATACAGGAGCGCGTGGTCGCCTACTGGAGCCACGTCGACCAAGAGATTGGCACCAAGATCGCACAGGGCCTCGGCCTGGTCAAAACTCCAGCGGGGTCACCTTCGGTCTGATTGGGCCCCGGCCGGCTGCTCCAACCAACGGTTGAGTGGCCGGCCGCCCCTCGGCCCGGGAGGAGCCGTAAGTGCTGCTCACCCCCCGAAACTCGGAATCTTCTCAACACCCGCCGGAGGGTTGTGGTACTACCGGCTCCAGCCGGATATCGCCCCGAGCGGGACTCAGGTGGGTGGTCCCGAACACCGGCTTGCCGTCGATGGGGAACGGCGCCTCGTGGCCGCTCTGAGCCTCGCGCTCGTGTTCGAGGGCCACTGGCAGCCGTTGGAGAACGCTCGTTCAGCTCCGCTCGGCGCCTCGCCCAAAGCCTCAACCTAAGGCCTGAGTGCCGCTGGCTTGGCGATCGTTAGGAGGGCCGGAACGAAGTGGCGCCACACGCCGTCGCCGTCATTGGTCGAGCGCCCCATGGCGCCGGACCAAGTTGGCTCTCGCAACCGAGATGCGGTCGGGCTGCCACGCTGGTGTCCGCAGACGGCGGGGAGGTCGCGGCCGTCTCATCGTCGCCGCTCGAGGCGGCACGGCGCATGGCGGAGTGCCGCGGGAAGCATGGCGGCCAGAGACGCCGTGCAGCCACCTGCTTCGACGGCCACTGACACAGAGGCAGATGACAAGCAGATACCCGGGTTCCGCAGGTGGCCGGCCCTGGCAGGGGCAGATTCAGGCTTGGCTGAGATCAGGGGGCGTAAATCGGAGTCGGCTGGAGGCTAGCAGCCTAGGCACACGTGTTGGTTAAGCAGGCTGTTGAAATGAAGTTGAGTCGATGCTAGAGACTGGGCATGTACCTTCGTACCATCAGCCGCCACAACAAGGACGGCTCCGAGGTCCGCTACCTCCAACTGGCCCACAACCAGTGGGATCCGACTAGACAGCAGGCAGGAGCCCAGGTGATCCACAGCTTCGGCCGTGAGGGTCAGCTCGACCGGAAGGCAATCAAGCGCCTGATCCGTTCCCTCACCCGAGTCTTGGAGCCCCAGGATGCACTCCGGGCCACGGCGAGTGAGGACCTCAGGTTCGTGGACTCGCGGCCGGTAGGAGGTGCGTGGGTCCTGGACCACCTCTGGCACCAGCTGGGGATCGATCAAGGAGTGAAGCGGCTCTTGGCAGGCCGCAAGCTGGATCCCAAAGTTGAGCGTGTGCTCTTCGCCCTGGTGGCCAACCGAGACTTGGAGCCGCTCTCCAAGCTGGCCTGCACCCAATGGGTGCGGGAGCAGGTGTTCATCCCCGGGCTGCCCGAGGTGGACGATGACAGCTGTTATCGGGCCATGGACTTCCTGCTGGAGTGCCAGGAGGATCTGGCCAAGACGGTCTTCTTCAATACCGCCGAGCTGCTCAACCTCAGCGTCGGCCTGATCTTCTTCGACGGCACCAGCACCTACTGGGAGACCGACCCAGATGACCCCGACGAGGTCGATGAGAACGGCGAAGTGGTGAAGCTCGGCTTTCGCCAGTACGGCCATTCCAAGGACCACCGGCGCGACCTCCCCAGGTCCTGACCGGGATGGCGGTGACCAGAGAGGGAATCCCGATTCGAGTGTGGAGCTGGCCTGGGGGTACTGGGGAGTCGCCGCTCATCCGCCAGGTGCGCGATGACCTGCAGGGCTGGCGGTTGGGACGGGTGGTGTGGGTGGCCGACCATGGCTTCAGCTCCGCCGAAAATCGCGCCCACCTGTCCTGGGACGGCCAGCACTACATCATCGGGGAGAAGCTGCGGAGTGGCTCCAAGGAGGCATCCCTGGCACTCTCCTGGCCGGGTCGCTATCACCAGGTGGCAGAGAACCTCTCGGTCAAGGAGGTGGTACTGGAGGACGACCGCCTTGTGATCTGCTACAACCCCGAGCAGGCGGCCCGGGATGCCGCGGTCCGGGAGCGGATGCTGCAGCGGCTGGAGGATGAGCTGGAGGGCAGCGACCAGCTCTCCTTGGAGAAGCGCTCAGAGCTTCTGGGGAGGCTCAAGACCAAGCCGGGGCTGGGCCGGCTGCTCCGGGTGACCAAGGGCGGGTTGCTGCGCGTGGACCGGGCAGCAGTTGCGAGGGAGGCTCATCTGGACGGCAAGTACCTGGTCCGCAGCTCCGACCCTGAGATGACCGCCGATGAGATCGCGGTGGGCTACAAGCAGCTGCTGCAGGTGGAGCGGGGCTGGCGGGACATGAAGACCACCTTGGATCTGGGCCCGGTGTACCACCGCAAGGAGGAGCGGATTAGGGCCCACATCGTCCTGTGCTGGCTGGCCCTGCTGCTGATCCGGGTGGCCGAGAACCAGACCGGGCAGACCTGGCGCAACCTTCGCCATGAGCTCCAACGGCTGCACGTGGGCACCTTCTGGGGTTCGGCGGGCCGCTGTCTGCAGCGCACCGAGCTCGCGCCCCGCCAGGCCGAGCTCATGAAGGCACTGAAGGTCGCCGAGCCCCCGCTCTTCCTTGCCTTGGAGGACACCCCTCGTACTTTTGCTTGACTGACCGGACCTCAGCCTGGGCCCTACGCCTCCCCTTGGCGCCTTGCCAGTTTCCCGGATCCGTTGGTCACTTTCTGCTTCACGCCGTCACCTCTGCTGCGGAATCCGGGCTTCGGGCGGATCTTACGTGAACGGGGAAGCGCAGGACGTATCTGGCTTCGATGATGTCTGCAGTCGGTTCCGCTAACGGACACGACTCTCGATGAGCGAGATTCCCCCGGCATCCTGGCCCGTTAGGTCGCCTCGTCGAGGCTGTGGGCGATCCATCCGGGGGTGTCGCAACGCACCGGCGATACTCCGACGAGGGTCGCGAGGTCAGACTCGAGGCGCTCGAGCTGTTTGGCGCCGATCTGCCGTTTCCACTTATCTCGCAACTCGTCGAAGACGGCTTCGCCTACCTGCATGACCTCGAAGCCGAGCGCCGTGACCTGAAGTCGTTTGCGACGGGCGTCGAGCGGATCCGGTCCGCGTGCCACGTAGCCGCGCTCCTCCAGCACCGTCACAGTCTTGGCGGCCGCTTGCTTGGAGACCGATAGCCGGCGACCCAGCTCCGAAGCATTGTCGGCGCCCGCCGCGATGGCTCGCATCGCGAAGTCATGGACAGGGCGCACGTCTACGTATCCGCGCTCAGCGAGCTCCAAGGTGGCATCGTCAACCAGAACCCGAAATCCTCCGAGCAGGAGCAGTGCGAGGTCGGCGCCCGAGCGTGCGATGGAGCTGATCATAAAGCAGACGTCTTGACAAGGGCAACCTGGTTGTCTACTCTTTAGACAACCAGGTTGACGAGATGAGGGAGCTTAACATGAGCGCAACAGACGAGCGGGCCCGACTGGCTGGGGCGACGCACCATTACGCCAAGGTCAACGGGACCGAGCTCCACTACGTGGCTGCGGGCACTGAAGGGACTCCGGTTCTGCTTGTCCATGGGTTCCCCGAGACGTGGTGGACCTTCCGCAAGCTCATCCCGCTGCTCGCCGCCAGCCACCGTGTCTATGCGGTGGATCTGCGCGGGTTCGGTGACTCTGACAACGGGCCAGGCGCCTACGACAGCAAGACCTCCGCCGAGGACCTGTACCGACTGATCGAACAGCTCAACGTCGGCCCGGTACACCTCACCGGTCAGGACATCAGCGGGGCGACGGTCTTGCGTCTCGCCGCTATGCACCCCGATCATTTGCTCAGCTTGACCGCGATCGAGATGGGCCTACCCGGGTTCGGTCTTGAGAGGCTGGCCGACATCACCCACGGCGGTACCTGGTACATCGGCGTTCTTGCCACCCCAGGGATCCCCGAGATGCTCCTCGCCGGGCGCGAGCGCGAGTTCCTCGGACAGTTTGCCTTTCCGGTCATGAGCGTCACCCCCGGAGCAATCACCGACACCGACATCGACGAGTTCGTCCGCACCTACTCCCGTCCAGACGGCTGGCGCGGAGCGATCGGCCTCTACCAGTCGATGCTCCAGGAGGGCCACGAGATCGCAACCGTTGTCGCCAGCCACAAGCTAAGCATCCCGGTGCTGGCGATCGGAGCTGGAGGCGGCAAATTCACCTTCGCAACAATGAGCCAGGTCAGCTCCGATCCAGTCCGGTCAGTGACTCTCGAAGGCGTCGGCCACTACGCAGCCCTAGAGGCACCCGAGAAGGTGGCGCACGCTCTTCTCGACTTCTTCGGAATCGTCGACGCGTGAAGGGACGCCGACCTGCGCCACCAGGTTGCCCGTCCCCGCTTTTCCTGGCCGGACCGTGCGCTCCTCGCGACGTTCGCCAAGCTCGCACCACGCGAAGGGTGGGCAACGTTCCTCTTCACTTCAAGAGCCTGCTTAACCGAGACGTGTGCCTAGGATTCTAGCCTCCAGCCGACTCCGATTTGCGGCCCCTTGATCTCAGCCAAGCCTGAATCTGCCCGTGCCTAGGCCGCCCACCTGCGGAACCCGGGAGATTGGCCCAGCCAATTTGGGCTGGTCGGCCCTTCGGCAGATTGGCTACCATGGCCTTGGCGATGGAGCTCGCCATGGGCCGCCGTGATGGCTGATGGCTCCTGCAAGCGGGGTGGGACGTGCGCAGGAGGGTCGGTTTGCGTGAACAGAGGAGCCCAGCGCGGTGGTCGGGGCTAAGGCGACGATGGCGTCGGCCCCGCTGAGCGCGGTTTCGCCGCCTGGACAGCTCGAGGGCAGCCGCGTTGCCTGATGGGACCGGCGCTCCTGGCACTTATCAGCCCGGTTGTCTGCTGTACGTCCGTCCCTCTGAATCGGGCTCGGGGCAGATCGAGCAGCCAGCCTACTTTCGCGATCTCAACTTGGATCAGGTTGAGGCCGCCCTGTTCGAGGGTCGCGCGGACTACGGCTTGGAGCCTCTCTTCCGCCAGACGCTTCTTTCCGAGGACGAGATGAGGCATCGGCACGCCGTCTTCCGCGACCTCGAGGATGCTGAGCTGGCGCAGGCACTCCGCGAATTCGCCGTCTCTCTCAGCGCGATTCGTGGGGACCTTGCGAGAATTGAGCCTCAGCGCCACCGATGGCAGAGGGCCCGGCTGTGGCTCGACGCAGCCCAAGCGTACTGTGACGGCATTACGAGGCTGCGGCAAGCCCTGGGAGAGAGAGCGCTCGGGTCAACGGGACTGACCCTATTCAGAGGCTACCTCGGCGACTACGTTGAGTCTGCGAGGTTCCAGACGCTGGCCTCGGACGCGAGGAACTCCTGTCGTGCCCTGGCCGAGGTTCGCTATCTGGTCAAGCTCAAGGGGCTGCACGTGTCGGTGCGCAGGTATGCGGGCGAGCCCGACTATGGCGAGACCGTCACGAAGACTTTTGCCAGGTTCCAGCGGGGTCATGACAAGGAGTACCGGGCAGAGTTCCAAACCAGGACGTCCCTCAACCAGGTGGAGGAGCGCATCCTGGACCGGGTGGCGATGCTGTTTCCCGACGCCTTTGCGGCGTTGGACCGCTTCAGTCGCAATCACCCGGATCCACTCGACCGAAACATCTTGGCGTTCGAGCGGGAGATTCAGTTCTACCTCGCCTACCTTGACTACTTGGCCCCCCTCCGCAACCTCGGACTGGCGTTCTGCTACCCCGACGTCGATGCCTCTGCCGGGATCACCGAGGCGCAGAATGTCTTCGACCTCGCCCTGGCAAAAAAGTTGGGGGACGGCAAGCGGCTCCCGGTGCTGAACGACTTCGCGCTGACGGGGTCTGAACGGGTCCTCGTCATCACCGGGCCGAATCAGGGCGGAAAGACCACTCTGGCGCGGACATTCGGGCAGGTCCACCATCTCACGATGCTGGGCGTGCCGGTCCCGGGAACTGAGGTTCGCCTGAGGGGCGCGAGCCGCATCCTGACCTGCTTCGCCGGAGACGAGGATGCCTTGGGCGGCAGGGGAAAGCTTGAAAGCGACATACGCACCATAGTGGAATTGGTGGCGCGGGCCGACTCCAAGAGTGTCTTCATCATCAATGAGCTCTTCTCCTCCACAACGCTCGCCGACGCTCGATCCCTGGGCAAGGCGGTATTGGAGCGACTGATCGCCGCAGGGGCGACCGGCGTCTACGTCACCTTTGTCGATGAGCTGGCATCACTCGGCAAGGCGACGGTGAGCATGGTGAGCCAGGTGGCCGACCACGACCCCACCCTGCGCACCTACAAGGTCATCCGCGCCCCGGCGCGGGGGCTTGCCTACGCGGTCGAGCTCGCCGAAAAGTTTGGGCTCAGCTATGAACAACTTCGGCGCCGGATCGTGCCATGAAAGTCCATCTCATGTTTCGCGACCACGACTTCGACCCTACTGGCCCGATACCCGAGGAGGCGTCGGAACTGATCCAGGACCTGGGCCTGACGCCACTGCTCGACGCGATGTCCGGGGGTGACAGGCTCCTGTCCGAAGTGACGCGAGCGGCCCTGCTCACCGGCTTGGCAGACCCCGAGGCGATCCAGTATCGGCAGCAGGTCCTGAATGACTGTCTTGATCACCCGGAGCTCGCGCGGGAGCTCTATGAGATCGCGGTGGAGGCGCTTGCCGCCCAGCGCAGGGTCTTCACCTTTGGACGCCAGGCTCCGTCGGGGATCTTGAGATACGCGCTCCGGGTGATGCGGATATTGCTCGGACCGCTCAGGCGAGTTCGCGAGCTTGCCGACCAAGCCCCAGACACGCTGCGTTCCGAGGGCATTCTGAACATGTTCCGCACCGTCCGCGAGGAGATCGACGACGGCTATTTCCAGGACGTGGAGGAGTGTCTTGCGGGGCTGGAGTTCCGCGACGGGATCACTGTCGGAGCAGGTCTTGGGCAGGGCAACGCTGGGGACAACTACTACCTGAGTCAGCCCCCGCAGGTTTCCACCGGCTTCCTTGAAAGGATCGGCCTGGGCCGTCGAGATCCCGCTGCGTTCGACGTGGCACCGCGCGATGAGGCAGGCGCCCGGGCGTTGGCGGAACTGGCAGACCGTGGCATCAACTCAGCGGCCAGCGCCCTGGCCCAGGCGGCCGATCACGTGGTCGCCTACTTTGGCGCGCTGGCCGCCGAGGTCGGGTTCTACATCGGTTGTCTCAATCTCGCCGACAACCTGGCCAGTCGAGGTCTCCCCTTCTGTATTCCCAAGCCCGCAGCCAACCTGGCCCTCTCGGCACAGGGCCTTTACGGGCCCAGCTTGGCCCTAGTCACTCAGCAGAGTGTGGTGGAAAACTCGCTGGCCGCCGATGGACGGGCGCTGATTGTCATCACCGGGGCGAACTCAGGTGGCAAGTCAACCTTTCTGCGGAGCCTGGGCACTGCCCAGTTGATGATGCAAAGCGGCATGTTCGTGACCGCGACTGCGTTCGAGGCAGCCGTCGGCAGCCGGGTTTTCACTCACTTTGCCCGCGACGAGGATCCCACCATGGCGAACGGTCGCTTGGCCGAAGAGCTGGCCCGGATGAGCCGCCTGGCCGGGGCAATCGACGGTCGCGCACTCGTGCTGCTGAACGAGTCCTTCGAGTCCACCAATGAGGCCGAAGGATCCGAGATAGCCCGCCAGGTGATCCGCGCGCTGCTGGAGGCTGGCTGCCGGGTCGTGCTGGTAACTCACCTGTACGACCTTGCCGACAGCCTATACCAGCGGGGCAACCCCGGGACGCTGTTTTTGCGGGCGGACCCGGCAACCCACGGCGGCCCGACTTACGTGCTCACCGAGGGTCCGCCACGACCGACCGCCTTTGGCCCGGAGCTGTTTCGCAAGATGGGTGGGTGGGAACTGCCCATCAGCGTCGCTGGAGCATCCACGCCAGGGAATGCCAACCCGCCGGACCGCGGCCCTATCTAAGTCAGGCGCCGGATCTGGAGCTGGGGCGGCCCAGTTGGCCCCGCGCGAGGTCGGCTGCGCACCCGAGCAGGTACCAAAGCCAAAGGACTAATAAGGGCCACCGGGCCTGCAATGCAGCCCATCTTCGGCGCTGCAACTCTGTGCCCTGAGCTTGCCAGGAAGGGCGAGCTGGCGAACCGGAGAGTGTGGGGACAGGCGGGAGGTCGGAGGAACCCACTCGGAAGAGACCTGACTGGCCTGACATCCCGCCAATCAGGCAGCGGCCTCCAACCGCGCTGCCTCGGGTGAGCCGCCGCCACTATCGGCGGCCCGCAAAGACGGCGCTCTCCTGCTGCAGGGAGGCCAGCAGATCATTCGCGACCGTCAACCCAAGCGGGGTCACCGCGACCAGCATCCGCCTTCGGTCCAGGCCATCTTTAGAACGCATCGCCAAGCCGCGACGCTCGAGGCGGTCCACGACTCGACTGAGGCCGCTCTGACTGAAGCCGCTCGCCTCGGCCAGCTGTGACATCGTGTGCTTGCCGCTCTTGGCCCCCGCCAGTCGCAGCAACGCTTCGGCATCGGCCCAGCCCAGGTCCACCGAGCTGAGTGACCGCCTCTCCAATGCGCAGCTCAAGGCCCTAGCCCGGGAGAGCAGGTCGAGTGCACCCCTGAGGGACCCGGGTGCGTCCTGGCCGGCGACGCGGGATGGCGAGGCAGGGGACACAGCATCGCTGCGCTCCTCGGGGTGGAATGGAAGACGTGCAGCGTGCTCCGAAATTGCGGAGCGGGATATCTCCAGCCCAGTCGTGCTTCCACGGGCACATCGCGACAAGCCACTACCCTCGCTGACGGTATGCCAGCAGCTGTCGAGTAGAAGCCATCAGCCAGCCGTTCCGACTTGCGCGGGCCCCCTCGCGTTGCGTTCCCATCATGCCACGCTAAGCCCGATCTTTGAGTGCGGAGACGTACTTGCAAGCACCGGTCCGGCAAGGGCCTGAGGATGATCCCGCAGGAGAGAGCCGGCCCTGGCGAGCCATGGGCAACCGCTGTCAGTGAACCAGCAGAACAATGACGAATACCGCCACCAGGTAGAGCAGATAGAGGTTGACGTGGCCGGACTGGAGGCGGCTGACTCGCTGCGACAGGCGGCGCGCCCCCAGCACCAGGGGGCGGTACAGGTAGGTCTCCACGGGCTCGACCACCCGGCGCACGTAGCGCACGGAATGGGTGAAGAAGGGCGCCTGGTGGTAGTCGCGCTGAATCTCCCTTTGGTCCCGGAAAACCCCTCCAAATGTCGAGCGGAACAGATTGGTGAAGCTGCTCGGCGTGTACTGCATCGTGGGTCGGTAGGGTTCACCGGCGCCGCTCCACACCGGAGCCTGCCTGACCTGGCCACGCCGCCCCAGCCGCAGGGCCAAGGCGGTCAGCACGATGATCGCGCAGATGCTCAAGAAGATGAAAGTGGGCGAGATGAACGCGTAGTTGAAGCTGGTGGGAACCACAACCATACCGTTGGCATGCAGAATCTGGCTCAAGAATGTGCCTCCCACCCGGATCGGGAGGGCGAATTGGCGCGGATGGAGGAAGAACGGCGGCAGCAGGGAGTTGAAAAGGCCCGGCACCCTGGTGGCGTCGGCCACGGAGGCGACGGGCCCACTCATCCCGAGAGGCGGGATCAGGGCGGTGACGATCGCGACCGCGGCCGTCGTCGCCATCCCGAGCCTCATGGTCAGGGGAACCTCGCCGGCATGCTCCGCCCGGCGGCTGCGCGGCGCCCCCAGGAAGGCCCCGCCGAACACCCTGACATAGGTGGTCGCGGCCAGGGCAAAGGTGAGAGTCAACAACATGCCCGCCGCCGCAATGTAGAGACGGCTTTCCGGAGTGTCGAGTACCCTGGCGCGAATCAGCATCTGCAGGCCCAGCCACTCGGTCTGAAAGCCGTTGAGCGGAGGCACGCCGGCGAGCCCCATGGCTCCGACGAAGAAGAGCACCGTGGTCCATCGCATCCGCCGCGCCAATCCCCCCAGGATGTCCAGGTTGAGACCGTGGGCTCCGACGTCGACACAGCCGGCGCCCATGAAGAGGGTGCTCTTGAGCAGGGCGTGGTAAAAGGCATGCAGGGTCACGACCACCAGAGCGGCGGCGGCCAAGAGCTCGTGGTGCTGGCTTGAGAACACCAGCGCCAAGCCCAGCATGGCCACCATGAAGCCCATGTTTTCAATGGTGCTGTAGGCCAGCAGCCGTTTCAGGTTGGGTACCAGGAGCGAGAACAAGACCCCGTAGGCGGCGGTGAGCACACCAACGCCAAGAGCCAGATAGCCCCACCAGCCCTGGGGTTTGGGAAGCAGGGTCACGACCGTCAGCAGGAGGCCGTAAATCCCCATGGAGACGACGATCCCGGAGAGAGCGGCCGAGACGTTTGCGGGGGCCGCGGGGTGAGCCTCAGACAGCCATCCCTGGAGGGGGACCAGGCCGGCCTTGACTCCGAAACCCAGCAGAAATAGGGCGAACGCGACCGATGCCAGGGTACCGGTCGCAACCGGGTGGTGGGAGAGGTACGTGAACGTGATCCCTTGGCGGAGGGCACCGAGGGCGATGAAGCCGACCGTCATGGCGATGAAGCCGACCTTGGACAGCACCAACATGAGCAGCGCCGCCTGAGGTCGACCCGGGCGGTCGAACTCGAGGGTGACCAGCGCATACATGGTGACCACCATGAGCTCCCAGGAGAGCAGGAAGGTGAAGGCGTTGGCGGCCGCGAGAAGAAGCAGGACGGAGGCCAGGCTGAGATTGAGCAGGGCGTGAAGACTTGCCTGGCGGAGCCTGCCCCCCACGTGGGGGGCATAGCCAGACGAATACAGCGCGATCCCGGTGCCGACCACCCCCGTCAGCAGGAGAAAGGTTCCCGCCAGCGGAGTCGCCCGCAATGCAAAACCGCCTATGGGTGTGCTAACCGGCAGGGTCAAGGTGGCGAGCCCGCCTCTCAGCCAAACAGCCGCGGCGAACACTGTGAGCAACCCCGCCATGATCGCGGATGCGCAGCTCAGGTCAGCCATGAGCTGCCAGCGGAGGACGCCCAGGCCCAGGGCGCCGGCGAGGAGGAAGGCCGCCAGCGCCGCGGCCAGAATCTCAAGCGCCATCGCCAACCTCCGACTGGTCCGCAAGATGTTCCCTGGCTCGGCCGACAGCCAGCAGCAGGCCGTGGAGCAGAGCCTGTGGCGTGGGCGGACAGCCGGGAATGTAGGCATCCACCGGAAGCATCAGGTCCAGGGGCCCTTCGACCGCCGGGCTTGAGGCAAAGCTGCCACAGCTGACGGCACAAGCCCCGGCCGCGATCACCAGCTTGGGAGAGGGCATGGCGGCGTAGGTGTCCAACACCGCCTGCCTCATGTTCGAAGTGAGAACTCCGGTCACCAGCAGGACGTCCGCGTGACGGGGGGTTGGGGTGAAGAACAGTCCGAGGCGCTGGAGGTCGAGGTAGGGAGCGCCGAGCATCTGCAGCTCCGACTCGCATCCGTTGCAGGAGCCGGCGTCCAGGTGACGAATGTGCAGCGAGTGACGAAAGAGCCGTCTCGCCTCCCGATCCAGGCTGGATGCGGCGGTGCGGAGCGGTACCGGGGCTGGAACTCCGCCATTCTCCCAGTGCAACTCCAGGCGCAGGCCATCGCGGCTCAGGACGCCCACCCGGGGGTCCGCCTCGACCTCGAATGCCGCTGGGAACTCTCGCGTGCAGCGGCCGCAGAGGACGCACGCCCCGGCGTCGAAGCGCAGGCACCCAGAGGACTCGGTGCCACTCGCCTCCAAGGCCGCGGTCGGGCAGCGCCGGCCGGCAGCAAGAGCCATCGCCGGAGTCAACTCCCGCCACCGCACGAGGACCCGCGAAGCGGCTCCCTCCTCGCCCGCCCTCACGGTCAGGGGGAACTTGGTCGTGCGCACGCCACGTTGAAGGCCGCTGGTGATCCACCGGCTCATCGGTCGAACTCCGCGGCAGAGAGGGAGAAGCTGGCCTCGATCACGGGATAGTCAGTCAAGTTGTTGCCGCTGCCGCAGGCGTGGGCATAGGGGTGCCAGTTCACCACGGCAGGCGTCCGGGCGCGCCAACGAACAACCCGCCCCTCCTGGTCGATTTCGACCCAGTGCAGCGTCTCTCCTCCTGGTGCCTCCGCCCAGCCGAGGGCGGAGCCGCTCCTCCTGGCGGCCTGACCCGAGGACCGCTCGCCGTCGCGCCACCGATCCAGCAACTGCAGCATGATTGAGAGCGACTGCCCGACCTCCCGTGCATGAACCCGGAAACGAGCCTCGGCGTCGCCGTCGATCTCCGTCGGCACCTGGAACTCGACCGCGCCGTAGGCCTGGTACGGGTGGTCTCGCCGGCAGTCCCGGTCAATCCCCGAGCCCCGCCCGACGGGCCCGACAAGGCTGTGCTCGGCGGCGTACCCGGGGTTGAGAATGGCGGTGCCCTCCAGGCGGTCCCTGAAGGTGGCGGTGTGCTCCAGAAGCTGGCGCAGCCGCTCGGCTCGGGTGCGCCAGACCTCGAGTTGCGTTCTCAGCTGCTGGCAGGCGGGCTCGTCCAGGCGAGCGTGGAGTCCTCCCACTCGCAGCGCGCCCCGCAGGTAGCGATGCCCCGTCAGCCGCCCCCCCGTGCGGAGCACCTCCTCCTTGAGAATGCCGTACTGAGCCGAGGCGACCAAAAGCCCTGTCGCCTCGGCCAATCGCCCAATGACCCCAAGGTGGTGATGCAGTCGTTCCAACTCTGCGAGCAGGGTCCTGGCGGCCTGGTCGGTGGGACCCACCTCCACGCCCAGAGCGTTCTCGACCGCGGTGATGAACCCCAACCCGTTGGCAAAGCTCGAGACGCCGGCGACCCGCTCCGCCAGTAGCGCCACATCTTCGACCGCCAACCCCTCGGCTCGAGCCTCCATCGCCCGGTACTTGAAGCCCAGCCGAATGTCCACCTCCACGATGTCCTCACCCCCGGAGGAGAAGAGGAACTCTGCGGACTCCTGGGGACCACTGCGCACCGGCCCGAGGGGAAGCTGGAACACCCCCTGACCGGTGACCGAGGGTCGGCGCACCCCGTGGGGAGGATGGGGTAGCCGCTCAGCCGCTTCGAAGCCGCGACGCATCGGGTGGTGCCGCTCCTGCCAATCGTGAAGCCTAAGGGGGCTGAGCGCCGGATGCCCCAGCGGCTCCAGGCCATGCATCTCGAAGATCTCCCGTTCGTACCAGCTGGCCGCGTGGAGGGCGGGGGTGAGAGAGGTGAATGACTCCGCGTGCAGGGTGGTGGTGAGCAAAAGCCAGGCGGGGTCGCCAGCGGCCGCGAAGACGGCGGTCAATCGGGGTGGGCTCCCCGCCAGAGTGGTGGCGAAGAGGTCCCCGATCACACAGGGCCCTGAGAGCGCGGTCGCTAGATCAAAAAAGTCGTCCTCACGGCACTCGACGCGAGCTTCCCCCGGCCGGGTCCACTCCAGCTGCAGCCCGATGGATTCCGCCAGCCGCTGCAGGGGACTTGTCACCGGGAGACCACCAGGGCGGCCCCGCTCAAGAGCGTGTGCAACGGGCCCGGGATCCAGACCCCGAGCACCAGCACGGCCGCCAGGAGCAGCACTCCCGGCGCCAGCACCCCAACGCCCAACTCCTCGCGGGAATCAGTCCCTTGCGGCACGCCGTCGCCGAAGGTCATGGCGCTGAAGGGCGCCATCAAAGCGAAGAAGCCCACCAGAAGCAGGGCGGCGATCAGCACTCCAGGGCCCCAGTTGGCCCCTCGCAACGCCCCGCTCACGATCGAGAACTCGGACACGAACAGCCCAAATGGCGGTGCCCCTGCGATCGCCAAGGCGCCCAGGATCAGGACCGCCGCGGTCGCCGGGGCGACCTTCACCACCTGGCGCACGTCACCGATGGTGGTGGTCCGAAAGCGCAGGACCAGGTTCCCGGAGTTCAGAAACATGAGGGTCTTGGCCAGGCTGTGCACCACCATCTGTAGGAGTGCCCCGAACACGGCCAGGGGGGCCCCCAGACCGAAGCCCGCGGCGATCAGGCCCATCTGCTCCACGGAGGAATAGGCAAGCAGGCGCTTGAAGTTGCGCTGCGAGATCATGAAGACGACCCCCACACTCATCGACAGCAGACCGAAGGCCAGCAGGGCGGCCCGCAGGTCCCCCGCATCAGCCCTCTGCGAGGGCTCGGCCAGGGAGAGCACACGCACTATGGCCAGCATCGCGCAGTTGAGCTCGGCGCCGGACAGCATGGCGCAAACGGGCGCCGGTGCCTGGCTGTGGGCGTCGGGCAACCAGGTGTGCATCGGTGCCAGCCCGGCCTTGGCGCCGAATCCCACCAGTACCAGCAGGAACCCCAAGGAGGCCAGCCCGGGGCTCAGCGCCGCCGCTGACCCGCCGATGACAGGGATCGCGAAGTTGTAGGCCCCTCCCAGGGCCGAAACGCCGGCTGCATAGAGAAGCAGAAACCCGAAGAGCGCGATCAACTCACCCGCCACCGCCAGGATGAGAAACTTCCAGGCTGCCTCCAGGGGCTCTCGGGATCCGTAGAAGTCCACCAGCGGCACCGACGCGAAGGTGGTCGCGGTCACTGCGGTCCACAGCAAGGCGAGGTTTCCCGCCACGGCCACCAGGACCATCGTCAGGCTGAAGACGTGGAACAGCACGAAGTACCTGCGCACCTCCCCCGCCCGCAGCACGTGCTCCTGGGCCGGTGCCCGGAAGTACGCCACCGAGTAGGCGCCCGCCACCGCCGACACGAACGACACCAGCAGCAGGACGACCCCATTGAGGTCGTCAAGGTACAGCCAGTCGCCCAGGGCTGCGATCGGGCCACCGGCGAGCACCCTGGCCACCAGCAGCAGAGCGACTGCCAGGGTCAGAACGGAGCTTGGCGCCACGATCAGATATCTGGCCCTGTCGTGGCGCAGGAACCCACTCAGCCCAGCTCCCAGGAGCGGGATGGCGAGCACGGTCAGCAGCAGCGCCGTGTCAGTCATCCCCGCAACCTGGTCAACTCGGAGGTGTCGGTGCCGGCGCCCTCCTGATGCATCCGCGCCACCAGAAACCCGACCACGAGCACGGCGATCAAGATGTCCAGGACAATTGCGAACTCGATCAACAGGCTGAGCCTGGGCGCCACCACCAGGCCCACCAATAGAAGCCCATTCTCAGCGGCAAACAGGCCCGTCACCTGCATGATCGCGTCGCGCCTGGCGGTGGTGGTGAACAGGCCAAGAAGGAAAACCGCGATGGCGATTCCCAGTACCGACGAGGGGAGGAACTGCGGCGGATACGACAGCCGGGTGGCGGAGAGAAAGCCAAGCAGGGTCAGGCCCGCACCCAGCATGAGGGCGGTGGGGAAGCGAACGTAGTAGGAAGCCTCGCGCCGGTCCAGCACGGCGAAACTGGTGCGCCGGCGGAGGACGCGCGGGATGATCACTCCCTTCATCACGATGATGAGGACCCCGAAGAGTAGCAGCTCGATGAGGTGGGATTCCGCAAAGAGGCCGATCGCCACTCCGCCCAGCAGCCACGATTGGACCGCGTATGCGGAGACTGCGGCGTCAAGGCTCCGGGTAACAATGAATTGGAAGCTGACCAGCAGGATCAGGGTCGCCAGAATCACCTCAGGCAGCACCGTATCCCCTCCCACCCTGGGTTTTGGGGCCCTGCATCAATGGCCCACCGTGTAGAGCACGAGCCCCAGAAAGGCCAGGACGAAGCTGCCCCCCAGATACTCCGGCACCCGCAGGATCCGGATTTTGGCGAGCGCCGATTCAATGCCCACCAGCAGAAGGGCTGCTCCCATCATCTTCAGCGCCAGCGTCACCAGCGCCCAGAGAAATGCCAGAGGCGTGATCGCAGTTGCCAACCCCAGGGGAAGCACCAGCACGTTGAGCCACACGATCAGGAGCACGAAGAGCTTCATGTAGCCGCCCCACTCCATCAGCGCCTGGTCGGGGCCGGAAAACTCGAGCAAGCGTGAGGACTCGATCATCGACAACTCCTGCGAGCTGTTGGGGTTGTCGATGGGCAGGCGTCCGGCCTCGGCGAGCACCACCAGCAGGAAGGCGGCTGCGACCAGGGCGTGGCTCGGGACGACGTGAGAGGCGCTGGTGAACAGAGTGTCGTTGACGACGAAGGGGACGGTCCCTCCGGATATGAAGCCGACGGCGAAGAACACCACGATGAACGTCGGCTCCGCCAGGGAGGAGACGAAGCGAGAGCGGCTGGCGCCCAGACCTCCGTACGGGCTGCCGCTGTCCATGGCTGCCAGGTTGGCGAAGAAGCCGCCAATGCCGATCACGAAACCGCTGCCTACCATGTCCGCCATGAGCGCCCAGCTGAGCGGCATCGCCGTCAGCACCGGAATGAGCATCGCGAAGGCCAGCGGCACCGCGAACACGACGTAGGGGGCCATCCGGAAGACCCAGGATGCGTAAGGAGTGGCCATTCTCTCCTTGCCCAGCAGCTTCCTCAAATCGTGGTATGGCTGCAGCGGGGACGGGCCCCGGCGGGATTGAACCTTCGCCTTCAGGTTCTCAATCCACCCCTTCAGCAACGGGGAGAGGGCGAGCACGGTCAGGACCGCAATCACCTGACCGATCGCGGCAGCCAGCATCAGATCGCCCCGGGGGCCAGGCGGCCCGATGCTCGGCCCGGCCATCGCCCGCCCTCAGAGTCAGCGCGACCAGGGATCGGGGCGCAGGACCTCCGCCGCTGCGAAGCGCGCGGATGGCCCTGGCACCTCGCGCGAAATCCGCCAAGAGGGTCCCCTTCCCTGAGGGAAGACCACAGGTGGTCGGGGCGACGAGGCGCGGCCGACACCGGACATCTGATGGGCGCAGAGTACTGCGCCACATCCGGACAACAGAGCAACGCGGCTCTCCTTGTGAGGGCTGACCAAGAACTTCTCGGTAGAAGCCATTAGCCGGCGAGCCGACATACGCGGGCCTCATCGCGTCGCTGCTGGCATTCTCCCAGAGTGTGAGACGACCATGCAACCTCGAGATTGACAGGTCTGGCTGAGACGGCCACCAGGCCACGGGTTGACGGCTAGGACCGCGCTCAGCGGAAGCGGAGTGTAGACCCCGCCAATTCGGCAGCTGCCCTGGGCGCTCGGGCAAGTGCCCCACCCAGCCCAGTGGGCGGGGGGCTGGACCAGGATCGCGGCGCCCGCTCGCGGGCCCTTCCTACTCCTCTCGCAGCGGCAGGGGGAGTTTGGCCACGACCACGTTGCGGCGGCGCCGAAAGGCGGATGAGAGCACAAGGTCGAGATGGTTGTGCAAGGCCCGGTGCCAGAATCGACGTGGTTGCACGACCGGGATCAGCAGCACCACCCGCCTGGTTGCCGACGGCTTAAGACCTCCCACATAGCGCACCAGCGGCCTGGAGACCGAATGGTACTGAGACCTCAGCACCACCAACTCGACCCCGGGGTCCCATCTCTTCCAGGCCTCTTGGACAGCCTTCTCGCGGTCATCGTCTTCGGAGAAGACGACCGTGACCGCATGCACCTCATCGCCCATGGACAGGGCCTGCGAGAGGGCGTCCCTGGTCAGCCGGGAGACATCGGTGAAAGGCACCACCACTATCGAGTGCGCCCTCTTCGGCTTGGCAGGGCGCTCCCCGATGCGCAGCTCAGCGTCCACCCCCCGGTAGTACCTGTGAACTCTTACGAACAGCAGGATCAGAAGCGGGATGGCCACCACCACCACCCACGCTCCCTCGCGGAACTTGGTGAATACGAAGATCAGGGTCGAGACGCCACTGGCGGTGGCACCCAAGGCGTTGAGCGAGGCCCGCCAGCGCCAGCCACTGTCGCGGCTTTGGACCCAGTGACGCACCATCCCCGTCTGGGCCAGCGTGAAACCGGTGAATACTCCGATCGCGAACAGGGGGATCAAGGAGTCGGTGTTGCCCCCCGTCGCCACCAGCAGGACGGCCGCCAGTACCGCCAGCGCCAGGATGCCGTTGCTGAACACCAGCCGGTCTCCGCGAATCGCGAACGCATGGGGCAGACGATTGTCCCGAGCCAGCAGGCTTGCTAGAACCGGCAGCCCGCCAAAGCTGGTGTTGGCGGCCAGCGCCAGCACCAGAGTGACCAGGATCGAGATGGCGTCGAAGGCCCAGCCCCGGCCGATGGCGTAGGAGACGATCTGGTTGAGCACCGCGTTCCCTGCCCTCGGCTCGACGTGAAAGCGCTGCACCAGAACGGCCAGGCCGAGAAGCATGGCCGCCAACAGGATTCCCAGCATCAGTTCGGTCTGGCGCGCGGTTCTAACCCTGGGCTTGTGGAACAAGGGAACGCCGTTGGCGATGGCCTCCACCCCGGTCAGGGCGCTGCAACCGGCGGAGAACGCCTGCAGCACAAGGAGGACGCCGACCGCCTGCAGTGCGTGGGTGGCGACCTGAGCCCCGCCCGGCTGACGCAGGGACGGGTCGAGTGGATGCACCAATCCAATTGCGATCACGGCCAGCAGAGCCAAGATGAAGCCAAGGGTCGGGACCAGGAACGCCCTGGCCCCCTCCGCCAACCCCCTCAGATTCAGGATGGTGATGACAACCAGGATCCCGAGACAGATCGGCACTGTCAGGGGATAGAGGCTCGGGAATGCCGAGGTGAGGGAGGCCACTCCGGCGGCTATCGAGACCGCCACGGTCAGGGTGTAATCAACGATGAGTGCGGCGCCGGCCAGAAGCGAGAGCCAGCGCCCGAGGTTGGCCCGGGCCACGGCATAGGCGCCCCCGCCGCCCGGGTACGCCACGATCACCTGCATGTAGGAGGCGACCAGCAGCCCGAGCAGGCCGACGATCGCCAGGCTTATCCAGGGTGCCAATCGGAGGGCCGCGAGGCCGCCGGCGCCAAGAGCGACCAGGAGAGCCTGGGGTCCGTAGGCGACGGATGTGAGCGCGTCCAGGGAGAGGGCCGAGAGGCCCTCCACCGGGCTTATCTCCTCCTTGGCTCCCTCGCTCGAGCGCAGCGGGCGCCCGAGGACAATCCTGCCAATCTTCAATATCGGGCTCCCGGATTCATCAAGCCATCGGCCCCGCCAGCAGGCGGATGGGCGCGCCCTCGCAGGGTACAGGAGGGGCCAGACACGCGGACGCCGGAACCTAAGTCGAGTCGGTCCATCCTGAGCCGTCCCGGTGGAGCGGGGGGATTGGGTCGCTTGCGGTTGCTATGAGGCGGGCCCGGCCCGCGTGGCCAGATGGCCCAGCCGCGGATGCGTCTCGCCAAGGAAGAGCGCCAGGGTCAAGGTCGAGGCGATGGTCAGCCCGGCGGTCACCCAGAAGGCGGGCGCCAGGCCGAACACGGCGGCCACCCCGCCCAGGACAAGTGGCCCCACGGCGTACCCGCCGTCCCTCCAGAGCCGGTAGACGCCAAGGGCCCCGCCACGCCACCGTGGGGCGGCCACGTCACCCACTGTCGAGATCAGGTTGGGGTAGATCATCGCCATCCCCAATCCCATCACCACGGCCGCCAGCAGCCAGGGCCCAAACCCGTGCAGGAGCGGAAACATCGCCACGCCCAGAGCTACCAGGCAAGCTCCCCCCAGGATTAGGGGCCGGCGGCCCAGCCAATCAGCCAATTGCCCGGTGGGAACCTGCCCCAGCCCCCACACCCAGGCGTAGACGCCGACCAGCAAGCCGATCTGCCAGAGCCTCAATCCGCGAGCCAGAAGGTACAGCGGCAGGATGCCAATCATCAGGCTGTCCGCGAACTTGTTGACCATGCCAGCCTGGCAGACCGCCATCATGCCCCGGTGACGCCAGCTCACTTGGCGCAGAAGCCAGAGCAGGCCCGGCGCCTCGATGCCGCTTGTTCGATCCCCGGGGAGCCGGTCTCTCTGCAGGTCCCCATGAACCTGCTCCGCGCGAGCCTTCCCCACCGACTCTTTCGTCGGCCAGACGGTCAACAGCATCCCGAGCGCGGCCACCCCCAGAGCCAGCAGGTAAGGGGCTGGGCGAAGCCCGTAGAGGGTGACCAGAAATCCGGCTCCGAAGCCGCCAAGGCCCACCCCGACGTAACCACACGCCTCGTTGATGCCCACCGCCAAACCCCTGTTGCCGGGGCCGGCCAGGTCGATCATGGAGGTCACCGCCATGGTCCAGGTGAGCGCCTGGTTGACTCCCAGGAATGCGTTCGCGACGAGTACCCAGACCCAGCTCTGGGCAAAGATTATGAGAACCACGTAGGGAACCGCGAACGCCCAACCGAGGAGCAGCAAGGGCCTCCGCCCATGGCGATCGGACAGGCGTCCCGAGACCAGGTTCATCACTGCCTTGACCGCCCCGAAAGCGGAGATGAACGACACGGTGTAGAGGATCGAAGTGACTCCGAAATCCCGACTCGCCAAGGGGGGCAACGCGACCCGCTCCACCCCGATGGTGCTCCCGACCAGGAGGGTCAGCAGACCAAGCAGCCCCAGCTGCAGGCGGTTGCGTGCGAATCCCAGTGCGGGAGACCCCTCAACCGTGGCCACCGCCCGGTCCGTCCCTGACCGCCGCGCCACCGGCCCATTCAGGCCGCTCCACGGTCCACTCCCCTACCCGAGACGGCCCACTCTGGGTAGCCACCGGCCAAGCGCCTCGCCCTGCGGCCCGCTTCGCGCAGGCGCACCACAGCCTCGCCGGAGAACAGGCAGAACGGACCACGGCAATACGCCACGACCTCGCGACCTGAGGGCAGTGACGGCAGGGCCGCGCCAAGCTCCTCCAGGGGGATCGACACGGCTCCCGGGATGTGCCCGGCCAAATACTCCAGGCGCGGCCGCACATCTATCAGGACAACCTCCGACAGCTCCATCAACCGTTCCAATTCCTCGGAGGTGACCGGAGCCACGCCGTCCGGTTGCCCAAACTTCTCCGCTATCACCCGTTCCATCTGCGGCGAGCTCCGGACGGCAAGTTCCCGCAGCCCGAGCCACAGCCGCAGCACGTCCTCACTCGCGAGCCGGTATCGGACGGAGACGCCCTGCCGCTGGCGGGCGACCAGATGAGCGTCGGCCAGCAGCTTCAGGTGGTGCGATGCGTTCTGGATGCTGAGCCGGGACTCCCGGGCCAGCTGCTCCACGGAACGCTCACCCTGACCTAGGAGATCCAGGAGCTCGAGCCGATGCCCGTTCGCAAGCGCGGCACCGGTCGCGGCCACCTCGCTGTAGAAGCTGTCTTTAAATATTCCATTCATCTTTTTATGATACGATATTAGTCGTATTTTGCGCGATCTCGCGCAAACCTTTTGTGCCGCTCCCCCGTTCCACTGGCGAGCGGTCCACGCTCACCATCGCGGCGCGGCGAGACGACGTGTGCCAAGCTCTACCGGCTGCGACGGCACGGCCCTTGGGGAAAGGAGTGGAAGGTGAGCATGGCCCATGACTCCTGGGATAGGCGCTTCGCGGAGCACCGCTGGTCCCAGGAACCCGATCCGTCCCTGGTCGAACTGTGTCAGACGGTCCCTCCAGGCGATGCCATCGACCTGGGGTGCGGTCCGGGCCGCAACGCGGTGTGGCTCGCCCATCGCGGCTTCCACGTGGTCGGCGTCGACACCTCCGTGGTGGGACTGGAACAGGCGGCGGAGAGAGCGAAGGTGGAGGGGGTCACCCTAGAACTGGTGGCAGCGGACATCTTCAAGTACAAGGTCCCACTCGGGGCCTTCGATTTGGCGGTGGTCGCCAATATGCACCCTGGTCCCGATCGCCTGGCGGCACTCCTCAGAAGTGCCACAGACGGCCTCAGGCAGGGGGGTCACCTGTTTGTGGTCGGTCACCACATCGACAGCCTGGGCCACGGAGGACCTCCGCGGCATGACCTCCTCTTCACCGAGGACAGGCTGCGGCAGGCGTTACCAGCGGGTTTGCTGGTGGAACGGTTGGAGACCTTGGAACGTAGTAGAAGCGACAGCGGATCCCTTGACTCAAGCCGCGATGTGCTGCTCTGGGCCAAGATGGGTGCCCGACCCCCAAGAGATGATGTGTAGAGACCGACCGGATCTCATGCTCCCGTCGAGAGGCCACGTCCCCGGGTCCGGGGCCCACCCGGATCGAGGCCGATCTCTTAACAGCGCCATATTTCCCATGGTGCAGGCTTGGATGCGTGCAATCGAGACGGAGTTGTGATGGTTGAGACCACCTTCCCGCCACCCGCAGGTGGCGAGCCGGGCCAGCGTCGGCGCAGGTGGGCCCGGGTCGGCCTTTTGGTCACCCTTCTCTTCGCCGCTGTGTTGGGGGGCGAGGCTTGGGCCGGCGGTCAGGCCCAGCAGCCGGATCTGGACCACCAGTACTCGAGTCCCACGCTTCCGTTGGCAGCGAACGTCTGGGCCTGGCCGACCACTCCAGGCGCTCCCCTGGCTCTGCGGGAACCCGGGTACCGCCTGGGCCTCAACCGCGGGTCCGGCGTGCTCTCCGTGTCAGCTCCGGGGGTCTCCTACAGCTTCCCACTGGTCGCGCTGGTCGGGCGGACTCAGCTTCCCACGGGGGCCCACTTCGTCGCGACCACCGCCGGGGCCGAGCTGGACCTATACATCTTCAATCGCTCCGGCAGAGTGCTGGAACGGGCGAAGGTGCTCCCTCGCGCCGACTTCTTCACCATCACGTTCTCGGCCGAGATGGGACCCGATCGCTTTGCTGGAGCGACCTTCCTCTCCGACGGCAGGACTGGGCTCCCGAGGTCCTTTCTGACTCACGCCTTCAGTCCCGACCCATTCTCACCGTCGCTGCAGCCGACGCCGACGACGTTCCTCGGTGTCCACCATCCGTTTCACACGGCTCCGTTTGCCCCGCCACCGTTCGACCTCGAGTTCCGCTCCGGGGCTGGCTGGGCCGGGATCGGCCTGGTGGAGGTGCCTGATGCCACCGCTCTGACTTTGACCAAGGATGGAGCCATCTCGGTCAACTACCCCCTCTCCACGCTGGCCTCGATCAAGGACGAGGGCAATGGAGGGCGAGTTTCACCACCGGCGACTGTGCCCCAGGGCAGCGCCACCGGCACCTGGCTGGGGTTCCCCTCGCTGGTGCTGACCTTCGGGCGGACGGCGTCGGCAAACCTGCTCTCGTACCACGGCGCGTTGAGCCAGATGGGAGAGGCTCCGGTGGCCAGCAACGCCGGTCAACGCCCGAGCTGGTGGGCGTGGCCCATGGTCGACACCTGGGGGCAGCAACTGGTCTCGCATGCGGCCCGCACGTCTCCCGCTTACACGGCCCGCTGGGTGGCGAACTTCGTCAACACCTGGAAGCGTCGCTTCGGGATCGAACACTTCACCGTCATCATCGACGCCCAATGGCAGGCCCGACTTGGCTACGCAACCCCTAGCTCCCGCTTCGGCGGCGTCGCTGGAATGCGCGAGCTCATCCAGCAGCTTCACTCCCAGGGACTCAAGGTGATGCTCTGGTGGCCCCTGTGGAAGCAGGTCAGCTCGACTGGAAAGAGAAGCCTGGTCGACCCCACCGCAACTTCCTTCAGGTCCCAGATAGCTCGCCAGATGAGTGAGCTCCTGGGAACCGGCCCCGGCGACCTTGGCGCCAATGGCCTCAAGCTGGACTGGGGTTTTCTGGTTCCTCCGCCGACCGCCGAGCACCTCAGCCGGCCTCAGCTCGGGGTCGGGGCCGCGCTGCTGCTGCGGTATATGAGGCTGCTCTCGCAATCGGCCTGGAGGGCTAACCCCGCTGCCCTGATCGACGCCAGCGCTGTTGCTCCCCAATTCGGAGGCACCGAGGACACGCTGCGGCTGTATGACGCCGCACAGGCCTCCACCTGGAGCTACCGTGCCGCGATCGTCAGCGCGGTGGATCCCACCAGCCTGATCGACGGCGACGGCTGGCGCCTCGACAGATCCCAGGCGGTGGCCCACATAGTTCAGAGCGCCGTCTTCGGGATCCCCGCCATGTACTACGCAACCAGGTGGGCGGGCGGCACCTCAATTAGCCCGGCCCTCGCCCGCTCCCTGGGCTCGGTGCTGGCTCTAGGGCAGGCGCGAGGGGATCGGGGCCGAGCCCAACTGCTGGCCAGCGGGCAGTGGACCTACGAGGTCGGGAACCGGCTGGTCGCAGCCACTCTGGACAATTCCCGAGCGCTGGCGGTGTTCACCTACGGGCCTCAGGGGAACCTCTCGCGAGCAACCGTGGTCAGCGCCTTGACCTCCAGCCTGCAGATCTCGCCGATCGGGGACGCCGTGCCGACGTCCGTGGAGATCAACCGGGGAGCCAGGGTCCATTTCCTGCGCAGCCCGGACGCGCTGCGATTCACCGCTCAAGCCGGGCAGCGGTATGTGATCCACTTCACTCCCGCCCGGGAGCGGGCCAAGGACGTTCGCGAGCCGGACAGGCAGCGGGCAGACCAGGAGTCGCCGCCGGGTGAGCGCCCGGCAGCGGCCCCTGGATCAGGAACCAGGGGAACCTCGCGGCACGGCGGCGGTCACCGCTGAGTCGAGCCGCTGCCGTCTTGGGCGAGCGGGCGATCAGGTCCAGGCGAGACCCGCCCGCTCGCTCCAATACTGTCGCGGTGGCAGCGCCAGCTCAGCCAGGGAGCGGCGCTCCGCCTTCGATAGCTCGATGTCAAGCGCCCGGACGTGGCTTGAGAGTTGTGCCAAGTTCACGGCCCCGGATAGAACGGTGGCCTGGAACGGCTGGGCCAGGGCCGCCGCCACGGCGAGCTGATCAGGCGGCACGCCGATTGATTCCGCCAGCACGCGGACCCGGTCCGCGTGCTGGCCGCCGCCTTCCAGCAGACGCCCATTGGCCACCACCTCCTTGACCAGGACCCCCCACCCCATCTCGTGCGCCTCGGAGAGCGCGTCCCCCGCCGACTGCTCCAGGAGGTTCCACGTCGCCTGGACGCACGAGAAGGGCGCCCTCCCCTCGGCGGTCAGGGCCATCGCCCTGCGGATCACCGCTGCCTGCTCCGGACCGCTGACCGTGAGCCCGATGCCGAGGCCGGATCGAGCCATCCGTTCAAGCTCCGTCAAGACCTCCTTGTCTTCCAGCACTCCGCTCTCCAGCGTCGCAGAGTGGACTTGGTAGAGAAGTAGGCTGGCGCCGAGGAGACGCTGGCTCTCCGCGTACTGGCGCCGCAGGGTCTCCAGGGAATGGTCCTTGACTTCGTGAACGGGAGCGTCCAGCCGCCAGCCACCGACGTAGATGTAGCCCCATTTCGAGCCGACCGTCAGCGGCTGGCCCAGGGGAGCCCGGAGGCGCAACCAGGAGGCGAGGAACTCTTCGGCCAGGCCGTAGGAGCGGGCGACGTCGAAGTAGCGAATCCCCAGCTGGTATGCGTGGTCCAGAAGCTGGTGCGCTCGGGCTCTCAACGCCTCACGAGACCTGTTCTGGCCCAGGTCTCGACCCCGCCCGAGGTTGATGTAGGCGGGGCGGCCCACGGCTGCCAGGCCAAGCCCGATCCTGGTCACCAACGGCCCGGCTGCTCCGAGCGGCAGGCGCTCCATGAGGCCGAGTCTATCCGGGCGGATGGAGACGAGGGCTGATGAGAGGTGGTGCGGCTGCGACGACCGTGCTCGAATTCGCGGTCGGGTTGGTGGCGAGGGGAGATACCGCTGGTCGATTCCCGTCTCCGGATGCTGGGGCGGCCCGGCGGAGACGCCACCCTGCCGCATCCGCTCGGCTCTCTCCACCGACCGCGACGCGGCCAGATGGCATGCGGCCAATCCAACGCTCAGTGCCGGGCCAAGGAGCTCGCGAGAATGCCGTCAATTGCTCGTGAAGATCACCTGGAGGCACCTGGCAGAGGCCGCGGCGGCGGGCGGTGGCGCGAGATTCGAGGGGCCATTCACACTCCCGGCGGATACCGCAGCCCGCTCACCGGCCTGGGGTCCGGAATCCAACTCGAGCACCATCAGCTGGGGCGCAAGCTGGTAGCCAGCTCAACCACCCTATGAGAGGTTTGGGCCACTGCGCTGGAGGGACCGATACGTGAGGACGCGGGACGGGACCCGTTGGCTCATCGACTGGCCGGTCAGACCGGACTCCGTCGGGCCGAGCAGCCCTGCCCCCTCCCCTACCTCAACCTGCCCCTGAGCCTGTCAATGCGGGCGTCTCCCAGAAGCGCCCTGGCCGCGTTGCGGCCCGGCGCCCCCATGACACCTCCTCCGGGGTGAGTTCCCGAACCGCACAGGTACAGCCCCGCGATGGGCGTGCGGTAGCTTCCCGCCTGGGAAGCCGGCCGCAGAAAGAACAGCTGGTCGAGGGACATCTCGCCGTGGAAGATGTTGCCGCCGACGAGCCCGAACTCCCTCTCCATGTCAAGAGGGGTGATCACCTGTCGATGCAGCACGGCGTTGGGGAGATTGGGAGCGTACTCGCCGAGGATCTCCACCACCCGGTCCCCCAGGCGATCTCGCTCCAGATCCCACTCCCCCGACGCCAGTTGGCGAGGGGCGTACTGCACAAAGCAGGTCAGGATGTGGCGGCCCTCGGGGCTCAGGCTAGGGTCCTTGGTGGTGGGAATTACGCAGTCCATCATCGGGCTGCGGCTCCACCCACCCGACTGGGCATCCTGCCAGGCCCGCTCCAGATAGTCGATGGATGGATTGATGATGAACTCCGGGTGCTGGGGGCCCGGGTCGACTCCGGGCAGAGCACGGAAGTCCGGCAGCTCCGCCAGGGCCAGGTTCACCTTCACCGAGCCGGACCGGCTGCGGAATCGCTGCAGCTCCTCTGTCAGATCGGAGGGAAGATGGCCACTCCCCACGAGGCCCAAAAGGGTGGTGACGGGGTGGATTCCGGAGATGACTCGGGTGCAGTTCAGATCGGTTCCGTCGCTCAGGGTGACGCCCCGGGCCCTCCCATCGGTGACGTTGATGCCACTGACCTCTGCGTCGGTCATGATCTCCGCACCATTGGCCCGGGCCGCCATCGCCAGGATCTCGGAGAGCTGGCCCATGCCCCCGCGCACGAAACCCCAACCTCCGCGCTGGCCACCGGCCTCACCGATGCGATGGTGCAAGAGCACGTAGGCCGTTCCGGGCGAGCGGGGCCCGGCCCATGCCCCTATCACCCCGCCCGGGCAAAGGGCCCCCTTGACGGCCTCGTCCTCAAACCACTGGTCGAGATAGTCCGATACGGACATGGTCATGATGTCCACCAAGCCCGCCAGTTCACCGCGGTGGCGGAGTACGTGTCGAGAGAGTTGGAGAGCGTCCCTGAGCTCCTGGGGCGAGGTGATTCGGGTCCGCGGCGGAATCATGTCGAGCAGGGGCCTGACCAGGGCCACCAGCCGCCCGATCTCCCGGTCGTAGTCGCCAAGCGCTGCGGCATCGTGGGCGGAGAACTTGGCCACCTCGCGTTGCGCCAGGGCCAGATCCTCCCAGTAGAGAAGGCTCCTGTGGTCCGGGAACGGCATGAAATAGGCGGGATCCAGCGGATACACGTGGTACCCGAAGCGATGCAGCTCCAGCTCCCGGACGATGGCCGGACGCAGGAGGCTGACAACATAGGACAGGATCGAGACTCGGTAGCCCGGCCATACCTCCTCGGTCGCCGCCGCGCCACCGACCCGTGGCCTCCGCTCCAGCACCAGCACCCTCTGACCGGCGCGAGCCAGATAGGCGGCGCACACCAATCCGTTGTGACCGCCGCCGACGACGATGGAGTCGTAGCGCCTGGTGGGGATGGGCATTCGGAACGCCATGTTCGCAGGTTGCCGCCCCCTGGCGATGGAGCAGCCGGCGGGAGAGTGCCGTGGGCCAGTTCTCCCAAGTGCCGCCCAGGGCCCGGTGGGTGACAATGGTCTGGTGCCCACGACCGACACCACCACGCTCGTCCTCTTCGGCGCCTCTGGTGACCTCGCCCACCGCAAGGTCCTTCCGGCACTTCAGTCTGCCCTTCGCAACGGGGAGGTGAAGGGAACGGTCCGAGTCGTGGGGGTCGGACGCTCCGACCTCGATGACGCCAGGTTTCGCGAGCGCCTGAGCACAGACCCTGGGACGGCCCAGCTGGCCGACAGCTCCATCTGGGTGCGCCTGGAATACTCAGACCAGGACGCCTACCGCCAGCTCCTGGCGGCGGACGAAGGGGCCTCTCAGGTCGTCTTTTACATGGCAACGCCGCCAACCGTGTTCCCCATGATTCTCTCCGGGCTCGCCTCGGTCGGACTCAATCGCAAGGGTGACTCGTCCCGTCGGATCGTGGTGGAGAAGCCTCTCGGACACGACCTGGAGAGCTCACGTGAGCTCAATCGCCAGCTGCAGGAGACGTTCACCGAGGACCAGATCTACAGGATCGACCACTATCTGGCCAAGGACACGGTCCAGAACGTGCTGGCCCTGCGCTTCAGCAACGCCATCTTCGAGGCCATTTGGAACCGCAACCTGGTCCAGAGCGTGCAGATTACCGCGGCCGAGGATGAGGGAATTGGCAGCCGGGCCGGCTACTACGATCAATCAGGGGCGATCAGAGACATGGTCCAAAACCACGTGCTGCAACTCCTGGCCCTGGTGGCGATGGAGCCCCCAACCACCTTCGATGCGAGGGACATACGCAAGTCGAAGTTGGAACTGCTTCGAGCCGTGCGCCCGATCGATCCGCAGGTTGCTGTGCGGGGCCAGTACCGTGGCTACCTTGAGGAGGACGGGGTGAGCCGTGGCTCACGTCGGGAGACGTTTGTGGCGGCGATGCTCAGCGTCGAGAACTGGCGATGGGACGGGGTCCCCTTCTTCATCCGCACCGGCAAGGCGCTGCGCCAGCGCACCACCCAGGTGGTCATCCGCTTTCGCGACTCGCCGTCGCTGCGCCTGGACGGGAATCGGCAGCGGCCCATCCCCACTCTGCTGCAGATTCGGATCCAGCCCCAGGAGGGGATAACCCTCCGTATTGGTGCCAAGCGCCCCGGGACACGCTTTGAGATGGTCCCCGCCGGTCTTGACCTGGAGTACTCCAAGCTCACGGGAAGCCAGCTGCCGGATGCCTACGAGCATGTGCTGACCGAGGTGCTGTCGGGAGTGCACACGGTCTTCCCGAGCGGTGACGAGATCGACCGCAGCTGGGAGATCGTCTCGCCAGTCATAACCGCGTGGGAGGCAGATGGGCACCCCGAGCCGTACACCGCAGGTTCCTGGGGTCCCGAAGGGGCCGACGAGCTGGTGGAGCGACTCGGCAGGTCTCGCTGGATGAATCCGGGAAACGGCGAGTAGAACCTCGCTTACGTAACTCCACCGCATCCCGGCATCCCCCCGTGGCATGACCGCTCGTGCGTTGTTCCGGAGCGCCCTGGCCGTTGCCTGAGGGAGCATTCCGGTCCCATGTCGCCTGGCGTTTATGCCGACTTGAAGCCACTGGTGAGTTCGGAAGTCGGCTTGAACACGGGATGATCACTCACTCTCCCGGAAGGCCAGCAGGGGGCCGGTCCGGCCAGCCTTGGGGTCCGCTGGCGCGATCCGAGCGAGTGCCCGCTGGTTGAGCGCACGATCGGCGTGGAGGGGGACCTGGGTCGTTCGGGCGCCCTCGTGGCTCAGCCACAGAGCGGTGACCGTCGTGTCGACGCCGCTGTGGAGCACCTTGATGGCGGCGGAGTGGCGTAGCAGGTGGGGGTTGACCAACTTGCTCCGCAGTGACGGGCATCGGTGGCTGGCGAGCTGGACGGACACCAGGCGCTGAATGGCGTCGGAACTGAGGCGGCCGCCGGGGCGGGATGGGGAGATCCTGTCGGTGGGTGTGCCGGGGCACCCTCTAAGCCACACCTTGAGCACCGCAACGGCCTGGGCGGTGAGGCGCGTGCATCGCTCCTTACCGGTGCGGCGCACGTAGCGTGCGGACTCGAAATCACCGTACTGGTGCCGCAGTCCTAAGCGCTCCAAGACGCGAAATCCCATCCGGAGGGCGAGCAGGAAAACGGTGTGGTCACGGCGTCCGACCCAAGGCGGTTCAGGGTCCAGATGCGACGGAGACCCCAAACATGCCGATCCCGCGGCCCCGCATGTGGTCATGCCCCAGGAGGAGGAGGCCCGTTACGCCTGTGAGAACGATGGCTAGCCGCGACCGGTGGTGAGACGCCTGCTTCAGCCGTAGTCGTCGTCTGCCCGGGTCCCAAGGCCCACCCCTGGGCTGCAGCGCTTCGCGGGTGACTCGAAAGGGCCGATGTCAGACCAGTCAACTCCGGGACGTGGCTCTGCCTTGCCGCCCTGGATCGACCCGAGGTTCCCGAAAGACCAGGAGGGTCACTAGCTGGCGCCCCTCCCCCACCATCTCGACAATCGCCAGGTGGTGCGGGTCCGCGCAATCTCGAGCCTTCCCGTGCGGCGCTCGTATGTGCCGCACAGGGCAGCTGCCTGGCACCGCCTTCTCAGTCAGGTCCGGGGTGAATGGTACCCCCACCGGCTGCCGAGAGGGGGTCCAGACGCCCACCGTGGCGTCACTTGCGCTCACCCCACTCCTGCCTCGCACTCCGAGGTGGCTCCGCCACCCGCAGCGCGGCCCGTGGTTCGAGGAGTCCGTGAGGGCCATGCACGCCCGACCCCGGAGGACGGCTAGTGCCCGGGATCTCCGCGACAAGCCTGCGGGACGCTTGGGGGGGCGGCCCCAACACATCTCCCGGACCGCTCACCGGCATCGACTTCGAGGCGAATGCCTGCACACCCAACCAACCGTCGGTCTCAAGCTGTCACAGCCGCGGGGTCCGAGGGCGCTGGCCGCCCAACTTGCCAAGATGCGACGTGTGGCCGATCGGCACCCGCTGGCGGGACCGGGAGTCGGCCCCGCCTCTAATCGGGGCGGTAATCGCGCTGGCCGGTCTTCGCGTCGTACCACACACGCATGCGACGGCCGGAGGCGGGGTCGATGAAAATCTCGTCGGTGGGTGACATGTCAGAGGTGCGGGCGGCGCGGCAACGGTCCCAACCGAAGACCGCGATCACGATCCCGCCCACCACGATCGCCAGAGCGAGCAGCCCGAGGATCACCGCCTTCGCCCGCCGACTCGGTAGGGCCGCCTCAGGCGGGCGGACCCTCTTCCAGCCACTCGACGACCTGGGCCGTACCGTAAGCCACGATCTCTGTCATGTTCTGGCCCATCTCGGTGGAATCGAACCGCATCATCGTGACCGCGTTGGCTCCCATGGCGGTGGCATTCGCCACCAGACGATCAAGCGCCTGCCTGCGAGCATCCTCATTCAGCTTCACATAGGCGCCGATCTCGCCCCCGGCCAGGCTCTTCAGCCCTGCCGCGATGTTGCCGCCAATGCTGCGGGAACGCACGGTGAGCCCAAACACCTGCCCCAGTGTCTGCAACACCCTGGTCCCGGGGATGTTCTCGGTCGTGGTCACGATCACAGGACCGCACTATACCCACATAGACCGGGGTTTTGGCGCCCTTCCGCCGGCGGTTGGTCAAGCAAGTCGCCACCTCTGGTCGACAGGGGCCACCCCTCGAGCCCTCAGGTGCCCCCAACGGGGCACCGGGTAGGTGGGCGGCAGGGTTTCGGGCACAGGAGTCCCTCTGGCGCCCGCTTTGCTGGCAAAATCGCAGGATGGATTCCGAGCCCATCGCAACTGCGGCCTCGTCGGTGCTGGCCGGACTCTCCGACGCCCGGGCGTGGGTGGCTGATCTCTACCGTGACCTGCACTCTCACCCCGAGCTGTCGCACCAAGAGCACGAGACAGCGGCCAGGGTCGGGGAGCGGCTCGCGGCCTCTGGCGTCGAGGTCCACTCCGGGATCGGAGGAACCGGAGTGGTCGGCCTGATCCGAAACGGGGACGGGCCGGTGGTTATGCTGCGCGCGGACATGGATGCCCTCCCTGTCGCCGAGAGGACGGGGCTGGAGTACGCCAGCGAGGTCACAGCCACCGACCAGACTGGCCGCGAGGTGCCGGTCATGCACGCGTGCGGCCACGACGTGCACGTCGCCTGCCTGCTGGGCGCGGTGAGCCTGCTGGCCCGGAGCCCACAGCACTAGAGGGGGACGGTCGTGGCCGTGTTCCAGCCCGCGGAGGAGACGGGCGACGGTGCCAGGGCCATGCTCAAGGATGGTCTCGAGTCGCTGCTGCCGACGGTGGATGTCGCCCTCGCCCAGCACGTCCTGCCGGCTCCGGCCGGGCTGGTAGGCACCCACTCCGGGCCCACTCTCTCGACCGCTGACAGCATGCGCATCACGGTCCACGGCCGCGGCGCGCATGGGTCCATGCCTCAGGCCTCGGTCGACCCTGTGGTGCTGGCTGCGATGATCGTCGTGAGGCTCCAGACCGTGGTCGCCCGCGAGACGCGACCTGGCGAACCAGTCGTGGTCACCGTGGGGAGCCTTCGGGCCGGCACCAAGAGCAACGTCATCCCCGACCACGCGGTCATCGAACTCAACGTCCGGACCTACAGTGAGCAGACGCGGCAGTCCACCCTGGAGTCCATCCGCCGGATCGCGGACGCAGAATGCCAGGCCTCGGGGTCCCCGCAACCACCTGAGTACGAGCTGTTCGACCACTTCCCTCTGACCGACAACGACCCCGAGACCACCACCCGAGTCGCCACAGCGTTCGCTTCGTTCTTCGGCGATCGCGCGGTGACGCTGCCAGCGCAGAGCGCCAGTGAAGACTTCAGTGACATCCCCACCAAGCTAGGCGTCCCGTACTGCTATTGGGGAATCGGGTGCATCGAGCCGCGCCAATATCACCAGGCCGAGGAGGCGGGCCGGGTCTCCCAGGACATCCCCGTCAACCATTCGGCCCTCTTCGCGCCAGTGATCCAACCCACCCTGGACACGGGGATCCAGGCGCTGGTCGTGGCGGCTCTCGCCTGGCTCGGCGGGATTCAACCGACCGGCCAGTAGCGACAGTGTCGAGCCCGGGCTCAACGCTCCAGCTCGTGCTCGAGCTGCTGGGCACATTCGTGTTCGGACTCAATGGGGCCCTGACCGCCATGGAGTTCGAGAACCTGGACCTGGTCGGCGTCGTAGCCCTGGCCGTAATCACCGCCCTGGGAGGAGGCATCATCCGCGACGTCCTGATCGGCTCCTTGCCGCCGGCGGCGTTTCGGGACTGGCGCTACCTGGCGGTGGGGGGCGGAGCCGGAGTCGTGGCGTTCGGCGCCCGCCAGCTCTGGCTGCGCCTGGAGCGGTCGATAACCATCCTCGATGCCGCGGGCCTCTCGCTCTTCTGTGTCACCGGCACCGCCACGGCATTCGCCGCCCATCTGGGGCCGTTCCAATCCGTCGTCCTGGGGACCGTCACCGGAGTCGGCGGCGGCACGGTACGGGATGTGATCATCCGCCGGGTGCCGACGGTGCTCTCCAGCGGCCTGTACGCGATTCCCGCAGCGTGCGGGGCCACCCTTGCCGCAGTGGCACTGGAGCTGCACTTCTATGGAGGAGCGATCGCGGTGGTCGCGGCGGCGGTCTGCTTCGCCATCCGGATGGCCGGAGTGCGTTTCAACCTGAACGTCCCCATCTCCCATCCTCGCCCCCCGGCCAAATCCGGCGAGGGCCGGTGACAAGCGCCTCCCGACCGACTCCCCTCATGTTCCCAACGGCCGACCGGTGGCCTCACCACCGGCAAAGGAGGCGGGCGGAGAGCGGGGTGGTGCTGGTGACGCCGACTAGCGGCCACCAGCTCTGACCTTCTGGCGCCGTCGGGCCAGCCCCGGTAGTGCCGGAGGGCTGACCGGTAGAGGTGAACCGGACCGTCGAGGACGGCCGGGCCGGCCCTGGGAACGAGGACGCATTCGCCCCCCTCGGCGGCGGCCGTCCGGGCGTCCAGGCAGGTTTGGACGACGCCCACGAGTCTCGTCAGGCCCGGGACTCAGTTGACAGTCGGCACATCAGTGGCGGGAGGGGTCACGTCGTGGACTCGGAAGGCGAGCGTTCTCGGAGCCGATATCCCCAAGGTCGCGGCCAGGTGATACAGGCCGGCGGCGGGGAAGACGATGTTGAAGCTGAGAGCCAGGGCGATCCTTTGCTCCTGGTCGGGCCCCAGTCCGGTTGGCCGCGCCTGATTGATCATGGTCTGCAACCCCGCCACCTGACGTCCTTGATCGTCCGCGATCGCCACCGTGAGTTGTTGGGGCACGGGCGGGGCCGCGGCAGGGACGACCAGGGTTACCGCAACCCCCAGATGGCTGATGATCGGGGGCCCAGATACGGCTGGGGCCGGTCTCCAATGGTCGGTCCAGCCGCCACCGGAGATGTAGAGGAGTCCATTGACCGCCTCCACGTGATTCGCCAGGATCAGGTTCTCAATCTCCGGAGTCTCCATGCCCCTAGTCTCTCAGGCCCACGGGGATTACCTAGAGGGGCGTCCAGGCATGTCAGCGGGCTCGAGCCCGCCGAGCTCGGAAAGAAGCTGGCCGAGGCCGACGCAGCCGAGATCAAGGGCGATCCGGTGAAACGCCTTGAGGTCGAACGCGGCCCCGCAGCGATTTCTGGCCCGGTCCCTAGCCTGAAGCCAGACTCGCTCCCCGAGCTTGTAGCAGACGGCCTGCGCCGGCAAGCCGAGATAGCGGTCCACCTCGCCCGCGCAGAAGGTCCGGCTCCGCCGACTGTTCTCCATCATGAACTCGACCGCCAGCTCCCACGACCACCGCTCTCCCGGATGGAACCGTTGCCCCCGCGTTATGGGGAGGTCAAGGTGCAGGCCGATGTCAACCACCACCCGGGCCGCGCGCATCGCCTGAGAGGCCAGCATCCCCAGGCGGTAATCGTCGCGCTCCAGAAAGCCGAGTTCGTCCATGAGACGCTCCGCGTAGAGCGCCCAGCCCTCGATGTGCCCGGCCACGCCTCCGATCAGCGTCTGGAACGGATTGAGGTCTTGGGCCAGGTAGCAGGTCTGAGCCAGCTGGAGGTGATGGCCCGGCACACCCTCGTGATAAGCGGTCGAGACCTCGTTCCAAAGAGGAAAGCGGGTGCGCCCCAAGGTCGGGTACCAGGTCCTACCCGGCCGGGTGAAGTCTGAAGACGGGGGCGTGTAATACATCGCCGGGCTGCCACCGGGAGGCGCGATCATCGCCTCCACACGCTTGACAGGGTCCGGGATGTCGAAGTGGGTTCCGTCCAAGGCGGCCACCGTGGCGTCCAGGAAGTCCTGACTCCAAGCTCGAAAGTTGTCCTCTCCCTCGATGGCGAGCTCAGGGTCCTGCTCCAGGGCTGACACGGCGCCAGGGACCCCCTGGCCGGGGGCAATCCTATCCGCCACGCTCTCCATCTCCGCCGCCAGGCGCGCCAGCTCCGACCAGCCAAAGCTATAGGCCTCCTCCAGGTCAAGCTCCATGCCCAGGTGGCGACGGAGCGCCAGGTGATACCTCTCCCGCCCAACTCCATCGCGAGCCGGGGCCGACGGGGCATAGTCCCATTCCAGGAATCTGGTCAGCTCCAAATACGCCTGCGCGGCGGACCCTGCCCCCTCTTCGAGGGCGTGGGCCAATTTCGTATCGGCGCCACGATATCCCATGACCAGCGTGGTGAAGAACCCACGTCCCGGGCCACCACCGCCCCAGACCCTGGTCTGGGCGGCACAGGCCAGCGCCTGGCGGCGGGCGGCGAACCTGCGTCGCGCAAGTCCCTCAGCCAAGGTTGCGATTAAGCCCTCCACGGCCCTGGGAACCAGGGTCAGCTTGTGGGCTATGAGGTCCCAGTCACATTCTTCGGTCCTGGCCATGAGATCGAAACTGCCTCGGATCTGTGATTGAGCCCCGAAGACGCTCAGGTCGCGCATCCATTCGTCTTGATCGAAGTTGTCGCATACGACTGCGAGACGCTCGAGCATGGCCTGGGCACCCACGCCCGCTCGCTCCTCAGCGGCTGTTGCCAGAACTCTGCGTATCGTTGTCCGCGCCAGGTCCGCGCGCACGCGCTCGCCATCCGGAGATAGATCCGTGAGCTCTCCCGCCCGGCTCAGGTCGCCCCGGGTGAAGGCACCGACCGGGTCCAGCATGGCCAGGGACTGCTGGTACTCGAGAGCGATCTGGTCTACCTGGGTCATGAACTCTCCCGAGTGAGTTGGAGTTGACGGGGCGGCGGCGCCGGGGATTCCTGGGAGCTTACCGGGATCCGGCGCTCTCCGCCCCATCCATCAGGGTTTGAGCTCGACCACCATCGCTATGCCCTGGCCAACGCCGATGCACATGGTGGCCAGTCCGAACTGGACCTCCCTCCTGCGCATCTCGTGAACCAGAGTCACGAGGATGCGCGCGCCGGAACAGCCCAGAGGGTGCCCGAGTGCGATCGCCCCCCCGTTTACGTTCAGACGATCGTCCTGTGGGTCCACATCCCACTCCTGAAGAACAGCTAGCGACTGGGCGGCGAAAGCCTCGTTGAGTTCGATCAAACCGATGTCCGCCAGTGTGAGCCCGGCCCGCGCCAGTGCCTTCTTCGATGCCGGCACCGGTCCGATGCCCATGATCCTGGGGGCGACTCCGGCCACCGCCGCGCTCCGGACCTCCGCCATCGGAGCCAGGCCCGACGCCTCGGCATAGTCGGAGTCGGACAGGAGCAGGGCGGCGGCGCCGTCGTTGAGCGAGCTCGAATTGCCGGCCGTGACGGTTCCAGGCTCCGCGAAGGCCGGACGCAACTGGGAGAGTCTCTCGAGGCTGGAGTCAGCCCTCGGGCCCTCATCCGTCTCCACGTCCCCGGCCTTGGTCGTGACGGCTATCCTCTCCGCCTGAAAGGCCCCCTGCGCCTCGGCGCGGACGGCCTTGCGATGACTTTGGAGGGCGAAGCGGTCCTGTGCCTCACGCCCTATCGAGTACAGATTGGCCAGGTTCTCGGCGGTCTGCCCCATCGAGTCGATCCCGTAGAGATCCTCCATGCGCCGATTGACGTAGCGCCATCCCAGGGCCGTGTCATACATCACCTGCTGGCCCCGTGCCCAGGGCCGATCCGGCTTGGGCACCGACCACGGCGCCCGGCTCATGGACTCCACGCCACCCGCGACGAAGAGCGGCCCGTCTCCCTGGCTGATCGCGCGGGCGGCATCCGCCACGGCCTGCAAGCCGCTGCCGCAGAGCCGGTTGACGGTGCAGCCCGCGACCTCGATGGGATATCCAGCCAGGAGCAGCGCCATCCTCGCCACGTTGCGGTTGTCCTCGCCCGCCTGGTTGGCGCACCCCAGGTAGACGTCCTCAACATCGCCGAGATCCACGCCCGTCCGCTCGCCCAGCCCCTTGAGGGTGAGAGCGGCCAGGTCATCCGGGCGCACTCCGGCCAGCGCTCCACCGTAGCGACCGACGGGAGTCCGCACGCCGTCGATGATCACCGCTTTGGTCATGGATGCTCCATCCGTTCCATCAAGGCCGCAATCCACAATTGTGCCAATCGCCAGGGCTCACCCCACAGCCAGTAGGTCGCCGACACTGGAAGGATCGCAAGGGTGCGCATCTCAGGAGTGGCTCGGTGGGGCCGAGGGCCCGGCCGGCAAAAGCTCCTCGAGCGAGCCCCCGGGGTCGGCTCACTCCAGGACATCCGGCCTGTCAACCACCCAAAGCCAGGTCCCGTCCTGCTGGCGCCTGGCGATCTCCGCGGTAACACCACCCCCTACCAACCGGGTGGAGGTCAGAGCCAGGCCGCCACTCTCGAGTGCCGGCAGCTGCGCCCCCGCCATGAAGGTCGGCCGAGTTGCCAGCAACTCACCGTAGAAGGTTCGGATTGCATCTCGACCGACCGCGATCCCGCCGCCGGGCAAAGCCAGGACCGCGCCCATCTCGTACAGATCGATGATGCCCTCTAGATCGCCGGCGTTCACACGCTCCACCAGCAGGCGCGGCAAGTCCTGCGGGCTGACGGCCGTCTCTCGTCCGCTCACGGTCCCAACATACTTGACTGGCGGCCGGAGGCGGGAGAAGGGGCGACGGTCCGCGCCGACCGGGACCACAGCTAGCCGTGGCCCAAGGTCTGAGGGAGGCTTCTGGATGGGCTCGATCCACCAATGTCATGCGATCGCGCTCCGGTAGGTTCGGGTGGCCCACGCGAAGGTCACCGCGCAATGAGGCACCAGGACCGCGAACGCCTGCCGGGTATCACTGGCAAGCGGCCCCTGGGCCAGTGTGCGAGCGGCCGCAACGAGGTAGTGCAGCGGGTCGAAATGACCCAATACGCGCAGCCCTACGGGACCGATTACCGGCGGTGGGAGCGCTCCGCCCAAGAGCAGAACGGGCAGGTTGAGACCGTTGACGGCCGCGGCGAGCCCTTGAATCTCACCGCCACTCCGAAGCGCCAGAGCCATGGAGAACGCACTCACGGTGGCGGCCAGCCAGCTCGCAAGCACGGCCACGACCGGCAAGGCCAGATGGCTGCTGAACCCGAAGAGGGCGCCCACACCGCCCAGGAGCGCAACGAAGAGGAACATGGCAGCTGGGTGGGCGAGGATCGGATGGGCGAGCAGGGCGACCCGGGCGGTCGGAGTGACCCGCAGACGTTCCATCAGAATGGTGAAACCCGGTCCGAACCCGGTGGAGCAGGTGAGCAGTCCAGGAATTCCTGGCAGAAATTCGTCAAGCACGGCACCGGTGGAGCGGCCCGCAACGCCGGGCAGGCCCTGCAGCAAGGGGGTGACGAGCGGGCGGTCGGCCGCGGCCGATGATGATGAGATGGTCGGCGGCGGGCGCCATCTCGCTCATCAGGTGGCTGGAGACGATCACCGTCCAGTCCTGCGCGGCAAGGGTCTTGAACCGCTCGCGACTCCAGTGGACGCCCTCGGGGTCGGGGCCGTCGGCCGGCTCATCGCAGACGAGGATCGGTGGGTCGCCGAGCAGCGCGAGCGCGATCCCGAGGCGATGTTTCATCCCGAGTGAGAAGGTCCCGACCGGCCGCTGCGCGACGCTCTCCACGCCGGTCAGGTCGAGAACTTCACGCACTCGGCGTTCGTCGATCCCATTGCTCTGAGCAACGGACCACAGGTGTTGCCAGCCGCTGCGTCCTGGGTTCAGTGCGCCTGCGTCAAGCAGCGATCCGACCTGACGCAAGGGTCCGGTGATCTGCCTGTAGCTGCGGCCAGCGATCAGAGCGCGCCCGGCGGTCGGGGCGTCGAGCCCGAGGATCACCCGCATCGTGGTTAACTTCCCCGCGCCGGTCGGGCCGAGGAATCCAGTCACCCGACCCGGCTGCACGGTGAAGTCCAGCTCGGTCTGACGCAGCGCCCCGGCGATCTCCACTTCCACCCAGGACAGCCGTTGCTGCTGGCGGTCATGGCCAATTCGCGCAGAGCTGTCGCCCCTGCAAGTTCCGCCTCGATTCGCTCGATACGCTCACGCAGGAGGGAAGCAGCCTCGAAGGCGGGATACTCCGGGCTCGACTTGGTCCAGATGCGGCTTGCCCTCACTCGATGAGGGGACATGGCCCCCCTTGATCCACCTTGGCCACGCCCGCCCGGAGGTGAGCGCTGGCCGTGCTGCCCCCTACCCCGCGCCCATACCTGGCCATCCGCGACTGAGCCGCGGCCGTTTGGGTCGGTGATGTCGTCGGCGGTCGGCAGGCCCCGAGGGACCTCCGGATTCAGTTGGCCACAGCCGCCAGCATGGTGACCAGCATGATGAGCCGGTAAGCGTGGACGAAGTCCGGAGCCACAGCTGCGACGGTGCGCGCTCCTGTCCTTTCGACCCCCGGGATGAGGAGCGGGTTCTCGACCATCACCTCCCGGTAGAGATCAACCTCGACCTCGACCGGGCCCGGGAAGGTCAGGGCCCTGACCGCTCCGCGCGCGGTCAGAGCGGCCGGCACCGCCTGCTCTATCTGTTGGCAGGCTCGGGCAGGGTGCAGGGACTCAGCCGCCCGGGCGCCGAGGGACCATTTCCCGACCACCGTGCTGACTCCTTCGATAACCGAGGCCGCCTCTGCGGCGACCGTATCGTCGCCGCAGACCAGAACCACCGGGACGCCGAAGTGTTGCGCCAGGGCTGCGTTGAGCCCGATCTCACCCACCGGCCGCCCGTTGCAGCGGACGTCGCTGACGCAGCCGCCGTTGATGGTGTGGGCGAGGACCGACCCGGCCGTTCCGGCGCGGCCGTGATAACCCACGAAGATTGCGGCATCAGCACCCTCGACATTGGTCATCATCGCCAGTGGGCGCGGTTTCCCCCTTACCAGCCGGGCACGCGGATCGAGCTCATCTTGGATGATGTTGGTGAAGGGCCCGTGGGAGTCGACCACGGTGACCGTGGCCTCACCATCGTGGGCGAACACACCTCGGACCGCCGCGCTGGCCTCCGCCGTCATGAGGTGGCGGGTCCGCTCATAGTCGGTCTGTCCGGGCAGCACGTCCGTCCCGGTGACCGCGCCCGCGACCCCTTCCATGTCGACGGAGATGTGAACGTGCAATGGGAACCCCCGGTCAATCTGAGCCGGGGGCCAGCATACCCCGACAGGACGTCTCGGCTCCGGGGTCAAGCCGTCGACTCGGAACAGGGGTGGCGCGGGTGGCAGCCCTTAAGAAATGGACCCGCATGCTACAGAACCCCGTCCACCCACCTTCAGAACTGGGCCGCGAGCCACTCGTGAACCTCGGAGATTCGTCTGGCGGCGACGGTCAGATGGCCGAGACCCTCCAGAAGATGAGCCTCCGCCCCCGGGATGCGCTGGGCCAGCCAAACTCCGTGGTCCCACGGCACCATCAGATCCTGCTTTCCCTGCCACACCTGGGTGGGAATTCGGATGTCGGCGGGATCGAATCCCCATGGAGACGAGAAGGCGAGGTCGTCGTCATAGGGGCCGAAGGCGCTCTCACGCAGCCCCTCCAGCATCTGCTCGTGCACGTGGGCTCCGAAGTCAGACTGCATGATCGCAAGGTCCTCCCCGGACAGAAGGGTGGACATCTCCTCCACCAGCTGAGCGGGGGCTGATGTGCGCAGCCCAGCGGCCATGTCCTCGCTGGCGCGGAGCAGGCCAGCATGGTCGCCGGAGATGGCCAGGGCGAACTCCTCCACATTCGCCTGACCCATGCCTGCCGTCCAATCCAGCCCCTCGACCCCATACGGCGCAACCCCGGAGATGCAGGAGACGGCAACCACCCTCTCCGGGATCAGGGCGGCGCATGCGAGGGCGTGCGGTCCCCCGCCAGAGATGCCCCAGGTGGCGCAGCGGTCCACCTGGAGCGCGTCGAGCAAGGGCAGCGCATCCTGCACCACCTGGGCCACATCACGACCCGGGGCCCTGGAGGAGAGCCCGTATCCGGCCCTGGAAAAGCCGATCAGCCGCAGCCCCCGCCGCTCCGCGTCGGAGGTCCACTCCGGGAGTAGGAGGCCAGATCCCGGAGTTCCGTGATGGATGAGTATGGGCCGTCCCGCGGGATCGCCCGCCTCGTTCACCTGAAGTGATCGGCCCCCTTCCAGTGCAATCGTGTGCCTGACCACAGCGCTCCCCCTGAGACCGATGATTTGGGCATGCTATCAAGGCTCGCTGGGGCGGCGTAGACTCGCTGCAGCGGATGCGCCCGGTGCGCCAGAGGCATAGGTGGTGCGGTCATGAGCCAGAGTTCGACATTGCTATCGTCGAAACGGCAGCAGCGGCAGATCACCGTGCGCTTCTCCGCGTGGAGGCTTCTGGCGCTCTCGGCCTACTGGGTTGCCATCAACTACCTGTGGCAGGGGATGGGGGCGCTGATCCTGCCCCGCCTCATCGTGGGGACCGTGCCCTCCGCCCATCGCGGGGTGGCGCTGGCGTTTCTGTCCGTCGCCGGTGCGGTGGTGGCGATCATCGTGCAACCGATGGCGGGCGCGTTCTCCGACAGGGTGCAGATCCACTGGGGAAGGCGCAAGCCGTTCATGCTGGCCGGCACCCTGGGGGACCTGGTGTGTCTGGTGGGCCTCGCCCTGGCCGGCAGCTACGGGGCCCTGATCCTGCCCTACTGTGCGTTGCAGATCTGCTCCAACACCGCCGAGGGCGCCTACCAGGGCCTCCTCCCCGATCAGGTCCCCGAGCATGAGCGCGGGCGTGCCGCGGGCTACTACGGTCTGGCCGTCTTCGCGGGCACCGCCGTCGGATTCCTGCTGACCGGCCAGCTGATCGCGGTTGGACACCTTCCTCTGGCCCTCGGGTCCGCGGGAGTGGTCCTGGTCTTGGCGCTCGTGCTGACGCTCAGGTTCGTTCCCGACGCTCCGGCGGCACCACCGCTCCCCAAAAAGCGCGATGCCCTGCTCGGAGTCTTCAGCTTCCGATTCCGTCAGAACCCGGACTTCACCTGGTTGCTGATATCGCGTCTGCTGGCCCTCATGGGAATCACCGGCCTCACCGACTTCGCGCTCCTGTACATCAAGGCGCTGTTCTACCCGGGGTCGGGAAGCTCCCTGGCAAATCGGGCATCGGGGGCGACATCGGTGCTGCTCGCGGTCGTGGTCATCTGCGCCATTGCGGTGACTCTCCCCGCCGGCAAGCTGTCGCAGCGGGTCGGGCGCATCACGATCGTGCGGGCCGCCGCGTGGCTGGGTGCCGCGGGCACATTGCTGCTGATTCCGGCCCCCTCGCTGCTGTGGGTCTACGCCGTCGGCGTCGTGGTTGGCAGTGCCTTTGGGATGCTGCTGTCGGTGGACTGGGCGCTCGTTACAGACCTCGTGCCCCCTGCGGAGTCGGGGCGGTTCATGGGCATCTCCAACCTGGCGACGGCAGGCTCGGGGATTCTGGCGACGGCTATCGGCGGACCGCTTTTGGACTTCGGCAACGGTCTTCATCACAACGCCGGGTTCCCCATGTTGTTCGTGTTCTTGGCGGCCGCCCTCTTGGCCGGGGGCTGGCTGGTGGGCCGAGTGAAGATTCCCGCCACCAGACCGGTGCATGCAGCATGACCTGGGTTCACCAGCACTGTTGGGGGAAACGATGACAGCCGGGGGCCGATGAGGGGAAGGGGGGCGCTCCGCAGAGCCTGGAGGGCGGTCCGGCCGGCCCGCGGCCGGGGATGTCGCCGAGGCTGCTGCGGGTGCTTGACCCTGGCGCTGAGCGCGTTTGTCTGTCTGTCCCTGATCTTGGTGGTGTATGCCCTGATCCCCAACTCGTATCCGACCTATCCCGCCAGCGCTCGAGCCGCGCTGGAGTCGACCGACGCGCCCAGCATCTCAACCCTCCCCTGGTTGCACAGCAACGGCCGGAGCATCTTCACCAGTTCCGGACAGCAGGTGCTCCTCAGAGGCATGAATGTCACAGGGCTGCTCCAGGCGAAGGACATCACCCCGGGTCCGGTCCCCACGGCGGCCTCCTTCGAGCGGATGGAGCAGGACGGTTTCGACGTCATCCGGATCCCCATCAGCTGGGCCCAGCTGGAGCCGGAGCCGGGAACCTTCTCCACCCGGTACCTGGACGAGATCAAGACCGTGGTCGCCCAGGCTGCCGCTCACGGGATCTACTCGATCCTGGATATGCACAACATCGACTGGAGCACCTACTACGGGGGAGACGGAGCGCCCAGCTGGGCCAGCGCGGGCTTCCTGCCCACCACATTCCCCGCGCCGCCCCCCTGGAACCGGCACATCGCCCCTGGCGTCCTCGGCAGCTACTTCATCTTCTGGTCGGACCTCGGGGGCTGGCAGCAGGACGTGACCGATGCCTGGAGCTACGTGGCGCGCGCGTTCCGAAATGACTCTGCGGTGGCTGCCTTCGACCTGTGGAACGAACCCCATCCCTTCCCCATCCCCTCGGGGCTGTTCGGAGCCAAGTTCCTGCTCCCGTTCGAGGCCTCTCTGATGAGCAAGCTGGCGGAGATCGCGCCTCACCAGATGCTGATGTCAGAGCAATCGCTGGACTTCGGGCTGCCCACGTACGTGGGGAAGATCCCGTACCCCAACCAGATCTTCTCCAGCCACGTCTTCGCGACCCTCCTCGAGCCCCCCTGGCAGACCCCGACCCCGCAGTACAAGTCACCGCTCCGCCTCCTCGAGAACCAGGCCAAGACGGCTGACGGGGCACCCTGGGTGGGAGAGATCGGTGGGCCCCCGGGTGCCTCGAGCAACGCCTGGATCGCCAAGGAGATGAATGAGCTGGACAGCTTCCGGCTCGGGTGGGCCTACTGGGATTGGGACGAGGGCGGCAGCTGGGCCTTCATCCGCCAACCATCCCGGCTGCGCATAGTCGCGCGCGCCTATCCGGAGATGACCCCCGGGACTCTCACCCGCCTGCGCTACGACTACCACACTGGCGAGCTGCAGATCTCCTTCAAAGGAGTGACCGCGGGCCGAACGCTGAGGATCGCGGTGCCATCCTTCTTCTCCTCCTACCGGCTGCTGCGGTCATCCGACCCCACAGCCGATCTACATCTGGATTTCAACCGCAGACAGCACGTGCTCACGGTCACCATCCGCGACCAGCGCGCCTCCCACACCCTGGCCTTGGACTTCACCACCTGAGCCAGGATCCCGCCCGCCCGGGTCGCCACTAATCGGAGCCTGGGGCTTCCCCCACGAAGTTGTAGCTCAGGACCTCGGTCTCAGCGCGGAATCCCAGGCGCCGGTAGAGCCTGTTCGCGGCTGGGTTGGAGAGCTGGGTGTACAGCACCGGCACTGCTCGGTATTGAGAGCGAATGAGCGCGCACAGGGCGCCGACCAAGGAGCTCGCGATCCCCTGGCGGCGGCAGTCGGGTGGAGTGTACACGGAGCCGATCCTGACCAGGCCCAGCACCGCCGGAGAGACTCGGGCCATTGCCCGGGGTCCGCCATCATCCCAAACGAATATGGACCCGAGGGCAAGCTCCCGGGCCAGCATCTCCTCCACCGGGTTCTCAGCCAGGGCCCCGGTCTCCGCCATGAAGCCCACGAACCAGGTGCTCAGCAGGTGGCGGTCGGAGATGGCCGCCGGACGCATTCGACCCCTGCCTGGGCTTGGCTGGTTCAAGCGTCGAAGGCGGTAGATGCGCTGGCCCTCGACGGGATGGACGACCGCTCCGCTGGACTCGCTCCACTGTCCCGCGAAGGTGGCTGCGGTTGTCGCGTCGGCCACGACCCCAGGTATATGGGTGGAGGATCTGGCAATGGCGATGGCAAGCTCGACCGCGACCGACGGGGTGACCTTTGGCAACAGCACCCGCATCTGCAGCGGCGCCTGCACCGCGCATCCGCAGCAGCGCCCATCCCGGGTCGCGATCCAGTAGTGCCCGGCAAGCCGGTCCCCGACCCGCCGCTCGAGCACGCTGGCGAGCAGGTTGTTGGCAACCTGCCGAGTCTTCAACAGGGCCATCGTTCGAAAGAGCAACTCGGCCGGATCGCTGACCGGCTCGACCGCAATCGGACCTGCTCTCATCAGGCGGGGCCCCTCCGCGTGACCGCCTCATTCATCAGGGGTGTCCTTGGCCAGGTGCCGACCCTGAAGTAGCAGCCACGCTCGGCTGAGCGATGCCGCGAGGGAGAGCAGCAGGAGCACCGCCAGCGTGCCGACCGCGCCAGGCGCCTTGGGGCTGGCTATCAGCACCGCCCCGACATCCACCTGATAGAGGAGCGCCGCCAGTATCAGCAGCAAGGAGATGACGTTGAGCATGTTCTTGCTGAAGCCGCGTCGCTCCCGGACCGTGTGCCAGAGCCCGAGCAGTGCCATCACCACCGCCACCGCCCCAACATCTGTATTCGGCATCAGTGCGACCAGGCTCACGAAAAAGGCGTTGACCAGGCCCGTGAAGGCGCTGCCCGCCAGAGCCTCGCCCCGAGCTGACGCCTTGCTGCCAAAGACCGAGTCGGGGCGCAGGGAGACCGCCACGAACAGCAATCCGATGAGGCCCGCCGCAGCCCCCACGATCGCTTGAAAGTAGAGATGGAAATCGCTCGGAACCATGACGCGGAGTGCCCCCTGCGGTGAGCCGTGAATGTGCTGAGGCCATGATCGCAGGGGATGGTGCCGTCGCGAGCTCAGGCTGAGGCTTCACAGTGAACGATCGCGGCCTTCAGATGGTGGCGCACTCGGTGACGGCCGGCCCAGAGCCATGCCAGCTCATGCGGAAGCAGAGGGGTGCGGCCGGGTCGCGACGAGCGGGTCCGGAAGGCGATCACGCGGACCGGGGCCATTCGCTGACTCCGACCTGATTTGCTGGGGGGGGGACCGCCACTGATCGCCGCCTGGTCCCCCGCCCGGCTACTGTGGCACCCCGCAGCCTCATCCCATGCGTCAGGTGGGACGCCGTGCTCTCGGTTGTCTCAGCCCGGAGGCGGTCGCACCCTGGCGGTGGCCAGGGGCGTCATCCCAGGCACGGGGCAGTGTCAGAACCCGGGAAACACGCTTCTCAACTCGTTCATATCCACCTTGTCAGCGTCCACCGGCGGGTTATGAGCTGGATCGAGGCGGCCATAGACCAGCCGGACCATGGCCTCGGCCGGCAGCGTCAATCGGGGAGGCTCGCCGCCGCCCTGGCTCCGTTGCAGAAGCACGGCGTCGCTGACCTCCAGGTCGAAGTGCCGCTCGGGAGCGGTCGTGGCGATGGCGAGCCGCAGTGCCGTGGCCCCCGCCTTACCGGTTCTCGCCGCCAGCTCAGGCAGGGTATCGATCAGGAGGTTGACGGCGCTGGATCCCACTGCCTCTTCGGAGTCGAATGCCACTGCGATGTCCCAGGTGTGGATCGCGTGCTCGGTGAGCCGCATCCGTGCCAGCCCAGCCCAATCGAGTTCGCGACCGAAGAGACTGAGGTGAAACTGTGTCCGATCATTGTCGCTGGCTTGCTCCAAACGCCTGAGGATTTCCGCGTCCCCAAGAATCGAGTCGGCGGCCTGGGCCTCGGGCGAGCGCGCATTCCACCTGTCCCAGATGGGCTGGAACTGCTCCGGACCTGGGGCTGGCTCGTGCCCGAGACCAGCTTTCAGGAAGAGTTCGAAGATCTCGGCCTGGGAACCCAGATGGGAGAGTACGTCAGCAACGGACCACTCACTGGCGTACGACCTCTGGCGGAGCGCTCCGCTTGAAAGTCCGCGGCTGATAGTCCGGAGCCGCTGATGCGAATCGCGAAGCGCGGCAATCCAAGGTGTCGGATCGTTTGCCACCGGTTCTTCCAATGTCTTTCCTCAAAGGAGCCGTATTGCGCTGGCGGCTGGTGCCAGGGATTTCGGGGCGGCGCTCCCCACGCTCGCGTGGCGCCGAGGACCGTGTCAGGCGGGACTTGCTCCCTCTCGTGGGCGGACGAAGCGAGCTGTGACCGTGGTGATGACCGTCCGGGAAGCCATCCCCATCGGGCTCCAGGTCATGGAGAGTTTCGTCCGGTCAAGCGTGATCTCCGCTGTCAAACTGATGGACTGAGCATTGGGGCGGTCGACCGTGGCGTTGAACTCGACGGGCGTGCCAACCCCGGCTGCTGTCAGCAGCGCGGAGCACTCGAGGGTCCTCTCACCGGTTGGTCGAACAGAGGTCAAGCTCAGCGCCACCTCTGGGTGATCGGCGGCCTTGAAGAAATCAGCGGACCGAAGGTGGGCATCTCTTTTGGCGTTCTTGGTGTCCAGCGAGGTGGCCTGCAAGGTCACCTGACCGGAGACGGAGCCGTCTGACCCGATCACGATCTCACCTGCAGCCCCCGCCAGGGAGCCTTTCACGGTCATCGCTCCCCAGAAGTGCTTGACCTGAAAGCTCGCCCTGGTTGCCGAGGGATCCACCACCCACCGACCTGTGTTGGAGGCATCCGTGAGCCAGGCCGCGACGGCCTGTGCTTCTCCAGGTCGCGACCCGCTAGGGTTCGGTGCCATCGCTCCTCCCGCTCGAATCCGATGGGGAGCCTCCACTGTATGTGGATAGCGTCCTCCGGATAAGTCTAGCAGGTAACTTCGACGCGAGGACGGACCGCCACGATGCCCTTCGGTCTTCGCTGCGGTAGTCGCAGGCTGACGGTCGGGCCGCGACGGACGATGTGCTGGGCCAACCCGCCGATCGCCGCATCACGCAAGCCTTGATGAAGAGAGGGACTGGTCCGCGCGCATCGCCAATGCTGGCGGCGAGTCGCTCCCAGAGCCGCCGCTCACACCGGCTGCGCCACCGCCCTCGGCGCCGACCATCTCCGCAGCGAGAGGGATGGCGCCTGCGATCACCCTGGGCAGTGACCTTTGTCACTGCCGCTGCTCCTGGGTCCCGCTGATCCCTACGGCGCTCCTCGGGTGACCAAGGAGCGGCCTGCGCGGATGCAAAAATCGCTGCGAGGGCTGCTGCGGTTCATGTGCCCAGCCGGACGCGCATTCCGGTCCCGGATCGGAGCTCCGGAATGCCAGGCGGCGCCACCGACTCGCCGCAGAGCATTCGGTGGACCGAACCTAGGTTCCTATCGCCGAAGACCGTGCCGTATCACCAGCACGCTGGCCTCGTAGAGCACGACCAGAGCGACGGACAGAAAGGTGGGGGTGAAGGGGTCAGCGCCCGGGGTGATGACCAAGGACACTCCGACTATGACGAAATAGGAGATCTTGCGCCACCGGCGCAGCTTCTGGCTGTCGATGATCCTCACCGCCGCCAGCAGGCAGAGCACGACCGGCATCTCGAAGGCGACCCCGAATACCACAATCACCAGGGCGAAGAAGGAGAGATACGAGCCCAGGTCCGGGAGGTAGACAGCGTCGCTGCCGAGGAAGGTCGAGAGAAAGCTGAGGCCGACCGGCATGATGAAGTACGCGAAGGTCGCTCCCATTGCGAAGCAGAACAGAGTCGCTGCAATGAAGGGCGCGAACAGGCGGCGCTCCTGGCGCAGCAGGCCCGGGGCGACGAACGTCCAGGCCTGCCACGCCACGATCGGCAGCGAGATCACGATGCCGGCCGCGGCCGCCACCTTGAACGGAATCGAGAGCCCCTCCAGGGGACTGGTGACGATGATGCTGTTGCCGAATGGCGACGATCCCCGGTGGCGCAGGGCCAGCAGCAGCGGGCGTTCGAGTATCTGGATCAGCTCATGGTTGAAAACGAACGCAAGGCTGGTCGCGGCCACCCAGGCGATGAGGCAGATGATGACCACCCGTCTCAGATCCTCCAGGTGCTCGACCAGGGTTAAGGCGGGTGACTCCTCCTGGGCCGGGCCGCCGCCTAGGTGGCGGCCCGGCGTGATAGGGGCGGAGTAAGGGTGGGCGGCCATGGCTCAAAAGCTCCAGATACTGATCAGTTGGTTGCGCTGTGGTCTGCTGGAGCAGGAAGGACATCCTGGACGATCACGGGAGCTGCGCTTTGGGCAGGTACCGCACCCTGGGATCCGGCGGGGGTCGCCAATGGGGCAAGCGAGATGGCGCCCTTGAGCTCAGCGCTGGTGGTGTTGAACTCCTGAGCCGCCTGGCTCGAGGCGTGCTTGAACTCCTGGATGGCACGGCCCACACCCTGGCCCAACTCGGGCAGCCGCTTGGGGCCGAAGACGACTAAGGCAAGCAGGATCACGAGACCCAGCAAAACGATGTGAGACGGTGCGAGCATGTCAGACTCCTTTGAGGTGAGAGCTGTCGGTTGAGGCCGGCCGAGGGCCGGCCGGTTCAGGGGACCTGGAAGAGATCTCGTGCACGGGCCAGGTGATCGCCACCACCTCGCCCTCACGCACACTTGGGGTGGCGACCACGCGGTCACCGAGCCCCCAGACCAGATACGCGCCGGCGCGCAGCCTCGGAAAGGCGGCCGCGTAGGCCGTCTTCCGAGGCAGGGTGCGCCGCAGAACGTAGACGTGCTGACGAGCGGCGGGATCGGTCGCGGGACTTATCTCGATCTCCTCGCCCAGCATTGCCGCCGGTGCCGTGATGACCAGGGCACCGTGTCCGGGACCGACGTCGACCATCACGGCCTGGCTCGGCTCCAGGACCCGGTCGCGCTCTGCCATCTGCACCACCCTCAGATGCCGGTCGAGGTGGTGGTGGTAGATGGGGTGTCGAAGCCGTCGTAGGGGGTCCCGAGGTAGGGGAAGCTGTCCAGATAGGTGACCCCAATCCCACTGAGCGTGGCAGGGGAGTACTTGGTGGGGTCGATCACGTCGTAGATGAGCCCGGCCGCCGCATCCGGCTTGTAGCTCTTGTCGACCAGAGCATAGGTCGCTCCTGCAATCGCTCGCAGCTCTATGGTGGTGACGTCGTCGAAGACTCTGCGTCCATTGGGAAAGCCCGCCGCATCACCCCCCAGCAGGCCCATCAGGCTGGGACTGGCCGTAGGCGCAACCGCCATGTTCAAGCGCAGCATGTCGGCCTGCACGGTTCCGGTGTAGTTCTGAAAGCCGCTGACGACTCCGGTGGGGATCCCGGTCAGCAATATCGCGACCAGGTCCGCCCTCGATGTCCCTGCCTTGTCCAGAGCCGCCAGGTTGGGAAAGACGTCCGGGTAGAGCACGGGCAGCAAGCCCGCCAGTCCCGGGTGCTCGTAGTAGGCGGCGAACTGCTGGTCATGGTCGGGGCTGTCCAGGTTCCAACGGTCCTTGCGCCCCATGGGGATGATGACCTCGTTGATCAGGGGCATCCCGAGCCGAGAAACCTGCTTGAACGGGCCGACCCCAAAGCTCGGGCCGTCCCCGTGCAGAAGGCTTGCCTTGTGCCGCTGGGCCACCGCCCAGACCCCTATGACGGACCTAGGATCGCTGCCGTCGGTGGCTGCGTAACCGCCCCGGGTCAGATCGGTCTTGGGGACCCGAAGCGCGATCGAGTGGACATTCTTGCCGGCCGTGGCGTTCACCCCCGGGGCCGCGGGGCGCGGGCCGATGTGCAGAGTCTGGAAGGGGCGCAGGTCGCCCAGGTCGAAGATGGCCCCCAGGTCCACGTAGAACCCTTCGGCGCGCTGGCCCGCGAACACCGTCCTGTTGCCAGGCAGGGTGTGCACCGCCGCCTGGGCCAGGTTGGCGTAGCCGGGGGTAGAGAGCGGACCCACGTTGCAGGGTGGACAAGGCAGATCGCGAGCGAGAACCTCGGCTCGACCGCCGCTGATCCTGGTGACACTGTAGAACTGGCGCCGGTTCCAGTTGGCACTGTCCAAGGAGGAGATGGTGCCGGTGTTGTAGAGGAAGGTCTCGGGGTCACGGATCTCGGTGTAGAACTCGAAGGAGTAGGTGATGTCGGCCGTGCCCTGGCCGGAGTTTGCGATGTTGATCTGATAGACGACGTCGTTGCCGAACTCGTAGAAGTTGGGGCCGGCCGCCGGGTCCTCCAGGGGTATGAAGTTGGCGATGAGGGTGACCGTGTCCGGCTGGTCGGGGCTGACGAACGCGTACAGGTCGGTGTTGTCGGCTACGGGATCCTTGGAGATCTCCGGCGCCTCGCGGTGCGATGACATTTGGTACCTCTAAAAGTGAGTGGTGAGGGGGGCCGCGCCCCTACTGGGCCGCCAGCAGGAGCTGGTTAGCCATCTCTCGGTTCTGATACGTGACCTCGCGACTGCCGATCATCAGGGTGATCTGCCCGGAGGACACATCCTGGATGTGTGCCACCAGGGGCCCCTCCTGGGCCACCGTGGCCAGCGGCCGGGCTGAGTTAGGTGACGTCTTGGTGGTCGGCTTGACGGAACCGCGCAGAAAGCCGGGCACCGTGGTGGCGACGCCCACCGCGGCTACGCCCAACGAGGCGCGCCGCAGAAAGACGCGACGGGTGACCTTGTTCATGCAAATCTCCTTCGGTCGGGTTGGCGTACTGGCATCAATTGCGGCCCTTGGTCGATCGCCCAGAGGGGCTGCAAAGCGAGGTACGCTCCCCGCGTCAGGTCGGATCACAAGGAGCGGTTTTTGTCCTCGGCTAGGACAGCGAGGCGGACAGCAACACCGGCCCCAGCGGGGTCGCGTCGTGAGGCCCCGGCTCGCGCGTGATCGCGACCTTCAGGAATCCCTTGGGGGAGAGCGGCATACGGTATGCGCCCACCCTGGTCATGCTGCCCACCGGCACCGGCCGCGGGCTGCCCGCCTTCAGACCGATGTACCACAGTGTGTAGGCCTTGTCGGAGTGCAACCGGGGCAGGCCCGAGAGGATGACATAGGTCACACCGTTGGCCCGGTCAGTCACCAGAGCGGCCTGACCGGCCCCGGTTGCGGCGGGGGTCAGGGTGACGACAGAGCATTGGCCACTCGCGATAAGGCGGTCCACCGGAGTCAGCGCCGTGGCGGTGAGGGCTGAGGACTGGGGTGCGCTCGGATGGCCGAAGTGCTCACTCAGGCCCCAGCCCCCAGCCGCCAGCATCAGCGCTGCCGCGAGGGCCGCCACGGCCCAGCCAGCCCGCTGGCCGCCCGCCAGGATGCGCCGACCAGGTGGCGGGTAACTCGAGGGAGTGGCCAGACTCGGCCCACGAGCTTCCGCAAGAATGCGCTCCCGCAGCATGGGTGGAGGCATGACCGGAGCTACGGCCTCGCCGATCTCCATCGCGGTTGCGCGCAGCTCGTCCGCCTCCTGGCGGCAGCTGGGGCAACCGCTGAGGTGCCGGCGCACCTGCCCCACCTGGGCCGCATCGAGGGAGTCGAGCACAAAGGCTCCCAGGAGGTCCTGAACCTGATCGCAGCTCAGCACATCGCCGCTCGTGGCGTTGCCATCCTTCACTGCTCCGGAGCCTCGGCCGCGACGCTGTCGGCGAGCAGGCGGCGCAACCGCTCCAGGGCCAATCGGGTCCGGCTCTTCACCGTCCCCACGGCGATCCCCGTCCGCTGCGCTATCTCGGTCTGGGACAGCCCGCCGAAGTAGGCCCACTCGAGAATCTGTCGCTGCTCGGGGGGCAGGGCCCCAAGGGCATCCCTCACCGCGTCAGCCCTCATCCCCTCGCTGGCCAGACGCCAGGTATCGCTCACCGCCACAAGCTCTGGCTCGTCGTCGAGGGCAAAGTCGGACTCCTTGGCTGTGACGTGGCGGATCCGGTCGATTGAACGGCTCCTGACCATGGTCAGCAGCCACGTCCTGACGCTGGCCCGGTCGGGTGCGTAGGCTGCCGCCCTGCGCCAGAGGGTAACGAAGGCGTCCTGGACCACCTCCTCGGCAGCGGCGCGGTCGCGCAGCATGCGCAGCGCCAGGCCGAAGGCGACCGCCGCATGGCGGTCGTAGAGCGCTCCGAGCGCGGCCTCGTCCTGGGATCGCAGCCGCCACATCAGCTGGGCGTCTGTGTCCTGAATGGGGAAGAGAAGGTCGTCGGCGGCTAAGGAGGTAACCATGCGCTCCCCAGGGTCTACGGGCCCACGGCCCGAACGGATCACGAAGTCCTCTTCCAGCGCGACCTCCTCGGTGAGTGCGGCCCGGTGGTGCATCCACCATAGCGGCCGGAGCTGGCGCAAATGCTTCCCTTCTCCATCCTGCCGCTGCGGCTATTGGGCAGACACCCCGAGAATCGAAGGGCATGAGCTCCCCCAACGCCATCATGGACCAGCCCGCCCGACGGGCCGGCGCGGGCAGCCGAGATCTATGGGCGACCGTTGTCGCAGTGACATCGATCACGTTGCCGACCTTCTTGGTGGGGACGCTCGCCGTCGAGTTGAGGAGGAGCCTTGACTTCGGCCCGGCTGAACTGGGGCTGGTTGTCGGCTCGAGCTACGCGGCCAGCGCTCTCTTCGCCATCCCCTCCGGGCGTCTGGCGGAGGAGTTCGGAGGCTTGCGGATGCTTCGCTACTCGGCCATGGTCAGCGCCGCAGTGATGCTCCTCATCGCGACACTGGTGCATTCCTGGCCGGAGCTGGCGGGAGCCCTGGTGCTGGCGGGAGCGGCCAGCAGCGGGGGCCAGACGGCATCCAATCTGTTCCTCTCCCGGCGCATCACGACGACCAGCCAGGGGCTCGCGTTCGGGATCAAGCAGGCGGCGGTGCCCCTCGCCTTCCTGCTTGGCGGGGTGGCCGTCCCCACGCTCGCCCTGACGGTGGGATGGCGCTGGGCCTTCGTTGGTGCGGCGCTGGTGGCGGTGGCCGGGATTCTGCTGCTCCCCCATCCCCGCCTCTCAGTGTCGGCTCAGCGCAAGGCTGCGCTGCTTCGCCCCAAACACGAACCCACGGGACCGTTGGTCGCGTTGGCAGTGGGGTTCGGCCTCACCCTCACGGCGTGCTCGTCCCTTGGCGCTTTCCTCGTGAGCTCTGCGGTGAGCGAGGGGATGGGCCCTGGGGAGGCTGGCCTGCTGGCGGCTCTCGCGAGCGCCTGTGGGATCACGGTCAGGGTGACCGTGGGCTTCCTGGCCGATCGTCGCGGTGGCCGCCATCTCACCTTTGTGATCGCCATGATGCTGGTGGGCGCCGCGGGATTCGCCACGTTGGCCCTGGGCGCGACCCTCCACGCGTCGGCTGTCTTCGTCCCCGGGGCCGTCGTCGCCTTCGGGATCGGGTGGGGCTGGAACGGCCTGTTCAACTTCTCGGTCGTCAGAACTCATCCCCGCAGCCCCGCTCGCGCCAGCGGCATCACCCAGACGGGCGGGCGCCTGGGAAGCGTGGTCGGCCCTCTAGTCTTCGGGATCCTGGTGGAGCACCTGGGATATCCCGGTGCCTGGACCGTGGCCTGCGGCGAGATGGTGCTGGGGGCGGCCACAATGGTTGCGGCACGAGCCCTGCTGAGCCGCCGAATTCGGGCGGAAGCAGCCTTCTCGCCCCCGGAAGCCATCTCCCACCAGACCGGCCACAGCTGACCTGGATGGTGGAGACAAGCCCACTCGGGCCTCTGGTCAGCGACGAGCAGGTGACCTTCCGTGTTCCGGACCTGGGAGCCGATGTGACCGAATTGAGCCTCTATCAGGAGGTCGCCTGGCCCCGCAGCCCCATTCCCCTCGTGCGCAGGGAAGGCCGGTTCGAGCTGGTGCTGCCCCGGCCCCCAGTGGACCGGATGGAATACCTGCTCCAGTTTCGCCACCGCGATGGCAGCTATGGGCTCGGGCTCGACGCCTGGAATCCCAAGCGCGCGGCGGGCCCGTTTGGTGAGAAGTCGGTGGTGGAGTTCCCCCAGTACAGAGCGCCTGCCTGGACCAGGGTAGCGCCCTTCCCCAGAGGCACGACCGACGACCTGGAAATCCCATGCCCGGCGCTTGTTGGGGCGATGCACGTCAGGGTGTGGAGCGCCGCGGGCTCGAAAGACGACCGGCCCCTACCCCTCTTGGTGGCGCTTGATGGCTTGGAGTACGACCTCTATTCATCCCTCACCCAGCTGCTCGACGCGACCGTCGCCGACGGGAGACTGCCCCACTTCCGCGCCGCTCTCCTGCACCCCATCCGGCGAGACCAGGACTACTCGGCGTCGGCCAGATTCGTGGAGGCTTTGCGGGAGGATGTTCTTCCCGAGCTCTGCCGGCGGTTCCCGATCCGGTCCCAGCCGGGGGGCATGGTCAGCATGGGTGCGAGCCTGGGCGGGCTCGCCCTACTGCACTCGCATTGGAGTTCCCCCGAGCTCTGGGGGGGGTTGTTCCTGCAGTCCGCGAGCGTGTTCAACCACGGTTACTTCGCCGAACCCCTGAGCTTCGAGCACATGGAGAGGATTTGCGCCTTCACCGAGGCCGTGCACCGGGCAAGGGTGGCGGCGGCCCCTATCCCAGTGACGCTCACATGCGGTCTGGTCGAGGAGACCCTGCTGGCCAACTCAGCGATGGCGGCAAGCCTGCAGCGCCTAGGCTATCGAGCGCGCCTGCTGCGGCTGCGGGATGGTCACAATTGGACTGCCTGGCGCGACGCGTTCGTGCCCGGGTTGGTGGAGCTGCTGCGAGACTGCTGGGTTTCCAAGGGAGGGGAGGACGGTCATGCGTCGTGAGCATTGGGTGATCGAATCTCCGGGAGCCGGGCCCGGCAACGTCATGGCCTACGGCCACTATGGACGGCCCATGATCGTGTTCCCGACGGACATGGGGCGCGCCTTGGACTTTGAGGAGAGGGGCATGCTGGACGCGCTGAGCCCACTGCTCGACGCCGGCCGAGTCAAGCTCTACTGCGTCGACAGCTTCGACCAGGCATCATGGAGGAATCCAAGCCTATCCCTGGAGGACCGGGCAAGGAGTCACGGCAGGTTCGAGGATTGGGTGGTCAACCACCTGGTGCCCGCGATTCACCGGGACTGCCGCGGAGAGATGGACATCGGCCTGGTGGGATGCAGTTTCGGCGCCTACCACGCCGCCAACTTCTGCCTCAAGCGGGCGGACCTATTCCCGCTGGCGCTCTGCCTCTCGGGGGTGTACGACGTTTCTGTGGTGGGGGGCGGGTGGGAAAGGGGGACGGAGGCCTACTTCAACAACCCGATGGACTATCTGGCCAACATGGAGGGCGGCCATCTGGAGTGGCTGCGGGGCCGCGCCAGATTGCACCTGGTTTGCGGCCAGGGCATGTGGGAGGACACCACCGGAGCGCTGCAGTCGACACGGGCCTTCGCGCGTCTGCTCGAAGAGAAGGGAATCCCCCACGAGCTGGATCTCTGGGGCTGGGATGTCCCCCATGACTGGCCCTCCTGGCGCAGCCAGCTGGCGCACCATCTGCCCCGCTTCTGCTGACCTACCGGGCCTCAGTCGGGGAAGAGCGTCCCCAGAGAGCGCTCCACGGAACCGCTGTGGGGAACACCTGCCACGGTCTCCCGAGCCAGCAGCTCAACGACTGCCTGGTGGGAGCCGGTCGCCCGGTAGCAGCGAAGTTGCCGATCCGCGCTGGTCCCTCCGGCCAGGATCTCATGAAGATAATCGACGTCCTTGCGGGAACCCAGCTGGTCGACAACGTCGTCGACAAACTCCAGCAGCTCGAGGGCCAGCTGCCGCATCGGCACCTCCTCCCCCTTCCCGAAGTCGATCAGCTTCCCATCCAGGCCGTGACGCAGCGCCCGCCACTTGTTCTCGGCGATGAGATTGGGCTGGTACTTGCGGAAGCCGAGATTGGACCTCCGCAGCTTGACCAGCTTGGCGCAGATCGCCTGGATGAGACCGGCCAGGCAGACCACCTCGTCAACCGTGGTCGCGGCGTCGCAAATGCGAAATTCGAGGGTTGGATAGAGGCAGTGCGGGCGCAGGTCCCACCAGACCTTCTTGCCATTGTCGATGCAGCCGGTGCGCACCAGCAGGTCGGTGTAGTTCTCAAACTCGTCGTAGCAGGAGAACTCCGGGGGGATCCCGGTGCGGGGAAATCGTGACCAAACCACACTGCGATAGCTCTTGAGACCGGTGTCTCGGCCCATCCAAAATGGCGAGGAGGTGGACAGGGCAAGCAGGTGGGGCAGGAAGTAGCGCGCCTCGTTGGCCACCTCCACGCGCAGCTCGGGGTCCGGGATCGCGACGTGGACGTGCATCCCGAAGATGAGCAGTTCGCGGATCACGTCCTGCATCTCCTCCTCGAGCATCTTGTAGCGCTCGAGAGCGGTGACCTGTTGCTCGTGCCAGTTGGCGAACGGGTGGGTGCCCGCTGAAGCGATGCGCAGATCAAAAGGCGCGAGCAGGTCGGCGACGGCGCCCCGCAGGCGGATCACATGGCGGCGCACCTCGTGCACGTCCTGGCACACGGGGGTGGCAACCTCCACCACCGACTGCAGCATCTCCGCCTTGACGTCCTCACCCAAGAGCGGCGCAGCCTCGGCCAGGAGCGTCTCGATGTGGGACCGGAGCTGTCCTTGCCGGTCTATGATCTGGAACTCCTCCTCCACCCCCATCGTGAACCATTCGGAAGTCACAACTCGCCCTCCACCAGAAATGCCGGGACCACACTGCCCGCCCCCGCCGTCAGATTGAGCAGGGCGGAGGAGGAGAGCCGGACCAAGAGGCCGCCCACCTTGCCGTCGAAGAGGTAGGGGTCCATGTCCCGCGATAGACTGAGCATCTCCACCTCGTTGCCCATCACGACCGGATACGAGTCCCTCGGCACGTCCACAGCGGCCTGAACGACATATGACTGCGTGAGCGCCACCGCCACCGTCTGCTCCCACTCAAATTGGTCCACGGTCCAGCCCAAGACCACCCCTTTGCCACCGTACTCGTCGTTGGGCTTGAGAACCATCTCAGAGCGGTGGGCCACCACGTAGTCGACAAGGTCAGTGATCTGGGCTCCATCACGAGAACTCGGCCCGGGCCGTACCTTGCGGGTCCAGGGGACATGGGCCCGGATGGCAACCCTTTGCGAGGGCGTGTACAGGCTCCAGTAGCGTTCGTCCGACAACAGCGCCAGGCTCATCTTCTTGTGCAGAAGCTTGGCCCGAAATGAGTTCACCAAACACACCTTGTGGTCCAGATAGGCGGCGCAGAGCTGCTCCCAGGCACCCTCCCGCGCCAGCAGCTCGGTCTCCAGGACCCGCCGGTAGACCAGGTTGATGGCGGTTCCTTCGGGCCCCCTCAGGACACCCTTTGAGTATTCCAGCTCCGCTGGCTCGCAGATTATCGTGGTGACCCCCTGGCGCTCGAAGGACTCGCGGAAGAGCTCGAACTCCCTCAGGGTTGGGAGGTTGGGCCAGTCGACGATCGCAACCACCGGCACTTCTCCGCTGCCACTCCAAGCCGAGAAGGCGCGCAGCATCACCTGCAGCTGACGATCTCGACAGACCAGGGGACGCAGGCGATAGCTCATCCTAAGCTCCTGGATGAGGGGCAGGTCCCAGAAGATTCGGCTCAATTCCTCGCCGTAGGCCATCCCCGCAGGCGACTCGGCGTTGTACTCGACGTAGGCGATGCGCTCGGCCGCGAAGCTGTCCAGCCGCGAGCCTGGAGAGGAGGGCCGGTAACCGGGGTCCACCAGGGCAAGTCGTTCCTCCATAGGGTCCATGTCGAGTTCGTCGCGGATGGTCTGGTCCGTGAGGAGCGTTCGTTCCAAACGGTCCAGTGCTCCCCAGATGACCTGGGCGGCCCGGCTTGCTTCGCGGTACTGCTCTTGGGTCAAGAACTCGGGACGCAGAGCGACACAGAGCGGATGGGACCCGAAGTAGAGCCCCCTTTCGTGTTGCCCCTGCTGGAGAAACTCTCTGCTCTCGGTCAGCAGTGAGTCATCCTCCAGCAGCCGGTCGAAGGCCTCCCGCGCGGCCAGCGCCTGGTTCACACGTGCCGCCACCAAAGATGGGCGCCCTTCCAGGGAGGCGAGATCTCACCGGTCGCATAGCGCAGCACCAGCTGGCTCATGCGATCCAGGACCCACTCGAATCCAGCGTCCTTGATGGAGAAGCTGTCGAAGTCGGGGGCGGGGTTGAGGAAGTCGATGGCGTAGAGCACCCCATCGCGGACCGCGAACTCCACCGTGTCCATGTCGTAGCCCAAGGCCCGGGTCAGCGTCAGGGCCTGCTCCTGGGCGAGGGCGGTGAGTCCGGGGTTAGGTGGCGAATCGGTCACGTAGCGTTCCGTGAAGGATTTCGTCGGGTCGTAGCGGAAAACCAGCACCTGGTCACCGATCACGACGCAGCGCAGATAGTCATCCCATTGGATCCTCTCCTGCAGGATCATGGTCTTGGTACCGGTCTGGTCGTAGGCGCGGATCAGCTCCTCCTTGGAGTCGACCATGTAGACATCGCGCCAGCCACCTCCCGTGTTCGGCTTGAGCACGGCGGGGAGCCCCGTGTAGCGCAGGATGCCGTCCCAGTCCAGGGGATACTCCAGGTTGCGCAGCGACCGCGCGGGGTCGATGTAGGGGATGTACTCCTTGTTGGGCAGGACCACGGTGCGGGGCACGGCAACCCCCAGGCGGCGCGCCAGGGTGCATTCGAAGAACTTCTCATCGGCCTCCCACCAGAAGGGGTCATTGATTACCACCGTGCCCAGCAGCGAGGCGCTCTTCAGGTAGGCCCGGTAGAACGGGACCTCATGGGAGATCCGGTCAACTATCACCTGATACCGGGGGGGATCCTCAACCTCACGGGCGCCGCCCAACCGGACCAGCTCCGCGGACACATGCAACTGGCGACCGCGCTCGTTGACCAGATCGATGAAGGGGGCGGGAAAGGTGTTTTCCGCGCCCACCAGAAGACCCACCTTGGCCGCCATGCACCCCTCCGAAGAGCCGCTGTCGCGGCCCCGAGAGAGGTTCGCGGGGTCGCCCTGCCCCCACCATAGGGATAGGTGGCAGGTCTGACAAGAGCCAGACGAAATCAGCGCTCGGCGAAGCGCTCCTGGGGTGCATCTGAGACGGCCGCCCCGGCACCGGTCTCACAGGCCTCAGGGGACAAGCCGGTGATGGTGGAAATGGTCGGCCCGGGCCGAAGCAGGCGCAGCGCGCGTCGGCCGTCGCTGCCGGGCAGCAGCAGGTTGGTCGCCATCTCCACCACCATCACCAGCAGCAGTTCCCACGCCCAAGTCGGGAAGAGCAGGGCGGAACCGGCCCACACCAGGGCCTCCATGATCGGGCCTACGAGCCAGATGTCTACCAGCTGTCTGGATGTGGCCCCCTGGGTGTGAAACTTCCAACCGAGGCCGGGGAAGTGAAAGGAAGGTTTCGGGTCCAGGCCGGCAAGGCGCAGCAGTAGGTAGTGCGATCCTTCGTGGACCACCAGGGCAACCGCCAGGGTCAGCCAGACGATGATCATGTTTCCACAACCTCGCTATCACCACCGTCGTTGAGCCCGCCCCTGCCCACTCCGATCCTAGAACGCCGGTGAGTCGGAGGCAGCCGTGATCTCACTCGAGAGCTGACGCCCGTTCCGGGGGGCGCCCATACTCGGCAGATGCGTGAACAGCGCGTGGTGGGCTCAGACGGGGTCGTACGGTGCCCTTGGGGGGCCGCCCCCGCCGACTACCAGCTCTACCACGATCGAGAATGGGGAAGGCCCACCGGCGAAGAGGTCCTGGTCTTTGAGCGGCTCTGCTTGGAGGGCTTTCAGAGCGGGCTGTCCTGGCTCACAATCCTGCGCAAGCGGGATGCCTTCAGGCGTGCTTTCGCGGGCTTTGAGCCGGACATACTGGCCAACTTCCGTCCTTCCGATGTCGAACGCATGCTGGCCGACCCAGGAATCGTACGCCACCGGGGGAAGATCGAGGCGGCCGTGGACAATGCTCGCGCCACTGTAAAGCTCCATCAGGCGGGAGAATCACTGGCCGCACTCTGCTGGAGCTTCGAGCCCGCCCCGCAGCGCGCTCCCAAGGACCCTGGCGATGTCCCCGGGGTCACCGCTTCCTCCAGGGCCCTAGCCAGCGAGCTTCGTCGTCGGGGGTTCAGGTTCGTGGGTCCGACCACAGCTTACGCTTTGATGCAGGCGCTGGGCCTGGTCAACGACCACCTTCGGGATTGCTTCATAAGGCCCGATGTCGAACGAGAGAGGCTGGCATTCAGCCGCCCCCGATGAGGTCGCTGCAACTGCCAGGCACTCGGGAGGCAGAACCCGAGTCAGCTGAGCTCGGAGGGGACGGCGCAGCCGCTTACCCGGGGTCAAGTGCCCGCCGTTTGACGTCGTCGTCCGGACGCTGCACCGTCGTGGTGCAGAGTGCGCGGGCTGGCTGCCCAGAACGGGACCCGACTGGCCCCGACAGCTTCTACCCGCACCCACCGATGCCCGGCCCACACATGCTGAGAGTCTCACTGCTGAAGCTCCCCTTCCAGCACTCGCTCTGCGTCGCCTCGGCTCTGTCCCGCGCGCGCGCCGCCATCGGGGGCTTGGCTCATCGCATGGAGCCGCGCGGCCGCCTAGCGGGCCGTTTTGTTGGCGGGCTCTCAGTCCAGATCACGTAGGGGTGCCCTATCCTGACGGCATCGGTGATTACCCCACGGCTGGATCAAGACCCATCTGCGAGCAGCTCCAAGAAGGCGGCCGGGGAGTGGATCGGCAAGGTCTGGTCGAGCCCGAGAAGATGGCGGTCGCCCGAGACAATGACAGCACGGGCCGCCACCGCCAGGGCGATGATTTCCCTACATTCCGGCGTCCTAGATCACAGGACATCACCCCTAGCAGGAGAGCTGCGCATGACATCAACCAATCGCGGACGGCCCGTGATCGTGGGAGTCCTGGGGCTGGCGGACGGCAGC
>DAHWNZ010000110.1:0-4590 GCA_027339635.1 Candidatus Dormiibacterota bacterium
CTCAGCGGCTGTCGAGTTCGCAAGCCACAGCCCGCGCCATCCGTGTTGTTCTCCTTCGCTGAGTTGGAACAGTAACACATCGTCACTCAGATTCAACAAGACGGTGGGGCCGCCTCGGGCTGCCGGTAGGCGGATTACCCCGCGCTGGCTGTCGACCCATTGCCATGGGAGCTCTAGTTCACTTCCAGGGGAGAGCCTTACGGCCTGGCCGGCGAGGTGGAGATCCAATGGCTCTGAACTGGCAGTGGACAGGTGCAGTGCAAGCGGCGATGGGTGGAGGCGGAGCTGGGCGCGCCACGCCCGCTTGCCCTCTGCCTCGAGCTGACTTCCGTCCCAATGTCGGTACGCGATGAGAATCGCCGCTCGCACCCGATCTGCGAATTGGTCCTGCCAAATAAGCTCCTGGGCGTGGCGGGTTAGCTGGTAGCGTCCACTCCAGTGGCGCAGGAGCTGAAGGGTGTCCAGTCCGGGGGAGAGTTGCCGAACCCGCTCGTCGAAGAATTGAGACAGGATCTGGCGATCCCGGAGCCTAAAGACTGTTTGGGAGACCGGGTAGCCAACGTACGGTGGCGATGGATGTAGGGGCAGAATCAACCGACCTCGGCGACCCGCCTGGTCTTCCGCCAACCACTCCTCCACCTGACGGAAGAGGACGCTCACATGGTGCATCCCTTCTACCTCCCCTCCCGGGGGTAGGCGAAGCAGCTCGCGGAGTCTTGGGTAGTAGGCGTGGGTGGAACGCACCTGGTCAGGGCTCATGCGCGACGCCGCCAGCACCAAAGTGGCCAAAAATGGGAGAAAGAGCGGAGCCGCTCTGGGTCTGCTAGCTTGGCGGAAGGCAGCGCCGCAGTCCACCACGTGCTTGAACCCATCCAGGGGGGAGATTCGGTGTTCGCGGCGGACCGCGTCAACGAGATCTCTGGGAGCATTCTCAGGGTTGACTCGTGCGCGAACCGCCGCTGCCCGGAGCGCCTCATCGTCGCAGGCGAGCAGCACCGGGGTTGTCACCTGACAGGGGAGTAGTTCCTCCAGCAGGCTTTCGGTCCACTCCTGATTGTCAGCCAACTCGCACTTGCAAGAGCATGCGCCACAGGGTCTCTGAATAACGCCGTACGGCGCGGTCCGAAGTACGTCCGGAAGAGGCGCGGGTACTCGGACCTGAGGGCCTATGTCGACGCCGCCTCATGCCCCGAGACTACCCACTTCCGATCTCAAACGGGCCGCCTTGGCCGACGACTGAACGAATTACTCTCATCGCCGAAACAGGTGGTTCATGTGCCACTCGAGCTGCATCTGTGCAGGTCGCTCCCGGGCCATGCTGGGCGCCCACAGCTCCTGTCCGTCCAGCACGCGGTACTCCACTCCATTCTGGAAGTGGTCCTGGAGGCGCGGGCTTGCCTGGATTCGGAGGGTCGTTGGGTGCACCCCAAGGTAGCCGGCATCGAACAGAGCGTGTACGTCCGCCCGCAGTAGCAAGCCGTTGCTGAACGCGTGGCTGCCGCCGCGGGCTGCGGGCCTTATGTGGCACGCCTCCAGGGTCGGCAGGACCCGCTCCTTGGTGAAGGCGCAGCGGCGGTCGTAGGCGTTGGTTATGAGAGCCCGGAAGGCCCCCTGGCCCAGACGGTGCTGGGTCACCCTCTCGGCGAACTTGACCGGCCCGGCATCCGCGTACTCACCGGCTGGGAGCAGGCTCGCCGGCAGGCGCTCCACCACCTGCTCCCAGATCTTCTGGCCGACTCCGGAGTCGGCGGAATACGTCCTGCCCTGGACTATGTTGGGAGCCCAATCCGATGGCTCTGGGATCCAGTCCTCCCTGGCAAACCAGGTCGGCTGGCGCAGCATGATGCAGCTGAGCTCCTCCAGGTCGGAAATTGGCTGGCCGTGGCGTCCCACCCGAAGGCGGGCCAGGAACTCCTCGTAGGTGGGGGCGCCGTTGCTCTCACCGAAGGTCCTCCAGGCCAGAAAGACCGGCAGCATGGTGAATCCCTCGAACCAGCCCAGGCCACAGATCGCGCGCTCGGGGGCGTGCAGCTTGAAGAGCAGGGGCTCGCCCGTCTGAAGCAAGTGGACATCTTTCTTGGACTGGGGGCGCCAGAAGTTCACCTCCTCCAGCTCCGGGTGCTGACGCAGGTGGCTGGCCCATTCCCCGTCAGTCAGGGCGACGTACATCCGCATCGAGGGTCAGTGTAGGCGGGGGAGGGTGGTTTTCGGCCAATCTGGCGGATCTTCCAGGACCCGCCGCAACCTGCCCTAACCCGCGGGTCAGCCAGGCTGACCCGCCGGTTAGGGCACCCGGGATCCCGCGGCCCGGTGGGCCGCCGGATCCCGGGCTGTGCGCTTCGGCTGGGACAAGCCCAGTCGCGACCCCGGGAAGTCGGAATGGCATTCCGTCGCCGGTCCCGGCTTCTGCTGCCCCCTGCCCTGGGCCGCGGCTGGGACAAGCCCAGTCGCGACCTCGGGAAGTCGGGGTGGCATTCAGGCGCCCGCCCCGCCACCGGGGGATCCCGCGGCCCGGGGGGCCATGGGATCCCGGGCTGTGCACTTCGGCTGGGTGGGGCCCAGCCCCGACCCCGGGTAGGGGGTGCAGGGGTCTTCCTCCAGCCGCGACCTCGGGAGCAGCTCTTACGGGTGGCTCTCCGCCCCCGGGCTCAGCTGATAAGGCCAGCCACGAGGGGGACCTTGACGAACGCTTCGGCGATCGCCTGATATCCCCTGGCATTGGGATAGATGTTGGGGGTGGAGTCGCACATCCAGGTCAGCTCGCAGATCACGGCGACGTCCAGGGGCACTGTCATGTCCGCGTAGGTCACGGGGGTCGTGTCCAGGGTCTTGAAGGCCGACTGGACGTCGGCCACCTGGTCCCCGGCCCGCTGGTACACCCCCTCCAGCAGCTGGTTGAAGGCCCCCGTCACGGTGAGCGACTCCGAGGCCAGCTTGGTCTCGCCCAGGAGGTAGGCGGCGAGGAAGGGGTCGTAGTAGTTCATGCCCACGATCGGCACCGCCCTCCCGGCGGCGCCCCGGAGGGCGGAGCCCCCGGGGGTGGTCGCCGGCTCGGGGGCGCGCTCCGCCCCCTCTGATCCGTACCAGCGGGAAGCGGGCGGTGCCGGCCCTCCATCCCTGGCCCGCTCCCGGCACCGGAGGCTGCGGCTCAGGGTGAGCCCGGTTCACCTCCTTGCTGATCCCCCGATTGCCCGGGGCTCGGCTCGCCGCTTGGCGGAGGCAAAAGGCCCGGGAGCCGGGCCAGAGCCAAAATCGCCCCGGCGGCAGCCGGGAGCACCGCGCGGTGCTGCGCCCGGTTTGCCCCGCCAATGCGATGCTACCGTCGCCGCTGATGGATACGATCGAGGTTCGGGAGCTGCAGCGGCATGCCTCGGCCGCCCCGCGCCGGGTGGCCCGGGGTAAGACCCTGGCGATATCCGTGAGGGGACGGTTGGTGGCAGTTCTCAGCGCCCCCTCGGAGCACCTCGGCGCGGCCCCCTGATCGCCTCTGGCGGGGTCCAGGAGCCCCGCCTGGGGCGGGAATCCCTCCCCCGAGGCTGAGCTGGGTCGGGCGGCCAGCGCCGAGGTGCTCCAGGAGCTGCGGGCGGACCGGGAGTGATCGGGTAGCTGGACGCCTCCGCCTTCCTCAAGCTCATCACCAAAGACTAGGAGTCGAAGCCGATGCGCGAGTGGTACTCGAACCATGGCCCCAGCTGGTGGTCGCGACTGCGGCTGACCGAGGCGGCCCGGAGGAGTGGCCGCCTGACCGAGGAGCTGCTGGCGACCGCTCTGGACACGGCGGGGCTGGTCCTGCCCAGCGTCACGACCTGCTTCGCGGTGGTCCAGGTGCCTTGCCCCGGACTCCCATCGCTCGATGCTCTCCACCTCGCCAACGCCCCCGAGTTGGGGGCGGATCTAAAGGAGATGGTGGTCTACGATCTCAGGCTTAGAGCTCGCCCGAATAGGCGTGTCCAAAGGAGGTTTGGTAGGGGAGCCGTGGGGTCAGGCGGGGTGGCAGCGTCAACCAGGTCCCAACACCCACAAAGCGCGACCATGGCGCTGGCCGGAACGCCGTGATACGACTAGTGTTAGACTAGTCGCAATGGAAATAGGGGCGTACGAGGCGAAGACTAACCTCTCGCACCTTCTAGATGAGGTGGCGGGGGGCCGACGCTTCACCATAACCAAGCACGGGGTTCCGGTTGCCCTGCTGACTCCGCCGGGGCCCCGCCGTCCCGCGGAGTCCCCACAGGCGACGTTGGCGGCCCTGAGGGAGTTCAGGCGAGGTGTCACCCTGGGCGACCTGGAGCTGGATGCCCTGATCCAGGCGGGGCGCCGGTGACGTTCGTCCTCGATGCTTCGATTGCGCTCGCGTGGTGCTTCGCAGATCAGACGACCCCGATCTCCGAGTCGGCCCTGGATCGGCTGGGTCACGAAGAGGCGCTGGTGCCTGGACTGTGGGCCCTGGAGGTTGCCAACGTGCTCGTCTCGGCGGAGCGCCGAGGCCGGCTCAAGCCAGCCCAGACCACGCGCTTCCTGGAGCTTCTCGGCCAACTTCCGATCACGGTCGAGGAGATCGGGCGGGACGCCATCCTAACCACCGTTCTAGAC
>DAHWNZ010000111.1:0-4574 GCA_027339635.1 Candidatus Dormiibacterota bacterium
GCCGGGGCTGACCTGGGAGCTAATCTGGCCCCGACCGGGTCACTCTCCACTCTGATAATCCTCGCTCCCGGCGGTGGGACAGCTTCCGTGCGCTCCAGGCACTTCTGGGCCGCCGGATGGTTCGCTGGGCCGCTGGGCCTCGCCGCGGCTCTTTCCATAGTGGCGCTAGCGCGGTGAGGCGTCTGCTATCCTCGACGAGGCCGCGGGAGTGGCTCAGTGGTAGAGCGTCTCCTTGCCAAGGAGAAGGTCGCGGGTTCAAGTCCCGTCTCCCGCTCCACGGAGATCAACCAGCGGGATAGGTGGCGGATCGTCCAGATACGCCTCCGACGGATGGCCGGCTAGGCGCGGGCCATGCGGATGGCTTGGCGAATCGGCAGCTCGTGGGGCTTCCTCCGGCCGGGGCCACCTGAAATCGCCCGACGTTCTCCGCGCCTCGTCCTCCAGCGGTTACGGTCCCCTCTATCGGAACGCTTCGGGTCACCAACTGCAGGCGACTACTGGGCTCGCCTAGCAACTCGAAACCGCGAGCAATCCGTGGGCCGAGCCGGCGGCGCAGATGCCATGAATCCGGTCGGGCACCTTGACTCACTTCTAAATGGACTCCGTGACAGGCCGGGTCGGCCACTGACCTGACCGGACCGACCTGCCGGGGCAGTGGGTAGAACGCCAGGCAGTAGACCCGCCCTGGAGGTGGGAAGGCTACCGGTACCACAGGCGCAAGCGGGCCAGGCCGGACGCTCCCGGAGTAGAGCTGATGGCGGGCTGGGGCGCCGGCTTCGAGGCGACGCTGCGGAGGGAGCATCGGCCCTAAGGAGATTCTTTCGGACTGAACCCGAGTACCATGCTGACGGCATGGGGACCGTCCAGTTGTGGGGGCTGGGAAGGTGCCCGCTCTGGATCGTGCTGTGCGCCACGGTGACTGTGGCGGTGACGTTGGGTGTGGCAGTGCTCACCCTCAAGTTCATGGTCGTCGTGGTACCGCGTCCGGCAGGCGGGGACTTCCGTGTTTTCTATACCGCTGGATACTTGCTGCGCCACGGACAGGACCCTTACGGCGCCGCGCACCTTACAGCGGTCATGGGAAGAGTTACCCCCCCCGGGGGACCGTCAGTCCCTTCTCCATTTCTGTACGTTCCCTGGTTCGCCTTGCTCATGGTCCCCCTCAGCCTGCTTCCCTTTTGGGCCGCTTATGGTCTTTTGGATGTACTCATGTTGGGCGTCCTGGCGATCAGCACCTACCAATGGGCGCGAGCGCTGGGATGGAGATTCCCGGGCGGCGCGGCAGCGGTGGTGGCGCTCTCGACGATAGCTTTCATCAATTATGACCTGGGTCAGGTGGCCATACTCTCCATGGGTTTTCTCGTGGCCTTTCTCCTGGCCGTAGACGGTGGCCGTCTTGACTGGGCCGGGGCGCTTGCCATGGCAGGGGCTCTGCTCTTGCCGCAGGACCTCTGGCCGCTGGTACCACTGCTGTGGGTCTTGCCCCGACCTTGGCGCTGGGCAACTTTCCGTCGCGGGCTGTTGGGCGAAGCGATCGCGGCCCTGGCTCTGCTTGGGACCCCACTGCTGATGCGCGCCGACCTCCTCGGCCAATGGATCCATCGGCTGCTCCACTTCGGGGCGACACTGCCATTCCAGGGCGAGCTGGTCGGCCTGCCGGGCCTGACGGCGTTCGCTCCTGCACGCTGGAACCTCGCGCCTGGCCTGCGCGACCCAGCGGTCGGCGCAGTGGCGATGGTCGGGGTAGCAGTGGCCGCCGCTGTCACAGTCGTTCTACTCCGGTCCCCGAAGCTGAGCCGACTCCGCCGACCGCGTAGCACCGGCTGGCTGGTGCTTCTCCCGCTGGGGATCTGGCTCCTCGTGACCCCATATGGCCACATTCAAGATTTGGCCGCAATCTTCCCCCTGGCCATGCTCGCGCTTGGGACTAGGGCGGCAGACCTTCGCCGACCGCGCGCTTGGTTGCTGTTGATGAGCCTGCTGGCCGTTCCAGTCGCCTTGACCTTCTTCACTCCCTACCTCTTCCCACAAGAGACCGTTGCCCCTTTGGGTCTCCTGGTCCTGGTGAGCGTGGCCGGGCTGGAGCTAAGAAGAGAGCTGGCGGAAGCTCGCCTTGGGGCGGCGGCAGCTTCGGACTGGGTGGCGGCTGGGAGTGCAGCCAGTAGGTTCGCATGTCCTCCTCAACCACCCATCACCAAACGCCATGACTGATGCCGGGTTGCGCGGACTGAGGTGCGGTTGACCGCAATCTGCGGAACGGACCGTAAATGGCGGTGTCTGCCACCCCTGGTGTGGTAGGTCGCTTTCACATCGGTGTGCCGATGGGGTCATTCCGAAGTGGGTTGATCCAGTCGGCCGCCTATAGGGCGAGCGGCCGGGGTGGCCTCATGCCGACCGGAGAGATGAGGACCTTTTGGGTCCCCGCGGAGTAGCTCCGCATCGGTCGCGAAGCCCCCCTGCCATCAGTCGTGTCCCTGGTGTGGGCGATCACCGTGCGTCTGGACTCACCCGACGCGCCAGGTCGTACCCCTCTTCTCGCCGCCGCCGTCAGTCGGGCAGCTGGGGGACGTGCAACGGCGGCCGATCCAACTTGCGGGCCCTTGCCGATCCAGTTGCGTTGATTCGGTCGACCAGCTCACTGGCCACGGCCACTGAGCGGTGCTTTCCGCCGGTGCAGCCCACCGCCAGGCGCAGAACCGATCGGCGCTGGGCACGGTACAGGGGGAGAAGGTTCAGGAACATGGGCAGGAAGGAGTCGATCAGCTCCCGTGCCCCCGGCTGGGCCATTAGGCTGGCGCGAACCCGCGGGTCGCTCCCCGGCAGGTCCCGCATCTCTGGCACCCAGTAGGGGCTGTCCAAGAACCTCGTGTCCACGACCCAGTCGGCCTCTGCCGGCAGCCCGTCGCGATAGCCAAAGGTGAAGCAATCCACCCGGACCACCTCTCGGTCCCGCCAGTCATCCAGCAACTGGGTGAGGTAGGCCCGGTCGTTAGGCCCTAAACCGAGTAGCCGACGGTGGGGCTGGCGGGCCGGTGGCCGGTAGCCGGTGTGCGCCGGACTCCCCACATTGACCAGCCAGTAGCGGACCCCGTGGCTGTCGAAGACGTGAACCCATGACTGCCCTGAGATCTCGCTCACGACCACTGCGGTGTCGGGGCTGGGGAGAAAGTCAGCGTCGGCCAGCCCCGCCGGAGGATTGGTGGTGGGATCCAGCAGGAGGTAGCCGGCCCCCTCGACCAGCGGTTCGAGCGCGTCCCGGAAGCGCTCCTCGCAGGCCACCACAACTAGGGACATCACAGCACTCCTACCGTCAGCGGATGCGGACACCAGACCTGCCATCCCCTCTCAGATCCCCGCGCCGCCTAGCCATTGTGCACTAATGAGTGCCTGGATGGAAGGCCCGGGGCGCCATTCTAAGGTTCGACCCAGACTTTACGGAGCTTGGGCTCAGCCGCTTCGAGTCGGGACCGAAGTCGCGGCCTCACTGCGTCGGGCCAGCCCACGGACGGCGACACCGCACCCGCGGCAGCGTCTCCGTTACTTCAAGCGCACCGCAGCGCCTGTACCGCGGCCCGGACCAGCATGTCCAGTCCCGAGTCCACCAGAGGATCCTCGAAGTGGGGAGTCCAGGAGTCCCCGGCCAGGGAGTCGCTCACAGTGAAGCCGGCGGCGAACCCTACCCCGCGAACCTCTGCCACGGCTGCCAGCGCCGCCGCCTCCATCTCGACGGTCAGCACCCCCTGCTCCCGGTAGTGCCGGAGCTCCTCCACCGTCTCGCGATAGGGAGCATCGATGGTCCAGGTCGGCCCGCGGTGCAGCGGCCTTCCCCGTCGGGCGAGTTCATCGGCTAGCCGGTCGGTCAAGCCGGCACTCGGCAGGGCCCGGGCAGCTCCCGGTAGGTAGTGGTGGGAGACCCCATCGTCGCGGACCGCCTCGGTGCACACCACCAGGTCGCCGATGTCCATCTCGGGTTGCAGAGCGCCGGCGAGACCGACGGCGATGAATTGCGCCACCCCTGCCGCTGCCAGGTCCTCCAGCCGGTTGGCGGCGGCCGGGGCGCCAATCCCGAAGCGGCCCACCATCCCGACCGCGCTCGCCCCCTCCCCGAGGACATAGAAGCCGTGGGAGCTGGTGAGGGGCGACTCCAGCTCGTGCCAGCCAGCTCCGGCGGCGACGCGGTCGAAGAATCCGGGGCTGAAGGTGAGGATCACCCCGCGCAGCGGGGGTAGCCCCTCCCAGCCGGTGGCCCTGCGGAGGTAGGCCACCCACTGCTCGGGGCTGAGGTACGGCGTCAGCTCCTGCTTGCCCGAGTATTGGGGGAAGGCCACCGGCTGAGCATACCGGCGCCGCCATCGCGGTCCTCGGCAGGCCCAGGGATCAGCTCAGGGGTGCATCTCTGACTGTCTGCCGGGTCATGAGCGCCACCTGAAGAGAGGCCAGCGCCTCGCCGTCGTCGGTGCCGGCGTCTGGGGGGACGGTCACCGTTACGGGCACGGTTTTGCACGCCACCTCGTGCCAGCTTGAGCTGCTCTCTAGCCAGTCGTTCCCGGTCGTCTACTCGCACAACTCGAGGA
>DAHWNZ010000112.1:0-4516 GCA_027339635.1 Candidatus Dormiibacterota bacterium
GATCCCGCCTCGCAGCGTTCACGGTTGCGATCAGACCCTCCATGGCCGGGTCGCCGTGGTCGGGTCGTGGGCGGTACTGGTACTTCTCGGAGTCCAGGTACTCCTCACTGCCGGGCCGCAGTGCCGCCCGCTCCAGATGCTCGAACCCGCTGTAGATCCCATAGCTCGAGGATAGGGTGGAGGCGAGAAGAAGGCGGGAGCGGAAGGCGCCCTCGCCCCCCTCCTGCAGCTGAGCGGTGAGGATGTCAGGCGTGTTGACGAAGAAGTTCGGCCGCAGATAGTCGGCGGTGTCCTCCGCCAGCTCGCGCCCGTAGGCCACCAGCTCGTCCTTGGTCTGCCGCCAGGTGAAGTAGGTGTACGACTGGGAGAAACCGACCTTGGCCAGTTCCCGCATCATCGCCGGCGCGGTGAACGCCTCCGCCAGCAGTATGGCCTCTGGGTGCTCGAGGCGGAGGCGTCCCACCAGGTACTCCCAGAAGGGGACGGGCTTGGTGTGGGGGTTGTCGACCCGGAAGATTCGCACCCCCTGGCGAGCCCAGTGATCGAGGATCTCGTAACAGGCCGCCCACAGGCCGCGCCAGTCGCGGCAGCTGAAGTCGAGGGGGTAGATGTCGTCGTACCGCTTCGGGGGATTCTCCGCCGGCCGGATGGAACCGTCGGGTCGGCGGCGGAACCAATCTGGGTGCTCCTTCACCCAGGGGTGGTCGCGTGAGCACTGAAGGGCGTAGTCCATGGCCACCTCCATCCCGACCTCCGCGGCGCGAGAGAGGAGCCGGCGAAAGTCCTCCGCCGTCCCCAGTTCGGGGTCCACATCCATGTGGCCACCTTTATCGGACCCAATGGCCCAGGGGCTGCCTGGGTCGCCAGGGAGGGCCACTGCGGCGTTGTTCCGCCCGCGCCTGCCGGTCACCCCCACCGGGTGGATCGGGGTCAGGTAGAGAACGTCAAAGCCCAGAGACGCCAGATGGGGGAGTCGGTCGGCGACCGCGGAGAGCGACCCGGGATGAAGGCCGTCAGAGCCCTGGGAGCGTGCGAACAGCTCGTACCAGCTTCCGAAAAGCGCCCTGGGACGCTCCACCCAGATGGGCTGAGGGGGTGAGATCGTGACCGGCGACCAGACCACGGTTGCCAGCAGGCTCTGAAGCCCAGCGTCGAGGAGAAAGGCCAGCTCCCGATCGGGACCGGCTCCTTCGGCCCCGGTGGCCGCCAGCTTGAGCGAGCGGCCTTCCTCTTTGGGCAGTCGACGGGCCGCCTGGTGCACGAGAGCCCAGCCCTCACCGAGCTCAGGCGTTGGATCTATGCCGCCGGCAAGCCGCCGCGCAACGTCATCACACCAGGTTCCAAAGCGGTCCTCCCAGGCCTCCAGTCGGAAGTGCCATGCCCCGAGGCTCTCCGGGAACATGTGCCCCTCCCACCAGTCGTCTGCGAGCGGCGCCAGTGGGAAGGTGCGCGCAGCTGACCAGCCGCCGGTCAGGCCCTGGGGAAGCAACCGACCGCGGGCGCGCAGGCGCAGCCTGCCGTCCGCGAATATGCGAGCCCGCACCGGCACGGCCTCGCCCACCGCGGCTTTGGCTGGCCGGCTCCCGCAGTCCACCCTGGGTCGGATCTCACCGACCACCACGCGTGGCGGAGGGTCAGAACGCCGCGGTGCCAAAGGTAGGGCCATCCCGGCAAGCTTGCCAAAACCGGGACCCCTGGCGCCTGCCAACCTACATCCGGCTGGTCCCGGTCCGCCGAAGCCTGACGCCGCGGTGGACCAGGCGGAGCCACTCACGGTCACCCTGAAGCGCCAGCCGGGCTCGTAACACCAGGTTGTGGGGGTCCTGGCTCACGTGGCAGGCGATGGCTCGCTCCTGAACCGCACGGTCCACCTGGACCAGCCTTGGGTCTCCGGCGCCCCGAGCAAAGCCCGTGAAGCGCGTCGGGACCTGGGCCCGCAACTGCGCTGCAATCTCGTCAGGAACCCCCCACTCCAGGCTGGCCAGACCACGAGTCAAGGCCACCCTGAGCGCCGCTGCGGTTGCGGCGGAGTGGTCCGGGTGTCCAGTGACACCAAGACGTTCGAAGCCGACCAGCAGCCGGGCATCCCCCAGCTCTTCCTCCACCAGTCCCGACAGCTCACCCAAAGGCACAGACGAAAGCCTGCCGTCGGGCAGTGCCTCCAGCCGAACTGAGGCCAGTCCCAGGACCTCGGCCGCCGCCAAGACCTCCCGACGGCGCTCCTCCACCAGCGCTGGACCCGCGCCCACCGTCGACGCCTCCCCGGCCGTGAGGCAGAGGAGCCGGACCTCCATGCCAGCCTCCACCAGAGCCCTTAGTACCGCCCCCAGGCCGAAGCTCTCATCGTCAGGGTGGGCCACAACAACCAGGGCTGCGCGTAGTGGCGCGACCAACCCCGCGAGCACGGAGATCGGCTCCCCCGCCGCTGGAGAGTCAGGCGAGCGAGAGGAAGAGGTGCTCAAGCTGCGCCTCGCTGGTCTCCCTCAGCTCCTGGGCGCCGTCGGCGCACTGACGAAGGCCGCAGGCGATGATCTTGAAACCCGCCCTGTCCAAGGCCCGGGAGGCGGCCGCCAGTTGGGTCACCACCTCCTCGCAGTCCCTGCCCGCCTCGATCATGGAGATGACGCCCGCGATCTGGCCGTGGGCGCGCCGCAGACGCTTCAGGACCTCGTCCGCGGATTTGGCCTCGAGCTGCAACTTGACTCCTCCCTTGGCGCGCGCTTGGCTGCCCGCAGCAACCCCGTCGCGAATATACTCCACAGGGTATGTTCGGTATCTTCCGCCGCTGGTCGGTGCCCACGGTCACCATCGAAGAGTTCGCCGAGTTGCACCGCCAGGGATGCTTCGTCGTCGATGTGCGCCAACCCCACGAGTACACGGGCGGGCACGTTCCGGGAGCGCACTCTTTCCCTCTCACCGAACTGGCGCGGCGGGCAGCGGAACTCACCGAGAGGGGACAGGTGCACGTGATCTGCGCCACCGGTCATCGCAGCCGGGTGGCGGCACGGCTCCTGGCCGGCAGGGGAGTGGAGGCGGTCTCAGTCCACGGCGGCACCAGCGCATGGCACCGCCGCAAACTGCCGCTGGTGTCTGGACGGCACCCCGGCCGTCGCTGAGGCCACCTGCCAGGACCAAACCGGCGCCGGAGTGGGGGAGGGGGCCAGGCAGTCAGCCTGTGATGCCCCCCCCGGCGAGGTAGTGCGCCCAACCAGAGCTCGCTGGAAGGAAGGCAAGGCCCAGCACGAGGCCCGCGGCCAGTCCCGCCACCAGGGTGGCTCGGCGTGCTGTCATTCCACCTAACCATGCCGACCCAGGACGCCAGTCGGCCAGTCCCGGTCCGGGCAGGTCGATGAGATGGATGAGCACGTGGAGGGTCATGGCCCCGAACCAGAGCACGAAGACCACCTTGTGCAGAGTTAGGAGAGAGTTCGAACCAGCGGGTATCAGAACCAACGCCACGCCGGTCGCCAGCAGCCCCACGGTGAGCACCGCCACCAGCGGGCCGAGAAGCCGCGGGATGATCGCCGGCGGCCCGCGGCGCACGTATGACCGAGAGCCCAAGTAGTAACGGGCGATGCGGTATCCGGTACTGGCCAGCTTGAGGGCTGTCAGGGGCACCAGCACCATGCCCAGGAAGATGTGCAGCACGATGGACTGCCGGATCACCAGGAGGGTCGCGCCTTCGAGTGCGAGTACCACCAGGAGAACCACCGCCAGCCCGGCGGTGAGCCGCTCGTTTCCTCGCGGCCCCTCGTCAAGGAGAGTGGTGGGAAGTGAACTAGAGACTTTGTATGGTCGACTCAAGATTCAGGTGAAGAAGCGGAAATCGAGTGACCTGGGTCCGACCGAGTTTAGCGAACCTCTACCCGGGCCCCCCGCGGCGAGAAGGAAGCACGACCCACCGGAAGGGGGGCCGGCTGTGAAAAGAGCGCCCTCACCCGGGTCGAGGGGGCCACGACGAATAATCCCCCTCTGTCCTCCAACGGCCGGCCCCAGAGAGAGGGCCGGGGCCGGAACTCGCCCGCGGCAACTGCAAGTGGCGGACCCTGGGAGTCGCCTCCGTTCGTGGCTGGCAGCACCCCTGCGGCCAAGGGAATGCCACGTGCAATGGACTGCCAACCTGACATCCCAGCTTGGCGACGGACTCACCACGGTGGCCCTAGCGTTTGGGCACCGAAGCTCGATCCAGCACCGACCGGTCTGACAGCCATGGTGGCGGCGCGCACCTTCCGGGCGGGCGGCTGGGCTCTGCTGGGCGAAGTGGTCGCAGATCGCTTCCCTCGCCGCACGAGCCTCTAGGCCGCAGACATGGTCTGGGGGAGGCAGGGCACGCCCCTTACTGGATCAGGGTTAGGGTCCCGATAAGAGACCTTATCGTGTGCTAAGCGACTGCGGGACCGCTGGCTTCCTCTCCCGGCGTTCGGTCGGGACAGCCGGAGACACCCTTGCCCACTGGGTGCTGGCCGCCTACGATCAGCCACGATGATCTCCGCTGTCACGGTCTTGCTCTTCGCCG
>DAHWNZ010000113.1:0-4491 GCA_027339635.1 Candidatus Dormiibacterota bacterium
CGCACTGCAGGGTGATGATGGTTGCCGGCACCTTCCGATCTCTCCACACAAAAACGCCTGGCCGAGCCAGGCTTCAGCCCGGAGTATAGGGCCTGCCAGGGGAGGGGTCAAATCCGACCGTCGGGTGGGGCGGACCGACCTTCGGCCATTGGCGGCCGCGAGGGGACTCCAAGTCGCCGTCACAGCCCCGTGGGATGGGATGACGGTTTCGTTGCCCGCCCCCCCGGGTAGTCCCGGGAGCCCAGTGGTTTGGGTGTATGTGAAAGTGCAACTGCGTCTGGTTCCCCTGCCTTCGGCCGTTGACCGTCGCGGCCGGGCCGCCCGAGGGGGGCTGGCTCCCTCGTACCGCCACGCGACCCCTTCCGTACCCGTAGCGAGCGACGCCCGGGCCGGCGGGTCAGCTAGCTGGACCAGCTGGCCAACGGAGCCCAGCGGGAGGTGGTGGTGAGGATGGGCTGGCTGTTCGGGAGGGCGGCAAGCACCACCGGAAGACCTATGGGAGGGCCGAGGGCCGGTGCCCGCGGGCAGGTGGCCGTGCTGTTCGCCATCGCGGCGGTCGCAATCATCGGGATGGCAGGCCTGGCCCTGGACGCCGGACTCAGCTACATGGGTCAGACCGGACTGCAGAGCGCCTCCGACAATGCCTCCCTTGCTGTGGCGCGCATGTTGGGAGCGGATTTCAGCAGCCAATTCCAGCAGCCGACGCCCGGATCCCTGCCATGGGGGTACGGGCAAATCCAGTCAGCAGTGCAGGAAGCGGTCACCGCCAACGGCGCGGGGGGCACTAGGGCTACCTCGTACAGCGCCTACTTCACCAATGCGACCGGCGCCAAGATATGCCAGTTCTGGCCTGTGGCGAGCGCCACGTGCCCCGAACAATTCCCAGGAAGTGGAGGTGTTCCCGAGACCACTTCCGGGGTCGTGTCCGCTGCAGGGGCTGAGGTGATCGCGAACAACACTCATAACACGAGCCTCATGAACGTGCTAGGGATCGGCACGGCAAGCGAGGCGGCGCCAGCCACCGCAGTCTTCCGGGTGACGGAGGGCGGGGCGTCGGCGCCGTTCGCAGCTTACTTCGCGTGCGCCAACGGGGATCCCACGCAGCAGGTCGCTCTGGGAGATACAGTCATCTATTACGAGACCAATCACTGGACTACTGACGCTGCGTGCTCCTCGACCTCGACCGACAGCAGCTTCAAGGGTGACTTCAAGCCCGGTACATTTTCCCCCACAAACTTCACGGCTCCAGGATGGGCCTCGGTCGGCGCGGGCAATGGTAGTTGGACGGCCAACATCACCAACGGGGAGGAGTTTCTCATCCCAATGATCGACTGCGTTGCCAAGACCACGTGGTGCACCGAGCCGTCGGGCTACAGTTACTGTGCCTCGTCCAACCAGGCGGCGGTGCCCCAGGTGTCCGGAGGCTGGGACATGTGCGTGATGGGACTAATTGCGATTAAGGCGACCCCGAATCCCAAAGATCCAAGTGGTAACTGCACGAACGCGAGCAGTAACGTATGCACAGGCATAGTGGTGCCGTACATCTCTGGTCAGGGCGGCGTCTTGGTTTGCCCAACTCTAACTCAGCCAAACTGTGGCGACGAGTCCGGCGCCCAAGGTGCGATCCCCCTGAACATTTCCCTCCTGCACTAACCACTTCGTGAAGAACCAAAAGCGGCGAGGACAGGCGATGGTGGAGTTCGCCTTGGTCCTGCCCATTCTGCTTCTCCTCCTGGCTGGAGGAGTGGACCTCGCCAGGGCCTACTTCGTCGGAATTGAGATGAGCAATGCGGCTCGCGAGGCATCCCTGTACCTGGCACGTGAGGCTCCCTACGCCAGCGGACCTTCCTACGCCGCTGAACTGCCACCGGGCGGGGCGTATTCAGGCTGCCCGGCGACTGCAGGAGGGTCAGAAGGTCCGGCCATAGACGCCGGGTGCTCATCGTTCGCTGGGTCCATCCTGTCCTGCCCCTCAAACGAGCTTCATTGGACAATCTCGCCCACGTCGCTCCCAGCGCAAACCCCTCCGTCCCCGGGCACCGACTCCTCCCTGGTGACAGTACACGCGACATGCAACCTGGATATGCTGACCCCACTCCTGCCGGCTGCTGTTACCGTGAGCGGTACCAGCACGAGTTGGATGATCCAACCGTGAAGATTTGCGTCCCGGCTGCCTACGGCGGGCCAGGAGTCCGTCCACGCCCGCGGCAGCGACACTCTGGACCGCAAGGTGCTTCGGTGGTCGAGTTCGCCCTCGTACTGCCCCTGTTTCTCCTCTTGCTTTTGGGAGTCGCGGAGGGATCCTGGTTTGTGCTGGAGGTCTCGGCGATCACCAACAGCGCGCGGACGACTGCCCGGTGGGAGGTGGTCTCGTCCAACTTCGGGGCTGGCCAGCTGCCCGATTGCGCTCTCCCGTCACCGTCGGCCGCCGTAGTCACCCCCGCCAAGGCCGCCGCAGGGCCTTTCGCCGGGGCCATCACCTCGAGTTCGATCACCAATGTCGCGGTCGATGATTCGAATGGGAACGTAATCGGTTGCACTGTGACGATCAAGGTGACCTATCAGCCTTTGGAGCAGCTGGTGCGGCTCGCACCGTCAGCGATTTCTAGTTCGTTCACGGCCTACATAGATTGAGTGGGTAAGCCCTTGAGACCTCGGCATCGGCCAATTGGCGCGGTGACGGGGGCCAGGGCATCGCGTTGGCTCCCGATGGAGCGGACGGCCCGGGTGTTGGTGTCGGCCCTCGCAGTTGAACTTGACACTGCGCTTCCTTTACGCGGGTGCCGACCGCCGACGGCCGATAGGTGCAGCTGGACTGGTGGTCATGTTGGGCTACCCGGGGCTTGGTACCAAGCGGGAGGTCACTGGGCGGTCTGTTCCGGGTCGGCGAGTCCATGCGGTCCGGGCCACCGCCTGCGGGCCAGCCACTGGGCAGGATGCCGATTCGGACCGAGCGGGCACTTCCCGCTGCTACCTACTCCTAATGTCTCCTGTCGAGCCACGGTCCGACTCGTTCCAGGCTCGGGTCACGATGATCGGCGTGCCATTCGAGAGGTACCTCGACGTCTTTCGGGCTCGACCGCATTCACTGAACTGTCACCGCCGGTAGACCCTTGGCGACTTGGGTCAGGGGACGCAAGCACACCCGGATGGAGCAAACTGGCGGGCAGTGAACACGCCACGCTACGAGGCCGGGTCGTCGGCCGACTTCGACCGCCTCTACCGTGACACCTATGCCCGGGTTCTCCAGACGGTGACAGCGATCGTCCGGGACCCGGCGGCCGCCGAGGACTGCGTCCAGGAGGCGTTCGAACGCGCCTACGCTGCCTGGCCCCGCTTCCGCCCGGACGCTCCGGCTCCGGTCTGGGTCCACCGGATCGCCATCAACGTAGCCCTCACCTACCGACGCCGACTCACCCTCCGCCAGGTGGGCGAGACCATCCGCCGCCTGGGGCGCCCCGAATTCGTGGCTGATGCCACCAGGACAACGGACCAGATGGACCTGGTGTCGGCCCTCCAGGGTCTGCCGGCGCGCCAGGCTGCTGCCCTGGTGCTGCGCCACCTCCACGGGTACACCAATCGGGAGATCGCCTCGGCCATTGGTGTGCCAGAGCGGACCGTGGCTTCCCGCCTCGCAGCTGCCAAACGCAAGCTGGCGGAGAGGCTGGCCGAACCGGGCAACCACGCGCCGTGGACGGGAGCCGACCCAGAGGTGCACAGGGGCCCTGCACCTGGCCACCCCCGGGTCCCGAGGCGGGGCGCGTCCAATGCCTGACGAGTTCGACAGCTGGCTCGCCCGGTCCCTGGCCGAAAGCCTGGGGTCGGCAGGCGCAGAGCCCCCGCCGCCGCGGTTTGGACGGTCTTCCGGACACGCCCGGCGGCGTCTGCGGGTATGTTGGCCAGTCTCCCGCGCGGGCTTCGCTGCTATTCTCCTCGGCTCGGCGCTTCTCACCGGATCGTTCGCCGCCGGCTTTCACGCCATCGACCCGTCCGCGTCCCTTCCGCTCCTGACTGGCGCGGGGCCATCTGCTCATCCCACCGCCACGCCCAGTGGAGTGCATGGTGGGTCAGGTCCTGGCCGCGGGAGGGCATCCAGCCAGAGCCGCCCCGGCAGCTCTGCGGGTCACTCTCCCGCAGCCAGCCCCGGCTCGGGCCACGGCCACTCCGGCACCGCCCCCGGTCACTCTCCCGCTGGCAGCGCGACCCCGGGCCGCGGCCACTCCGGCACCGCCCCCGGTCACTCGCCCTCGGCCAGCCCCAGCCCGGCCCACGGCCACTCCGGCTCCGCCCCCGGCCACTCTCCCGCAGCCAGCCCCAGCCCGGGCCACGGCCGCTCTGGAGGCTGATAGGTACTAACGGGCGAGACCGCCGCCCATCAGCGGGTACCATCCTTGGGCCGACTCCGTCCGTGGTTGGGTGATCCGGTTCATGGGCGCGTTCCTATCAGTGGACACAGCCGTCACGGGGCCGCTATCGCCGCTGAGCATTGGC
>DAHWNZ010000114.1:0-4486 GCA_027339635.1 Candidatus Dormiibacterota bacterium
GGGGTTGCTGCTGATCCGGGTGGCCGAGAACCGCACCCAGCAGACCTGGCCTCGCATGCGCCGGGAGCTGCAGCGGCTGGTGCTGGTGGACCTCAGCGGACCTGCCGGGCAGGTCTCCCAGACCTCCAAGCCCACCCCCGCCCAGACCCAATTGTTTGAGGCCCTGCGGGTCCCATCCCCACTTCGGGTCTGGTCTGCCTCGAGTTCAGGCAAGCCTCAAGCCGCGTAGACACACGCCGGCTCCCGGCGACGCCTCCTCCCGTGAACTCAAGCTGATCTCACCTACGCGTCCCTCTCCGCAGATGTCACTGTCGAACTCGGGTCTCCCAGACCTCCAGGCCCACCCCCTCACAGACCCAATTGTTTGAGGCACTGCAGATCCCTTCCCCACTTCGCGTCGGGTCCACCTCGAGTTCAGGCAAGCCTCAAGCGGCGTAGACACACGCCGGCTCCCGCCGAAGCGTCGCCCCGTGAACTCAAGCTGATCTCACCTACGCGTCCCTCTCCGCAGAGGTCACTGTCGAACTCGGGTCCACCTTTCCCGGGGCGGTTCAGGGACTAAAGTGAGATCAATTAGGGCTGGCAGTGTCACAACATCGTGTTTGGCGGTTATGACCCGGCCGGGGACAAGGCAGCGGCCGCACTTACGCTAAGAGTAGCTATCCCGGCGAGGAGCAGCAAAAACATAAAAACAATGGTAATCCCATTCGACGCGGGCGCCAACACAAGCCACAGAATGTCCGAATAAGCAGTGTGTCCCACAGTTCCTCTACCTAGCCACCCCTCAAAGAACTGCCAGGCACCACTTGGAGGGTACGCAGACAAAGCCCAGCTAGCCTTCGTGCCATTCGCCATAACCTCATAGAGGTAACCGTTCTCAACGACGCCGGGGAGGCACCAGAATGCACCAAGACCCCCGACAAGTATCGAGAAGATACGTGCGACCCTTGCCTCAAGCGCAGCCAGTCCCAAAGTCCCCAAAGCCACCACGACGGGCATTGCCGGCAGATACAGCCGAAGCCCCCAGTCATATCCACCCCACCATATGTTCCAAGCGCTCACTAGGAGCAACAGGCCGATGCAAAGATAGACGAGCGCGAATGTGACGGCGCCAGATCCACGACGCAGAAGATAACGCACTCCGAGGGGCGAAAATACGGAAACCGGTAACGCCCACGCAAGCCCACGTCCAGGGCTCAGCAAGGCTCCTGCTAGGCCTACCCACAGAGGAGTTGTAAAAGTCTCCGCCCCGTATCCCGTGGTTAGAGGGCTGGAGAAGCGCAACCAGTTTACGAGCAGAGTCACCGCAATACCAAGCAGGTAGCCTGCAATCGGAATGAGTCGAGACTTGCGCCCACGTGCTGTTAAGAGAATCGCAGGCAACAGCAACGTGCCTTCAACGGGCCGCGTGAGCACCGCGAGGATGGAGGCACAAGCCGCGACCCACCGCGACTTGTCGGAGCCGAGTCGGTTCGCTCGAAGCGTTGCCACGATCGCGAGCACGTAGCAAAGACCTTCTAAGGGTTGGGCGAAGTCGAGTCGTGCGTAGACGAACGCTGGCGATGCAATACCGTACATCAGCATGGCTGCGAGTGCCCAGCGACGGCTGCTTCCAAGTTCACGGACCAGCACAGACACCAGAACGGTCGTCGCTACCGTGACGCCGATTTGAACTGGAGTTCCCGCGATTGCAAACAATTCCCACTGGCTCGGGGATGTTGGTCTAATAGCGTGGGCGACAAGGGTAGGGTCGATGAGTCTTGTGAGCAGGATTCCCGGGAGGTAAAGCAACGACAAACCGATGCCGTACTTGCTGTTCCATATGAGTGAGCCGGGGCCTTGAACCGGAGAGGGAAAGTGAATCGAGTGGTGCAGCGCCAGCGCGACCGCCTGCCAAAACATGATCTTCCCGTCCGCGCTTGAGAGATAGCCGGTGGTGGTTGCCGCATAAATACAGGACACACCGACTGCCGCCCATATTTCGGGTGGAAGGCCAAGGCTCACATGCGTATGTCGCACTACAGGCATGGGGCCGCTGCTGGAAGGGACCTCTCGCGGTGCAGTGGGAGTAGTCACTTTGCGGCTGCGAAGTGTAGCAGGGGAGGGGCAGTCGCGGTGTCCGGGCCGGATCGGGGTGATTTCAGGCCATTGAATATTTGGGGTCAAGCAGGGCGCTAGGAATGGGGCACCGCCGCCCGGTAGGTGACGGGAAGGCGGGTACAAGGGAAGGCGACTCCAAGCTGGCTGACGTCGTCGCAGAGACTGCGCAGGGCATGCAGGTAGATGCGAGTGGGGGGCGAGGATGACCACCATGCCCCGAGCCGTCGGGGATTGTCGGTAATCACGAATAGTGCAATGCGACGAAGTTGTCCGGACAGTTTGTCCTTGGGGGAGCAGGAGGAACCGCATGTGTCGTCGGAATTGAAGTGGTGGGGGCGCGAGTTGCTCAGACCCGAGTTCCGCAGCGGGGAAACACGGGATGGGCGAAGAGGGCCAAGAGCTGGGCAGGTTTATTCAGCGCACCCTGGGGGTGTAGTACCTAGGTGAACTCGGGGGTGGTCGGGCCGCTGGGTGGGGCGCTGCCCCCAGGGCCAGGAAGCGCGGGGGCTCGGGAGCGTCGAGGGCCTTGAGGACCTCAGCCTGCCGGGAAGTGACGTCGCTGCGCCGCTGGCACTCGCCGGCAGTAGTCCCACTGGAACCACAGCCCGGGCTCCACAATCCAGGGCCGGTACAGCCTCCGGTGCCCCTGCCCGTATGCCTCCGTGGCCACCCTTACCGCCCGCCGGACCGTCCGCTCCGACCCCCGGCACTCCATGGCCTGCAACTGGCTGAACACCACGTCCGCCCTCACCTTCCCCCGGCTGGCGTTCACCCACTCCTCGACCTTCTCCATGTACCCATCCATGAGCCCCGCCCGCCGCAGCTTCCTCGAAGGAGGCAGCCCCACCTCTCGCAGGGCCACGTACCGGGCCACCGCGGTCGGCGAGCAGCCCACCAGCTCGGCCGCATCCCGGTACGAGCCGGTCAGGTCGAACGCCTCAACTATCTCCACGACTTCCCCGCCAAACTTCATGGTGCCCCTCCTAGGCCCTGGTGGCTGTGACACCTCCAGCTAACCCCAGGAGGGACGCTCCTGACTGACTCCCCGCCCCTGGCCCACCCTTGCCTTTCCAGTTTTGGTGGCCGCCACTGTCCAGGTTCTCATGGCTAGCATGGCCGCCTACAATCTTGTGGTGAGGGCGGGCGGCAGGGGGAGCTGGCGGGTTACCAGGTCACAATCCGGGACGCAGCGGGCGTTTGGAAGGCCCGATTGCCAGCAAAGAGCTGCGCCGAAAAAGCTCGGACAGGTCCGACCCATGGCGGAAAGCGGTCACCCCCAACAGCCACCATCTCGGACTCCGCGCAGTTCGTCGGCTTGGGGGGTCAATGTGAGCGGGATCGGTCCTCCGGTCGGGGACTCCCCCGCGCCTCCGCCGGAGTAGGGCACCACCCGCAAGGGCCATAGTCAAAGGTCGCTCAGCCATTATCCGCCTGCCTTCTATCGAGCACGGCCTAGGGCCGTCATGACACCCAGGGAGGGGGAAGTGTTTGTGGCGTCAGGGAGTTTTCAAAACTGAACGCCCCTTAAGAGGGCCTGCTGTCCAAGTGGCGGCGCCGACGGTAGCTGCCGATCAAGTCGCCCGGCCGAAGACGCGCCCGACCGTGCCCAGCGCGGACGTTAGGGCGTCCACTTCCTGGGGAGCGTTGTAAATACTCACGCTCGCCCTCGTGGTGGCCACCACTCCGAGCCGTCTCATAAGCGGCTGGCAGCAGTGATGCCCAGCTCGAACCGCTACCCCTTCCCGATCCAGGATCGTCCCAACGTCATGGGGGTGCACACCATCCAAGATGAAGGACATCACGCCTGCTCGATCGGCGCCGCTGGGACCGTACTGAGCCAACCCCGGGACCTCGGATAGAGCCTCTATCGCGTAGTCGGTCAGCTCCAATTCATGTTGACGCACCGCATCCATCCCCAGCCCTTCCAGGTAGGAGATTGCCGCGGACAGCCCCGCCGCCCCAGCTATGTCCGGGGTCCCCGCCTCGAACTTGTGCGGCACCTCGTCCCAGGTGGTGTGGTCCAGTTGCACCACCGAGATCATCGAACCGCCGGTGAGGAAGGGGGGCATCTCCTCCAGCAGCTCGGGCCGCCCCCAGAGCACCCCTATCCCGGTGGGGCCCAGCATCTTGTGCCCGGAGAAGGCGTAGAAGTCGGCCCCCAGCTCCGAGATGCTGACCGGCATGTGGGGCACCGCCTGGGCCCCATCCACGCACACGGTTATCCCCTCTGAGTGCGCCAGCCGGACCAGCTCCTGGATCGGGTTAATGGTCCCCAAGACGTTGCTCACGTGGGTCACCGCCAGCAGCTGGGTGGGCACCCGCAGCAGCCGCTCCACGTCCTGCCAGTCGAGCCGCCCCTCGTCGGTTATGCCGATGAACTCCAGCT
>DAHWNZ010000115.1:0-4408 GCA_027339635.1 Candidatus Dormiibacterota bacterium
ACAAGGAGGAGCGGATCCGGGCTCACATCGTGCTCTGCTGGCTGGCCCTCTTGCTGATCCGGGTGGCCGAGACCCGCACCCACGACAGCTGGCGCAACCTCCGCCAAGAGCTTCAGCGCATGCACCTGGTGACCCTGGCTACCGACCACGGCACCGTGGCCCAGCGGACCCAGACCAGGGTTGGCCAGCAGGCCATCCTGAAGGCCCTGCAGCTGGACGAGCCGCCCCGCTTCTACGACTTCAGGCCGAGAGCCGCCTGAGCGTCTCCGGGCTCAGTCCTGGGACTGTAGTCACAGACAGCTTCGGCCCCTCCGGCACAAAACCCCAGCAAAGATGGCTGCTTCCGGATGTATCGCTCCCACGCTTCTGCGGAACTCGGGTAACTGGAAGGCCGGCCACATCTTCCGGGCGATCCCCCTACTCTGCGCCGAAGCGGTGGGTCACCCGCCACGATGGATCGATCTGGCTGCACAGGGCTGGGAGGGGAGTGGCCGATCGTTCCTGGCTCAGCTTGAACGGGAGCGTGCACGGACGGGCTCCGCGCCGCTCCAAAGGGAAAGCCTCCAGGTGGCGCCCTCGCGGACCAACACGGCCGTCAGCCGGTATGGCTTGGCCGCCTCTTCCGCCGGCTCGATCACCGTGCCGTCGGCAACCAACCACGCCACATCCCCGTGGTCGATCCACCGCCGTTGCGGGAATTCGAAACGAAAGCCCTGCGGCCGGTCGTAGATCCGGGTGAAGAATGCTTTGACGGCTTCCCGTCCGTGAGCGGACTCGCCCTCCTCCGAGCCCAACACCGTAGGACCGTGCAGGAACGACAGGCCGGCAAGGGTCTTGTCGAGATCACGGCCCGAGATCGCTTTGATCAGCGAATCCAAAGCCGCATCGAGGGAGCTTTCAGCCATGCTGCGAATCGTAGGGGATCCGTTGCGAGGGCAACCGCCGGCCGACTCCGTCTCAATGCCATCACCGCGCGATGGTTTGGTCACTGGTGCCAAGCTGGCCACAAGGCGAGCGGCGACGCGGCTGGCTCTCGCGACGTACAGTCTCGACGGTTGCAGATCACGCGTCGGGCAAAAATGAGGAAGGAGCGGCCAATGGCGCACGACCCACCTGCTCCACTCGACAATCAATCCCTACTGTCCCCCAAGGCGATTCCTGCGCCGGCCGGCCGACCGGCTTGGTTCTGATGGAGACGTGGACTACCGGGGGGACAGATCCTTCCCGGCCCCGTGGCTCGATGACCTCGGATACCCCCAGGAGTTGCGGTCCCTGGCCGACTCTCTCCTGGACCTGCCTGGTCCGGCGCTGGCCGGTGACAGTCCGACGGGTGGGGGCACACTGCCGGTGGACCTAACCGACAACTGGGCCCAGGCGCCTCTGCGCACCACTTCCTCTCGCTCTCCCGATCGGGTCAGTCGAATCCTGGGGTACCTGCTTGGCGGTGCCATCGGCGACGCCCTGGGGGCGCCGATTGAGTTCTCGAACCTCCGCGACATCAGGAAGGCCCACGGCCCCGCCGGCGTGACGGGATACGTCCCCGGACATTGGGGCCCCGGTGCCTTCACCGATGACACTCAGATGACGCTCTTCACGGCCGAGGGGCTCATTCGTGCCGACAATCGAAGGCGCGAGAGCGGCCTTCAGGATGTTCCGCTGGTACTCTGGGGTGCCTACCGGCGCTGGCTGGAAACCCAGGAAACTCGGGCGCGCCCGAAAGCCGACGACTCATCAATCCACAGGGGTTGGCTCGTGGATGAGTCGGCTTTGCGCGCCCAGCGCGCACCTGGCACAACGTGTCTCGCCGCTCTCCGCTCCGGCACACCAGGCTCCATCGAGGCCCCACCCAACAACAGCAAGGGTTGCGGTGGAGTGATGCGGGTGGCTCCGATCGGGCTGGTCGCCGACGATCCATTCGATCTCGGCTGCGCCGCCGCGGCGCTGACCCGTGGCCATCCATCCGGATACCTCGCCGCGGGAATGTTCGCCGCAGTAGTGGCGGGAGTCACCCAGGGAGAGCCGCCGGCCATAGCGATAGACCGATCGCTGGAAACCTTGCGCGGGCGCCCAGGCCATGAAGAGACCGTCAAAGCGGTCCAACAGGCGCTGGCTCTTGCCGCCAGCGGACGAGGTCCATCTCCCGAGCTGGTCGAGACCCTGGGAGGAGGTTGGATCGCCGAGGAGGCGCTGGCGATCACCCTGTACTGCGTGATCGTGGCTCCGGACTTCCGCCAGGGCGTGCTACTGGCGGTCAACCATAGCGGTGACAGTGACAGCACTGGATCGATGGTGGGGAACTTGCTGGGAGCCACCCTGGGTCTCGCGGCCCTGCCTGGGGAGTGGCTCCGAGAGCTGGAGGCGTGGCCAGTCATCGAGCGGGTTGCATCCGATCTCGCTGCCCAGTTCGTGGGAGCGTCAGCGACCTTCAGCCCGGACATGGACCGATATCCGCCCTCGTAGGCAAGCCCGCGCAGGGATCGGTTGCTCGTAGGCGGTATCTGTACCGCCAACTCCTGCTGGGGTGACCCTCAGGGCGACGGCTGCTCAATCCGCAGGCAAGCCCAACCGGCCCAGACCGAGACCTGGCGTCCGCAGCTCTGGCGATCGACCACGACAGGAACCGCCAAGGGATCCCGGGCCAGGGCAAGGAGCCAAGGGAAGTTGGAGTGCCGGGGCCACACACACCGGCATGAAGGCACCAAGGGCCATAGCGGACCCTGTGGGCCCAGCAATTGGCCCCCTGTCCAGGGGCGGGAACGGTCCGCAGATGCCGCTCAGAACGGACATCTCTGGCGAGGTCCCATACCCGGTCCTCGAGCGCCCAGCCAACAAGGGAGAGATCATTCAACAGGTCCCGCCCGGTCGAATACCGCCGAGCTCTGACCCAGGAGCACAGAAGGTCGCCATCCTGCTCCCCTTGGCCCAAGGTCAAATCATGGCCCAGTTAGGGGAGGCGGACGTCCTGGTCAACAGGACCCTCGCGATGCTCGCACTGTCGGTGGCGCTCCTGACTGCGCACGGCGCTTACCGGCTAGCCGATTCCAGCCTCAGATGGTGGTTCATTCCATTGGGCGGACTTGGCCTTAGCGCAGTCCTCCTGTTTCGCGCTCTGCTTCCAGGCGAGCATCCAAGGGCCGCGACGTCACGGACTTCCGCTGGCCCGAGTTCCAGCGCGACCGGTGCCAGCTGGGGGTGGCCCCTCCTGACCTGGGGGAACAACCGCTTCGACACCGGACAGCCGCTCGATGTCCTCTATGACGGGATCCGCCCCCTCTCCGAACTGGAGGCATATCGGTACGTCCTGGGCACGCTCCAGGACGCGGTCTCGTTCAATCGGAACGCCCTGCGCTGGCAGGCGCAGCTGCTGGCTCGGGGAGAAGTGGCGCTGGTTACTGCCATCCTGGTCGGCGCCACCACCCTGGTCATCACCAACTGGTTGGCGTAGGCTGCAGGCAGAGGTACATTTGGGGTATGGGAACCGAGATAGCGACCGATCCAGCTGGCGAATCAGGATCAGCAACGGCGCCGACCACGGCCGCGGTCGATGCCGCGCCCATGCTTCCGGCGGGGCTGCCGCACCCGGTCGGTCCCCGGCTCATGGTCCAGAAAGGGCCCTTCTTGACTAGGATGGTGGTGGTTTACCCCGACGGAACCAAATCCCATGAGGCCGGCCCCAGCGACTGAGCGCTGAGCCAGTCGGCCAGACCGGCCTTGGTTGAGGTGCCCCAGGCAAGCGATCGGTTCCAGACCCGCCACCGCCCCCATCGTTCTTGATGGCGCTGATGGGATAGAGTTCGGGAGCCGGCCGGCACCCCGGGGCGGGTCCCCACAGCGGACCCGTGCAGGTCGTCCAACCTTCTGTGGTGCAACGTAGTAGTATGTAGGTGTGCCTCGGCTGGATTGGAGCAAGCGTGCCGAGTATGTGCGCTCGCGCCACGGCGTCGAACCAGCATGGGCCGACGAGGCTGTCGAAGACGACCACGCCGTCTGGCTGACCCCGGACCCCGCAAGTCGTAGTGGCCGATCGGTGAGGGTGATCGGGTACTCGATCACAGCTCGGGAGTTGCTCACCGTGATCTTGGTGGCCGCCGATGTTGATGTGACGGAGCGCCCCGCTGGTGACTGGTGGGGCAGCAACGCCTGGGTGGCGAGCCCGCGAGACCGACGTCTCTACGGGAAGGAGGACTGATGACCAAGAAGAGCAAGAAGATCGACGAGGTACTCGCCGAGGAGGGTGCTGCGGCGGAGAACTACGAGATCCCTGGCGCGCTGCCTGAGAATGTCGAGGTCAGCCGCCCCAATTTGGGACGGCCCACCGTGGTCTCGGTACGGCTGTCGGCGGAGGAGTACGCTCGCCTGCAGCGCGCCGCCGAGCAGGCGAACCTTCCCGTCTCCACGCTTATTCGCA
>DAHWNZ010000116.1:0-4257 GCA_027339635.1 Candidatus Dormiibacterota bacterium
CGCTCTGGCGTAGGCGAGGGCGCGCTGCTTGGCACTCCCGGTCACGTCCTGGTGCACAGCCAAGAGGGCGGGACAGCCGATCCCCTCCCGGTAGCAGGCCCGGACCATGTGTCCGGGGGCCTTGGGCGCCACCATCGCCACGTCGCAGTCGCTAGGCGGGATCACCGTGCCGTAGTGGATCGCGAACCCGTGCGCGAACAGAAGCAGGCCCCCCGGCCTGACGGCCTCGGTCAGCCCAGCGGAGAATAGCCCCGCCTGGTCGTGGTCTGGGATCAAGACCATGATGACGTCCGCCTCCCGGGCGGCGGTGAGTGGATCGTCGACTTGGAACCCGTCCGCTTGCGCCCTGGGGTAACTGGTACTGCCGGGCCGCAGCCCGATGCGGACCTGACAGCCGGAGTCGCGGAGGTTCTGGGCATGGGCGTGGCCCTGGCTGCCGTACCCCAGGATGGTCACTCGATGACCGTCCAATGCCCCGGGATCCGCATCGTCGTCGTAGTACATCTGCACCTTCTTCAACTCCCACTCATCGTTTGCTTGCTGTTCGCTGTGGCCGGGACAGTCTTGTGCTGGGCGAGGGCGAGGGGCCGTCCCACCACCCAGTCCACGAGCGGCAGCTGTCGCAACCGCCGCATGCTCTCCCCGACCTCCTCTGGGGGGCCGCTGACAGCGGCCAGGACTGAGCTCTCTAGACGGCGCACGACCTGCACCCCGGGGCGGTCCAGCGCCAACTCCAGATCCCGAGCATCGCCTACCTTGCGTATCTCCACCAGGGCCGTCACCCATTGCAGGGGATCTTGCTCAGTCAGGTCCTCGACGCTGACCACGTCGATCAGCTTCGCGAGCTGCTTGGTCACCTGGTCATATGGCTGGGGCCCAGTCCCGACCCGCAGCCATATGCTGAGCAGGCCGGATGTCGGGCCCTGGCAAATCGTGCAGCTGAGCAGCCGGAAGCCCCGGCGGGCCAGGCAGTTCGTGACCCGCTGCAGAACCCCGCTGCGGTCCTCGGCCTGCACCAAGACCAGCCGCGCAGGCCGGCTGGACTCGCTTGCGAGGGACGCTGGGAGGTGTCGGTTCAGAGGTGACGAAGTCACCGCGCGGGGCACTCCACGAAGTCGGCAAGTCCCTTGCCGAACGGGACTATGGGATAGACGCCAGCCTCGGGGTCGATCCGGCATTCAACCAGCGCCGGGCCTGGATGCTCGAGCGCGGATCTCAGGGCGCCGGCCAGCTCCGCTCTACTGGTCACCTTGGCGCTGAAGCATCCGAAGGCGGACCCTAAGAGTTGAAAGTCTGGGATGACCGTATGCGTGATCGCGGAACGGACACCGCCGTAGAAGTCGTCCTGGAACTGGCGCACCATACCGAGGTGGCCATTGTTGAGAATCACCACCTTGACGGGCAGTCCGGCTTCCACCGCCGTCGCCAGCTCCTGCAGCGTCATGACGAAGCCACCTTCGCCGCAGACGGCCCAGACTCTGCGCTTGGGATCGGCAGCCTGAGCACCGATGGCGGCCGGGAGGGCGAAGCCCATGGTGCCGGCACCGCCCGAGTTGAGGAAGGTCCCCGCCTGGTCCCCTGTCCAGCCAGTGGCAGCCCAGATCTGGTTGAGGCCCACATCCGCCACCACGATGTCGGAAGGCTGGCGGAGAGCGTAAAAGGCGGCCATCACCTCCTGCGGCTGGAGTTGGCCATTCCGGGGATAGCGCAGTGGATGGCGCTCACGCCATGCCCTGACCTGGTCCCGCCACCTTGGGTGGCGGCGTGGCTGCGTCCTCTGAGCAAGAGCGCGGATGGTCCAGTCCGCGTCGGCGGCGATCTGGCAATCCGCCGAGACCGTCTTGCCGAGCTCGGCGGGGTCGATGTTCACGTGCACGATGTGGCGAGCGTGGGGAGCGAACTCGTCCAGTCGGCAGGTGACCCGATCATCGGCGCGCATGCCTACCATCAGGAGGCAGTCGCAGTTGCTGACGGCGAGATTGCAGTAGCCGGTGCCCATGAATCCGACCAGACCTAGGGCCAGAGGATGGTTGGCAGGGAAGACTCCGGTACCCAGCAAGGTGGTACCCACGGGAGCATCGATTTGCTCGGCGAACTTGAGCAGGGCTGCCTCAGCGCGGGAGATCGCCACGCCTCTGCCGGCGAGGATCACCGGACGACGGGCACCAGCCAGCCACTCCGCCGCTCGGTCCAGCAGCTGCGGGCACGGTGGCGGTGGCTCACGGTGCGGTCTGAGACGAGTGATCTCCGCAGGGTCGGAGTCGACCATCTGCTGCTGCACGTCCTTGGGCACGTCAATCAGGACCGCCCCGGGCCTCCCGGTGCTCGCCACCTGGAAGGCCTCACGCACCACCGCGTCGAGGTCGCGCGCGTCGTGGACCTGGTAGCTGTGCTTGGTCACCGACATGGTTGCGCCGATCACGTCGGACTCCTGGAAGGCGTCGGTGCCGATGGTGGCGGTGGCTACTTGCCCGGTGATTGCGACCACGGGCACTGAGTCGAAGTGCGCCGTCGCCAATCCGGTTACCAGATTGAGGGCGCCGGGCCCTGAGGTCGCCAGGCAGACTCCAACCCGGCCGCTGGCCCGGGCGTAACCATCGGCCATGTGGGCCGCCCCCTGCTCATGCCGAACCAAGATGTGCCGGATTGATGAACTCGCAAGATGCTGATAGATGGGAAGATTGGCTCCCCCTGGCAATCCGAAGATGACCTCTACCCCCTCTGCCACAAGTGCTTGCAGGAGGACTTCAGCGCCACAGCGTCTGCCCAGCGCGGGCTTGCTCCGCCTGTCTTCCAACTCCATCAGAGCGGTAGCACACATGGCTCGAGGCTCAGGCTGGGCCGTAAGCGCTTCCGATGGCCGAAGTCACCGCGGCGTCGGCGGCCACTTGTCGCATGGGACGGGCGTGTTCCCGGTGAAGGTGCACCCAGTTGCGTGCTGCCTCATCGAGCTCAATGTCGGGAGGGAATTCCAACGGAGGGTGGCCGTCCGTGCCAGTGACGTCGCGGAGTGGGGACATTGTGTGCCTCATGACTGGTTGGTCGAATGGATGACGAATGGGATGGAACCCGGGAAAATAAAAAAGCCCCCCGGCTGTGACCGGGGGGCTTGCAGCTAAGTGCGTGTGCGCGGCCTCTAGCTGACCAGCCCTCCTGAAATTAGGCCTACTAGAGCGATCGAACTCTCGCGGCTGTGCATGGGGATCGGCTGCGCGTTCATGTTGCCCATCGGTATACCAGCGTCTACGTCCCATGTCAAGCTCTACTATCCGAGCGACATCCGGGACCGCTTGGACGCGGGCCTATCCGCAGCCGCTGCGGTAGGCGTCTGGCGGGTTGATATGGTGTGAGGCCATCGGCAGGGCCGCCCGCGCGGCGCAAGTTAATTGGAGGCGAACCAAGATGAACCCAGATTCGGAGGCGGCTTCGCTTCCGAGCCGTTCCCTGGTGGTCGGCCGAGAACGAGCTGCCGCCAGGGCGATGCTCAAGGGAGCGGGTTACACGGACTCCGACTTGGCCCGACCCCTGATCGGGGTAGCCAACACCTGGACCGAGACCATGCCGTGCAACCTCGGGCTGCGGGCTCTGGCCGAACACGTCAAGCGTGGCATCCGCGAAGCCGGCGGAACGCCGATGGAGTTCAACACCATCGCGGTTTCCGACGGGGTGGCCATGGGCACCCAGGGTATGAAAGCCTCCCTGATCAGCCGCGAGGTAATCGCCGACTCGATCGAGCTGGTCTGCCGGGGCCATCTGTTGGACGGCGTGGTTGCTTTGGTCGGCTGTGACAAGACCATTCCCGGGGCGGCGATGGCCTTGTGCCGGCTTGACCTCCCGGGATGCCTGCTCTATGGCGGGTCCATCCAGCCAGGACGGTTTCGGGGTCGGGACGTGACCGTGATCGACGTGTTCGAAGCGATTGGGGCCGCCGAAGCCGGCCGCATCGACGATGATGAGCTCCGGCAGTTGGAGAGTGTGGCCTGCCCGGGAGCGGGCGCCTGCGGGGGGCAGTTCACGGCCAACACCATGGCCATGGCAATCGAGCTGTTGGGCGTTTCGCCGCTGCAATTGGGGGGCGTGCCGGCGACCGACCCGGGCAAGCCGTCGGCCGCGTCAGAGGCGGGCCGTCTGGCTGTGGAGATGGTGACTACAGGTCGGCGACCCAGCACCTACCTCTCGCGTGACTCGTTCCTGAACGCCATCACTGGGGTGATGGCAAGTGGCGGGTCGACCAATGCGGTCCTGCATCTGCTGGCG
>DAHWNZ010000117.1:0-4197 GCA_027339635.1 Candidatus Dormiibacterota bacterium
CGACCCTGGCGAGCGTGGTGCTGGTCCCCATAGAGGGGCGCACGGAAGGCCTGGAAGCCGGCTGGCGCTACGTGATCATCAGCAGCCTGGGGATCACCGTAGCGCTGGTCGGGGCGCTCTTCCTCTTCTACTCCGCCAGCGCCCTGCCGGGGAGCGCGGAAGCCCATCTCGCCTGGCCGTTCCTCCTCGCCCATGCCCACCAGCTCGCCCCCACGGCCCTGCGGCTGGGATTCCTTCTGGGAGTCGTGGGCTACGGCACCAAGGTGGGTCTGGCACCGATGCACACCTGGCTGCCGGATGCCCACGCCGAGGCCCCTGCGCCGGCGAGCGCGATGCTCTCGGGGGCTCTCCTGAATGTCGGAATGTACGCCATCATCCGGCTCCTGGCGATCGCCAACCGAGGGTTGGGATCCCAGTACGGCGGGCGGACGATGTTGGTCTTCGGCTTCCTGTCGGTGCTGGTGGGGGTTGTGTTCATGATCCGCCGGCGTGATTTCAAGCGACTTTTCGCCTACTCCTCCGTCGAGCACATGGGAATCATCGCGGTGGGGCTGGGCTTTGGCGGCGTGCTGGGGATCTATGGCGCCCTTCTGCATAGCCTGAACCACAGCCTGGGAAAGACCATCCTGTTCCTTAGCGGAGGGTCCGTGGCTCTGGCCTACGGCACCAGGCGGACCGATCGACTCGGTGGCGTGGTTGGTGCCATGCCGTGGACTGGTGCGCTGCTGCTCGGCGCCGCCCTGGCCATCCTGGGCGCGCCGCCTTTCGGACTGTTCATCAGCGAGTTCACCATCGTTCGGGCGGGACTCGCGGGCGACCAGCCGTGGCTGGTTGCCCTGCTCCTGGCTCTCCTGGCGGTTGCGTTCCTGGCGTTCATAAGGACCGTGGGCGGGATGCTGCTGGGTGCCCCTCGTGGTGTCCACCGGGAGCCATACCGCGGGTCACGCGAGCACCTCTTGGCGGTTGGCCCCTCTGCGGTGGGTTTGCTCGCCCTCTTGGGTCTCGGGCTCTGGATCCCCTCCTGGCTCAACTCTCTGCTGGCCCATTCGGTGGCCCTGGTGCGATGAACGAGGGGGAGAGTGGATTGACGCTCGCGCAGCTGGCCCGGAATGGCACCTCGAGCCAACCGATGGTTGCGAACCTTCGCGTGTCGGCCGCCGGCGCCGGGGACCTGGTGGCCAAACTGGCACCGATCGCTCGCTTTGCCGACATGTTCGTCCGGCCGGCGGAGCAAGGGCTGGAGCGGGTGCTGGTGTTCGCCGATGACCAGTCGGGCGGCTATCTACGCCTCATCTGCCCGTTGGACAAGAGCTTTCCGGTTCCGCTCTCCCGGGTGCTGCCGGCGGCGTACCAGGAGGAGTGCGAACTGTACGAGCTTTGGGGCGTCGAGCCAGGGGGCGGGAAGCCAGTGAACCGGGTGATCCTGCCCCCATCCACGGAGACCGCTGAGCCCCTTCGACTACCCGGCGGTGACCGGCTGTCCAGCGAAGTCAGGGCTCCGCACGTCGTCCAGGGCGAGGCGATCGAGTTCCCCTGGGGGCCGATCCGCGGCGCGGGACAGGAGTCCTTGTACCTGGGGCTGGTGACCACCGGAGAAGAGCTTCTGGACGCTTACCTCGCGATGTTCCACAAACATCGGGGCCTGGAGCATCGGATGGTCGGGCAGACGCTGGCCCGTGCCCTATTTCTGGCCGAGCGCTGTGAGGGCCTTGGCGCCGTGGGAAACGCCCTCGCCTTCGCCCGGGCCGCGGAGGCGGCCTTGGGCATCGCGGTCGAGCCAGCAGCGGAGGTGACCCGATGTCTGGCGCTCGAGCTGGAGCGCATCTACAACCACATCGGGTCCCTGGCGGCCCTCGGGGCTGCGACCGGGCTCAGCGTGGGTCAGGCCGAGGCGGAGATCCTCCTGGAGGACTGTCTTCGACTCAATGCCAGGGTGTTCGGCCACCGATACATTTTCAATCTCCTTGAAGTAGGAGGGGTCAGGCGCGGCGCCGACCTGGCGGCTCTGGATTCAGCACTGGATCGACTCGAAGCCAGGTTTGAGTCCCTGGTGGCGGACCTTTTGGCCACCAACTCCTACGTGGATCGGCTCGAGGGGGCTGGCACGATCGCAGCCGAGGCCGCCCATCGTCTGGGCCTGGTCGGGCCGGTGGCGCGAGCGGCCGGCGTGGCCACCGACTTGCGCCGCACGCATCAGGTCTCAAGCACCTCGTACGTCGGATTCCGGCCGGCGCGAGAGCAGCCCGGGGACTGCCTTGCCCGGATGCGGGTCGGGGCGGCGGAGGTGAGGGAGTCGCTGCGCCTTGTGCGCCACTGGGTTCGGTCCGGCACGCCACTTCAGGATGATTGGGCCGCGCCAGGGCCCGGCCAGGACCATGTTGGGGGTCCCGCGGAGGGACTGGGATGGGCCGAGACCTGTCGCGGTGAAGCCCTCGTTCACCTGGAGGTGGCCGGGGGGCGGGTGAGCTTCGCTCGTCTGCGGCCGGCGGCGACGCGGAACTGGCGGGCGTTTGACGATGCCCTGCGGGCCCGCAACGTGTTCACCGACGTGCCCATCGTGGAAGCCAGTTTCTGGCTGACCGTGGCCGGTTTCGCGCGCTGATGGCACTGTGGGCCCTCCGCGGCGCTCGCCGGGGGATCGTCACGACTCGATTCCCCAGGCGCCCGGAGCCAGAGGCGGCCGGGTGGCCGGCTCCTCCTCGCTTCCGGGATGGTGAGATCAGACGCGATCTTGCGCTCCGGATGTCCGTCGCGTGTCCCAGCTCCGCTCTGGAGGTTGTCGGACCGCGGCTGGTCTTGGATCTGGGCCGCTGCACCGCCTGTGGCCGATGCCTGGAGCTGGCGCAGGGCCCAGGGAGCAGCCGTCCTGAGGCGCTGCTGGCGACCCGACGCCGGGCGAATCTGGTGGTCAGCTACCGCCTGGGACATGTGAAGTGACCCCGAGAGTTCTAGACCCAGGCGCCCTGCCGCTACCCGGCGCGGCGCATGGGGAGATCGACGCAGCCGCGGTCCGGCTGAAGCGGCGCAGTATGGCGGTTTTGCGCCGCAGCCTGCACATCCGCACGGTGGACACGGGGTCCTGCGGGGCTTGCGAGTCGGAGATACGGCTCCTCTCTTCCCCCTATTACGACTTCCATCGCCTTGGCCTGTTCTTCACCCCCACTCCCCGTCACGCCGACTGCCTGCTGGTTACCGGTCCGGGGTGCCGGGCGATGGATCATGCGCTCCTCAGCGCCTACGAGGCCATGCCGGCCCCCAAGGTGGTGGTGGCAGTGGGGGCGTGTCCGCTGGGCGGAGTGTTCGGCGCTGACCGCTACACACGAGGTGAGATCACGGACGTAGTTCCCGTCGACGTCGTCGTGCCGGGGTGCCCCCCAAGTCCGCTAGCCCTCATCCACGGTCTCCTTCTGGCCCTGGACCGGATTGAGGAGCGAATCACTCTTCAGGAAGGCGAGCAGTGAACCTGGGACTCGAGCTCGCGGTGACCGCAGCGGGCGCCTGGGCCGCAACCCTGATCGCCGCGGCGGCCGGCAGATGGCCCATCGGGCTGCGCGCTTGCTCCTGGCTGTCAGCCGTGGGAGGGGTTCTGGCGGCCGCCTCAGGCGTGGCCGTGATCGCCTCAGGTCGGGTGGGAGCGCTCACCCTGGAAAGGGGGGCGGCCGGTAGCCTTGTCCTTCGGACGACGCCCTTGGCCGCTGTATTCATGGTCGCCCTCGGGCTGGTGGCCGTCGCCATCGGGATGTATGGGCCGCGATACCACCTTCCCAGTCCGGGAACTTCGGCCTATCAGGCGGCCTACACCGTTGCCTTGGTCGCGAGCCTCGGGGTGCTGCTCGCCGGCTCGGTCACCACATTTCTGGTCGCCTGGGAGACCATGACGATCGCCGGATACCTGATGATTCTGCGCCACCCGGGCCAGGCTGCGGCGGTCCGGGGCGGGTACCTCTTCCTCGCGCTGGGTGAGGTGGGCTTCATGATGGTGCTTGGCGCTTTGGGCGTGCTCGCTGCCTATACGGGAACGCTCTCGTTCGCTGAGATAGCGGTCCGCGTCCACTCGGTGCCGGCGGGGTACCAGGACCTGGTGTTCGTCCTCGCCCTTGTCGGGTTCGGGTTCAAAGCCGGCATCGTCCCGTTTCACATCTGGTTGCCAGAGGCCCATCCGGTCGCGCCCGCCGACGGCTCGGGGTTCCTCTCGGG
>DAHWNZ010000118.1:0-4115 GCA_027339635.1 Candidatus Dormiibacterota bacterium
CTGGCGCAGGCGAACCTCGGTCACCTCCTGAATCTCATAGCCGACCCAACGGCTGGCGAAGCAGTCCGCCAGTGCCTGGTCGGCCTCAGTTGCGATGGTGACGCGGTCCCGCAGGCGGGTGCGGGGAGACAGTAGCCGCTGGTTGAGGGCATCCAAGGCGGCGATGCCGTCGGCGATGCGCCGCTGGCGGGTCTCGGCATCACGTTCGCGCTTGCCGGTGGAGAGCACCCAGACCACTCGGTAGCCCTCGCTCGACGGCCAGGGCGCGGGGGCGACCGAGTAGACATCGTCGGGGTCTTCCTGCCGCCTGCCGGGACGGCGCAGGACTTCGGCCCACTCCGGCTCGTGGCTGACCAGCCACTCCCGCAAGGCCTGGTCCTCCTTGCGGCTGCGAGGCAGGACCGTGACAAACCGCCCCCCGTGGCGGTGGATGTGGTCCATGGTGGTTCGTACCGCCAGCTTGCTGTCTGCCACGTACAGGAAGTCGTTCTGCCCCAGCAGCTGACAGAGCCCCTCCCAGGTGGAGATGTGAGTGGTCGAGTCCTCGGTGTTGCCGTCAGTCACCCGATGGGCCAAGGGGACCGCACCATCGGCGGCCACGGTGAGAATCCAGACCAGCTGCTTGAGATCCGGCCGCCGCTATCATCAGCCTGCGCTGCCAGGAGGCCAGCAACCGCTGGGAGGAGCTTTGGGAATGGCTTCCCCGCCAGACCAGGGTCTCCTGACCCCCGGCTACCCACAAATGTGTCTCACACCCCATAGCTGCGTACACGGCCGGCGTTACAGGTGTGCTCAAGTGGAACGCCTCGACGGCCGAGCGTGTCCGCGAACGATCGTCTACGCAACTTTGGTCCTGACCTCCAGGACATGTCAGATCCCCACGGTCCGCGGTCTGCTAACAACCCCTCCGCAGGTGCGCGCGTATACTCCGGCTGGGGGGAACTCCGGAGGCATGGCATTGGCAGGTATTGGCAAGGTCACTGTCGGCGCGATTGTGGGTCTCCCGACTGGGTGTGGAGTCTTGGCAGGGCCAGCGACACTCAGTGGACATGCCCAGGCCTCTTGTGGCCCCGGCTCTGTAATCCTCACATCGAATGTGACACTGCCCGGGGGCGGGGAGCGACTCACGTACTCGGCGGCCGGAGCACAGTGGTTCACAGTCATACCGCCGGCTGGGTTCAGTCCGCTCACGGCAACCGCTGGCCAATTGGTCGAGTACAACTTTCCGCCGCGCCCCACAGCAAGTGCCGCACTGACGCAGTGGACGAGCGACATGTCAGCCTACCGGTCCACTCCCCTTCCTCAGTACACGCTTGGGTGCACGCCGCTCACATCTTCGATTACCCGGAGCACGGCGGCACCCGCCTCTACGTTCTACTACCCGCCAAACTGGTCCGGGTACGAGGCGGACAGTTCGTCGACGACCAACTTCGTAGCAGTCCAGGGTAATTTCGATCAGCCGGCGAAGCAGTCGTCGTGCTTGAACGCGGGTGAAGCGACATGGATGGGCCTTGGCGGAGGACACGGTGGGGGAAGCGAGCTTATCCAGGGAGGCACTGCGATATACGGCCCTTATTCATCCCAGGAGTACGAGGTCTGGTTTGAAGACATTGGGTCCCAGAACGTAGGACCTGTATATGACGCCTCCGTGTCTCTGTCTCCAGGCAATGCGATCCACATCTACGTTTCCTACGAAGCGTCCAACCGCATCGCCACGATCTACATAGCAGACAACTCCACGGGACAAGCTGACAACCAGGGCACTGGCCCCCTTTCTGGTGGCGACTACAACGGGGCCACGGCGGAGTGGATAGCTGAGTGGCCCGGGGGGAAGAGCGGCGGTCTGATTCCCTTTGGCCAGGTCGATTGGTCCAACGCGCAGACGGAGACCCGTACTGGAACGTGGGAGGGTGTGGGAGGGGTCTGGAACTCTGGCCATGGCGGCCTTGACACCATGTACTACAGGGGCACCGGACTCGCGCACCCCAGCTACCCTCCCAGCGGTTACAACTTCACCGACTATTGGGATAACTGCATCTAGAGAGATGGCAGCGAGGTCGACCAAGACCGTAACCTTGGACGTCAGGCGAGTCCGAGCCGCTCTCGTGCTCGGTTTAGGCGTAGTCGCCCTCTCGTTGAGTTCGTGCGGTCTACTGTCGAGCGGTCCTTCGCGCGCGGAACCAGGTGGGCAACAGGCCGCTCGGATAACCTCGCCGGGACCCTGCCAGGGCGTCCTGGTACCCCAGACGGCGATCATCCGACGTGAGCCTGACCCCGATGCCAGGGCTACCGGCTTCCCCTTGAAGAACGTATCTCCCTTAAGCCGCAGCCTCGGGAACGAGTCTGTCACTCGACAACTTATGGCCGCTGCCTGCGCAACTCCACCCGGGAGATGCGTCACGATGACCGTTCTCCCGGGAACGGCGTTGAATGGCTACATTGCTACCTTCTTCTACGAGAAGCATCGCGTTGCGACGCTGGTCGGCACTCCCTCCGTTCCGTGCGGGACGTTGTTCCTCATCGCTGGGGCGCGCGCGCCAAGCCCTGCGCAGCAGGTGGCCCCTTTCCTGGAGGGCTACCCTGGGTGGGTCGACCTCGCGGGCAATGCGCATGGCTTCTTCGCCGAGCTGGCTTTCGCTCTCAAGGTGCCAGTCGCGACGCTGATCTCATAGGTGAAGGCTCCCTGGGCACCCCGGTGGCGAGCTGATCCACGAACTCGAGATCAAGGAACCCCCTGTAGATGTCGGTGCTGTTGCCAAGGGTCCCTCTCTGGATTGGCAGTCGACACGCCGCGTGGTCCGCTGATAGCCGTACATGCTGGGCATCACCCTCATCGGCAACGTTTCACTGTCGCCCATGAGCTTGGCCATATCGTCATGGGCCACCTTGACGCGTTTCACCTCGATCTGACTGTTCCCTCGTCCCAGTCAGGAGAGCCTCCGAACTACAACTGGCAGCACGAGCGGGCAGCCAACGAGTTCGCGGCGAACCTCCTCATGCCAGTCGAGTTTGTGCGTAGTGCGTTCAGAGAGACCAACGACGAGCGCCAGCTCTCCGAGCGGTTCAACGTGAGTGAACTGGCAATGTCCTTCCGCCTCGCCAACCTCGGACTGCAGTAGGGTCCGATACCGCGTCACCAATCCGGACAAAGTAGAGTTCAGGGCGCATCTACGGCCACGCCTGGACTGCAGGTTGCGAAGCCGAATGCGCCTACCTCACCTTGACGCCCTCCCTCTGATCGGCGTACACCCCTGACACCGGGAGCGGCCACCGGCAAAGCGCTCCACGGGCCGCTGGGAGGTCTCCATGCCTCGGTCCACTGGTCCTGCCGCTCCGCCTCCGCCCCCCTGGGACCTGAAGCGCTGCCCAGCCACCTTGCTTGCCCAGCGGTACGCCGACCTGCAGGCCTTCGTCTCCTGGCTCCAGAAGCAGGACGTAGGAGCCCCTGCCTGCTGGTACGCCCACGGTTGGGTGGTCCACCGGCTGGCCGCACTCCAAGCTTGGAGGAACCGCGCCTACGCGCCGGATGCCCACCCACGGGACGCCGCCGACTGGTGGGCCGTCGGCTTGGCTTACCTGCAGCGCGACTGGGAGCCACTCCTCACCCATCAGGGCAAGCACCCCCCACCTGATGCTCCCTGGGATGACCCCGTCCCCATCCCGGAGTTCCCAGACTTCGTCAAAGCCCAGGTGACCGCCCGGGCTCAGCGAGACGCGGAGCCTGGCTCCACCTGATGGCCCGCGCCCTTCGCTTCCTCCGCCTGCTGCTCCCCGAACTCGCCCGCCGCTGGCGTGAGGTCCTGGCGGCTATTTGGGCTGTCTGGGCCGCCATCTCCATCTTCGCCGGTGGGGGTGCGGTCGCCGACATGCCCTACACCGTCATCTGGCTTGCCGTCGGCCTCATCGGCTGGTTACTGATCATGCGCTATGCCCCGCCTCCTCTCCGCTCTCAGCGCGAGCGCATCTCCGGACCCCCAGTCTGGGATCCCCCGCCGTACCGGATCCTGCTCGGCTGGGCCCACCGCAGCTGGATCTCCTCCCCGCCCCAGATGGCGGCCCTGGTGCTGGGGCCGCCTCGCTCTGGCAAGACCAGAGGGGTCATCATCCCCAACGTC
>DAHWNZ010000119.1:0-4112 GCA_027339635.1 Candidatus Dormiibacterota bacterium
GGACCCGGGTCAGCAGGATCCGGATCCGGATCGGGTTGGATGCCTCCACCTCCGCCAGCAGTTTCAGGGTGGGGCTCAGCCGGTCGATGTCGATCAGGCCAGTCGGGAGCGTGACGATCACCAGGTCCGCCGCCAGGGCGGCAGAGCGCACCAGAGCGGCATCGCCCGGGGGGGTGTCGATGACGATGTGAGCGTATCCCTCTCCCAGGCTGCCGACCCGGGTGGCCAGGTCCCGGACGGGCAGGCTGATAACTGGGAACGCGAAACCCCCCGCTGCTTCTGACCAGGAGAGAGCCGAACGTTGAGGATCGGCGTCGATGAGCAGCGTGCGTCCATTGCGGGCGAGGCCGCCCGCCAGATAGACGGCGGTGGTGGTCTTGCCGGTGCCGCCCTTCAGGTTGAGGACCGTGACGCGCATTGCTTACTGCACCACGCCGTTGCTTGGCGGCGGCAGTACTCCTTGCCGTAATGCAGTAAGAACTGCGCGCAGCATATCAGCCATCACTGCGATCGTAGCATGGACGGAAGTGGCCGGACCAGCGAGCGTAGCTACTGACGGGTGGCTGGTTCGTCAGCGCAGTACGAGCGAGGCTGACGAGGGCCCGGGGTCGGGCTGGTCGACCAGACATCCCTCTAGGGGATGCAATCGCTCCAGCCCGTGGGAGACTACGCCGCAGCCACGCCCGGACAGTCATGGAGGGCGGGATGCAGGGGGTGCCCACTATCGGCAGCGAGGGGGCCCGCCTCCAGGACACTGTCCGGCGTTGGGCCGTGTCTTCGGACTCCGCGGGGGACCCTCGGGAACGGGTCTCACGGCGATCCGCGGCGCCGGGCAACGAAGTCAAGCATCTCTTGGGCGCCACCAGGATTTTCGCGGCAGAGAAGAGAGGCGGTAGTGTCTGACCCCCCGGGCGGTGGCCTGCCAAGGCCACCTCGCAGGTCGCTGGATGACTTCACCGCGCGTGAGCGAGAGATCACCGAGTTGGTCGCGTCAGGCCTAACCAACCGTCAGATCGGGGCGGAGTTCCACATCAGCGAGAACACCGTCGAGTACCACCTCCATCACCTCTACGTTCGGCTCGGCCTCTCGACACGCACCGCCCTGGTTCAGAGTTAGCATCCCGACCCGGGACCACTCCCAAAATGCCACGGAGAGTGGGAGATCGTTGCCCGCCGGGCTGGATCCCAACACCCCCACAGTGCATTGGCTACCTCTGGCCAAGCTCGCGCCGATCACCTCCGTTTCCGGCGCTCACCGGCAAACGGGGCCGGGTCGGGCCCACCGCGAACGCTGTCACCTGGCTTCTGACCATCGGACCGCCACGCGGGGTTCGCCCCACCCCAGGTGGCGGGCCGCTGCTCCCGGCCAACGAGTCGTGACCGCATCTCGATGGGGAGGATCGGCTGCTGAGCGCTGCCGTCAGGGGAGGGGCGGCGGAACTCGGAAGTCGGGCTTGCCCACCAGCACTGTAGGGCTGCGCTTCAGGATGAGCCATGGGCTTTCGGTGACGAGCGTGAAGTGCGCGTAGACGTAGGCCTCCAGCTTGGGCGTCCACACCATTCGGGTCTGGCTCGCCTGCGAGAGCATCAGGTACTGCGCCCGTCGGAAGTAGCTCAACCAGAGAGCGGCAGCCTTCGCTTCCCCGACGTGGCTGGTGCGATTCAATGAGATGGTTGTGGTGGTGCCGAATGAATCCACGACCTGGGGGCAGCGCGACGAGTTGGCGGTGAAACGATTCACCTCCATGGTGAACTCCGGGTCGTCGGTGAGCACGCAGGCGCCTGCTGGGACCAGCGCATCGACCTTGGCAATTTGAGCAGCCGTGCTGCTGAGAACGGGAAGGGAGGGCGGGATTGTGGCGGCGTGCAGGACACTGGCGACCAGGACCGCCGCGACCGCGACAACAGCCGGCAGGGGGCGGGCGGCGGCGACGCGTCCGGCGGCGAGTCCTAGCACCAGGGCCAGAAACGGACCGAAGAAGGCTGGGTAGTGGTACCAGAACTCCGGCGGCCACATGAGTCCGGCCAAGACCGCTACCGCAGCTGCCAGGCAGAAGCGCTCCAGATCGGTGGTGCGGGGACTGCTCGGCGAGCCTCGCGAGGGGTCAGGCGGGCCCAGCTCGCGCGGGATGAAGATGAAGGGAAACACCACGGCGATGACGATGGCCGTGCAAATAGCCCCGGTGAGGAGGAGGAGATGGGGCGTCTGGGGCCCGGTGGTAATGCCCGTCCACAGTCCTGACAGGAACTCCAGCCGCACCACGTGCGACACCAGACTGGGGCCGTTGCGGCTCAACTGGGCCACGATGACCTGGTTGACGAAGGCTGCGGGAGCGGAGAGCAGGAATGGGGCACACATCACCAGAAAGCCGGCGGCTGTACCGCCGGCGAATGGAAGCAGGCGCTGCCGGAGCCGGGGCAGGAACATTAGACCCAGCACTGCGACCGGGAGAATGGCCCAAACCTTCACGGCTCCTGCCACGCCAAACGCCGCCCCTCCCAGCACCAGCCGTCGCCGCGAGCTGGTGAAGTTGTCTCCGTCGAAGAGCAGGAGTGCGCCGATCAGGCAGAAGAGGTCGAGGATGGGCTCCAGCATCACCGTCAGGGCTGTCAGGATGCCGTCGGGGTAGAGTGCCAGCGCGAAGCACGCCACCAATACCACAACCGGTGCACGGCGCCGCAGCAGCAACCCCACCAGGACGACGTTGGCACCCCCTACCAGAGGCATGGTGACCCGCGCAGCCACGAGCGCGTTCTCAGAGCCGATCAAGTTCCCCAAAGCTGCGAATGGAGTGAGCAGCAGCGGGGCTCCCGGTGGCACTATCAGTACGAAGTCGCGATACGGGAGGACCCCGTGGAGCAGTCGGATCGCCGCCCCGAGAAAGACCGCGTCGTCATAGTTCCACGAACCGGTCAGGAAGCCTGACCGCACTTGCCCGTCGAGCCGGAGTGCGATCGCAGCCAGCGCCGCGATCGTGATGACCACCACTATGACCACACGGCGCTGGCTGCTGACGCTCGATCGCCCGGCAACCATCGGAGCCTCAGCGGCTGCGAAGACCTGCAGCCAGCTGCGCAGCGGGTTGCATGGACCGACCTCGGGATGGGACTCGGCAGCTAGCCGGACTTTCCGACACCTTCCTAGACGCTCGACGGGTCTCGCCGGCTTACCCCCGCCGGTCAGCAGAGGCGTGTCACGCCAGGAGGCATGTCACGCCAGGATAGGAATCGCGAAGTAGTTCTGGGCGTTCAGCTCGGTGACCGAATACGGACTGGAATCGACGATCGTGTACGAGCCCCAAGCGTCCAGGGTCTGCGCGTTGGCGGGCTGGAAGAACCCATGCACGGCGTACCCGGCGTTGGCATTCAGAGTGCAGGACGTGCAGCTCAGGATCGTCGAAATGCTCTCGTTGGTCCGCGGTGTGGCTGGCTCGTCATACCCGAATGTGTAGGTCGCCACGTATTCACCCAACGTGTAATCGTAGATACCACCGCCGGGGCCGGACGCCTCTGCATTCACGACCCGAAACGATACGTTGTCTCCAGGTGGAATCTCCGTTCCGCCAGCGATGCTACCCTGGTTGCTCGCGAAGAAGGGCACGGCACGGAATAGAATGCCGAGCCGTGCTGCCCAATCAGTAGTCCGGTGCGAAGAGTGTTCTGAGAGTTGACGACGGCAGCGGAGACGGTAACAGTCGCGCTGCTCGGAACATTCCACGAGGTCGGCACTGTACCGTCGATGCTGGTGCCCCATGTGGTCCCGCTGCCAGAGACCGCTTCGGGTTGGGGGTCGGCCCCAGCACCTTGCGCGCCGGAGCCCTGGCTCGAGGGCGTGGCTGTGGTCGGGGTCGCAGATGCCGAGGGCTCGAAGTTCACGTAATTGCACTTGGGCGCCTGGCACAGGAAGGTCATCTGTACCATCACGTTCTGAATGGTATTGCCGCTCGCGCTGGGCTCAAAGGAGAGCGCCTGCTGGCACGCCGGCGGCGATGGTGTCGATCTCGTCGTCGATGCTCGAGATGATGCGCTCCGTGAGACCTGCGTCCGGGTAGTGGACGACGAAGGCGAGGTACGTCGGGTCACGGCTGGTCCAGGCGGAGTCCAGGCCTCCC
>DAHWNZ010000011.1:0-26708 GCA_027339635.1 Candidatus Dormiibacterota bacterium
GGGGCCGCTCGTGGAGTCCGGGATTCTCGGGGCCTCGAGCCAGAACTTGCGGGTGCCCTTTTTGGTCTTCACGATCCTTCCCTGCTTGGGCGCGGCAGCGATCCTTGTGCTTCGCGGGACGGGCCGGTATCCGCCGGCCGACAACCGCGAGCCGGAGCTTCCCGCGCTGGTGGAGGAGGGGCAGGCTCTCGCGGTTGTTGCCCCCGCGGGTTCCACCGCTTCCCCGCGCCGCCGGTTCCTACCCCGCGGCGGGCCGCTGGCCGAACCCGGTTGGCGCATCGCGGTCACGGGAGAGTTGCTCTATGCGGTTCCCTTCGCTGCCATAACGGTGTTCGGGGCGCTGCTGGCGCGCTCAGCCTTCGGGGTCACCCCGGAGCAGGCGCAGATCGGCTTCACCTGTTTCTTCGCCACCTCGCTTATCGCTCGAGGGACCGTCGCCTGGCGGGCACCGATCCGGCCCAAGGTCCCCTTGCTGCTCGGGTCCGCTGCCACGACGATGCTGGGATTGCTGTTGCTGGTCACCGGGCACGGCTTTGCGACCCTCCTCCTGGCGATGGGGATTCTGGGCTTGCCCCACGGTGTCACGTTCCCGATCGTGCTGGCTCAGGTGGCTGAGTCCTCGCCTCGGGCGGGACTGGCCCGGGCCAATGCCAGTCTTCTGGCTGTGAGCAACTCAATGTCCATCCTGGTACCCGCTCTCCTCGGCGCTTTGATACCGGCCACCGGATACCGGGGCATGGCTCTGTTGCTGATTGCGCCGGTGGCGCTCTTCGCTTCCCTGCTCTGGTGGCAGTCTAGGAAAGCTACCGACGCCTGGCGCCAATCCGCCGCCAGGATGGGGTGACGCCGTCGACACCCGCCGCGTCCCAGGGTCGGGTGGCCCTCCGCCGCGCGCTTTGGAAACAGCCGGGGCACGTGGTCCAAGGGCGACGGCTCGCCAAGGGTCACCGGTAGGGCGCCGGTCCAAGGCCGTGCCACCTTCCTGAAGTCAGCCCCTGTGTACCCTTGGAACGCTCGCCTGCCCGGGTCTGGCCACCCGGGTCGATCTCGGCTTCCTCCGAGCTCTGGCCTAGAGTCGCACCTTGGGGATGGCCGATGCCCACGGTTCGACGTCTCCTCGGGTCAGGTCCGGATTGGACCCTCGGCGTCGGGCCAGCTCCGCGACCAACCGCTGCACTGGAATGATCGCGACAAATGGACGCAGGAGGTATTCCACGTCCGCGAAGGGAAGATCGGCCGCGGCCGGCCCCGCTTCCAGGACCGCCACGCCGAGCTCGAGGAGGAGGGCGGTAAGGTCCCTCAGGCGCTCCCCGTCGTCGCGGCCGGGCTTGATCACGATGGCGCCCATTCGGGGGTCGAAGGCTGCTGGGGTCCCGTGCAGAGCGAGCTCCTCGGACATCCCCTCCGCGTATAGGTAGCAGCCCTCCTTGATCTTGAGGGCCGCCTCGTCGGCGGTTATCTCGTCTATCCCGAACCCGGTGACCAGGATCGGTTCCCGGTTGATGAGACGGCTCAGAACCTCCACCGGAGCGGGCAGGGAGAGTGTCTCCCGGATGCCGTCGGGGATTCCAGCCAAGGCCTTGTGAAACTCGCCATGATCAAGCATCCGCGCCACTAGCTGCCCGAGCACGGCCAAGGCCGTGAGGTAGGAGACGGAGTGCGTGCTGGCCCGCTCGTCAGATCCGGTCCTCAAGATGTGGTCCCCCCCAGGGTTGGGGGCACCCAGCCCGGTGACCGTGACGGTGGTGGCGCCTGCTGTTCGAGCGCGCGCCAGCAGATCTCCAGGGAAGCGCTTGGTGCCGCGGTGCGAGACGACCACAATCTGGTCTTCCGGGGTGAACCGGCCGTGCAGCGCGAGCTCGTGGGCTTCCACCGCCGCAGGCCGGATGCGCCCCAGGGAGAGCTCTGCCACCCAGTAGGCGGCCACCCGGCAGGCGTGTAGCGATGTCCCGATCCCCGAGAACAGCACAGGGCGACTGGGGTCGAGGGCGGGGACCCCGGGGCAATCGAGGGCCCGCCTCACGGCATCCGATTGACCGGCCACCTGTTCGTCATAGGCGAAGCTGCGCAGGTTGGTGCCCTCCCGCTGACTGCTGCTTGTCCCCCCAGCTTAAGGCGCTTGCGATCCCGGGACGACCACTGAGCTCTGACTTGAGCATCCCACCCAATCCCGGACGGCGCAGGAGAAACCGGGCACGGCTCCAATGGGCTTCAATATGGGAGTGCCAGAGTTGCCACAGCTGGAGGCACTGACAAACGCCCTCCGCATCAGCTGCCGGGGGCGCCGGGTGGACTCGGTGCGTCTGACGTCGGTCGCGGCTCTCAAGACCTATCAAATCCCCATCTCCCGGTTGACTGGCCTGACGGTGGCCAACTGGGAGCGTCGGGGCAAGCACATCTGCGCCGACCTTGGCGGGGTTTGGCTCGTGATCCACCTTGGCAAGTTGGGGTGGGTTGAAATGAGAGTCGACCCGGTGGGGCCACGGCGCCTGCAGGCCATGGTCATCCGCCTCTCGCATGGGGAGACCCGGGGCGACCCGCTGACCCTTGTGATCTCAGAGGCAGGAACCGAGAAGAGGCTCGCCCTCTGGGTGGTTCAGGACCCAATGGAGCTAACCCGAATAGCCTCATTGGGGCCGGACCCGCTGGACCAATCTTTCAGCCGAGAGTATCTCCAATCGGCTCTGCAGTCCAGCGCGTCAACTCTGAAGACGGTGCTGACGGACCAGACGGTGATCTCCGGCATCGGAAACTCCTACTCTGACGAGATCCTCCACCGGGCCCGGCTCTCTCCTTTCCGACTGGCTCGAACCCTTGACGACAAAGAGGTGTCGGGCCTGTGGGTCGCGGCCACCGAGCTGATCCGCGAGGAGGTGCGGCGAGCGATGGACCTATCGCCTACGGTCCTGCGGCAGGACAAGCGGCAGCGTCTTGGTGTTCACGGCAGGGTCGGTGAGCCTTGCCCAACCTGTGGTAGCACCGTGCGGCAGGTGAGCTACAAGGACAGGTCGCTCTACTACTGCCCGGAGTGCCAGACCGGCGGCCGAATCCTGGCGGACCGGCGTCTGTCGCGGCTGCTCAAGTGACGCTGCGGGAGTCTGGAGCGAATCCCTGCTGGGGCCGGAGCAGCGGTCCGGGTTGACCCCACTCGCCGGGTGACCAAGCCGGGCGCCCCGTTGAAGGGCTGAGATGAGCCTGAGATGGCCTCAAATGATGGCCGAATGCGCGGCAAGGGCCGCGAGGCGGCTACCCTGGGTTAAGTTGGGGCGGGGACTCCACAGAAGGCCCGCCCGGTCCTACGGCTGCCACGCGGAGGTTAGATGAATCCCATGACATCAGGTGTCGAAGAGCGTCGCAGGCTTGGACGGCAGGGACTGGTCGTGTCCTCGGTGGGGCTGGGATGCATGAGCATGTCGCAGTCCTATGGACCGGCGGACGAGACGGAGTCTCTGGCCACGCTGGATCGGGCCCTGGGCCTCGGAGTCGATTTCTGGGACACGGCCGACGCCTATGGCGAGGGCCACAACGAACGTCTCCTCGGCCGAGCGCTGGCGGGAAGGCGTGAGAGTGTGGTGCTCGCCACCAAGTTCGGGATAGTCCACGATGATTCTCCCGACACCTACATCTGCGGCCGACCCGAATACGTGCGCAGCAGTTGCGAAGCCTCACTGGCACGGCTCGGCACCGATTACATCGACCTCTACTACCAGCACCGGGTCGATCCGATGGTGCCCATAGAGGACACCGTCGGTGCCATGGCCGAGCTCGTGGCCGCCGGCAAGGTGCGCTTCTTGGGGCTTTCCGAAGCCAGCGCTGACTCTCTGCGGAGGGCGGCTGCGGTCCATCCGATCTCCGCCCTGCAGAGCGAGTGGTCACTCTGGACCAGGGACCTTGAGGCGGAGGTGCTCGGGGTGGCCCGCGGGCTGGGCATCGGGATAGTGCCCTACAGCCCGTTGGGCAGGGGCTTTCTAAGCGGCAAGATCACGAGCACGGCCGACTTCGGCCCAGATGACTTTCGCCGCAACAATCCTCGCTTCCAGGGCGAGAACTTCACTCGCAATCTGGCCCTCGTGGAGCTGGTCCGGAAGATGGCGGAGGGCAAGGGGTGCACTCCGGCGCAACTGGCCCTGGCGTGGCTGATGGCTCAGGGAGAAGATGTGGTCCCAATCCCGGGCACCAAGCGCCGCGCCAACCTGGAGGAGAACGCGGCCGCCCGCAACATCATCCTGTCAACCGCCGAGCGCGATCAGCTGGCGGCGGCAATTCCTCAGGGAGCAGCGGCCGGGACCCGCTACGCCAACTCCGGATACGCCTACGGATCAAGTCCAAGCCGCGCCTGAGTCCCCGGCGACGGGTTGCTTCCCGCAGCGGGGCCCATACCGGCGGGTTGCGACTTGATCTCGCATGGGAGCCGCTCGCCGGCAGGAAGCTAGGCGCGCCCCGGCCACCACAGGGTCACCATCTGAGCTGGGGGCTCCGGGGCCGAATGACCAATGTAGCTCTCCACTTCCGGCTCCCGCGACGGGGGGAGGCAGAGGCGTCGGCGTAGCCACGCAACCCTCTCCGCGTCCAGCTCGGTCGTCCCCTGCTCAGCCCTGGTCCAGTGCTCCGAGCGGGCCTCCTCGCCAAGCGCTTCGGCGATGACCCGCGCGGCGTCCTGAGCGGTGGGCCGGGTGGGCCGCTCCAGGTTCCAGAAGTGCAGCCACAGCCGGTTCAGGGGGGACTGGGGATGCCGCTCCGTCAGCTCCAGCACCACTCGCTTCCTGGAGCGCTGGGAGAGCGCCAACACGAAGGGGCCAAGCGCTCTCACGTTGTAGGCGACATTGGCGCAGACGGCAACGTCCGCGTCCTGGACCTGATCAAAACACTCCGGCCAGGTCCCACGCACGGTGAGCACCTCGGGGCCCAACCTACCCATGGCTCGCATCTCGTCCAGCATCGCCGGGTTCTGATCGACTGCCAGGATCAACTTCGCTCTGGAGGCGAGGGGGAGGCTGGCAGCGCCGGCACCGGAGCCGACGTCAAGCACCGTGCCGCCCTGGGGCAGCGCTTCCAGCGCCCTCCGATGGGTCGGGCTAGGAGGCTGGGCAAGGGCTCTCCTGGCAGCCTCCGCGAAGGCCTTTGGCGGAAGCGTCCAGGGAGACTCATCCGACCCAGCAAGGATCTCCTCGGGGATTCGCCAGCTGTCCAGCGCATTCGCCCAATCTTCGGCGGCCGTCACGGCTCGTCCTACTCCTCCTGGATGGCCACCTCGAACGCGTCCTGGACAGGTAGTGCGACGTCAAGTGCCGGTCGCAAGCCCTGGCGACGCTGGCGCCATCTACATGCGACCATCTTGGCGTGCCTCGGTCTGCCCGAACAACGCATCCTGTCTTTGCCCGATGTTACGCCGCCCTCGCCCCACTATCCGAGGGCTTCGGCGGGCCGGGCCTGCGCCGCGAGCTGCTGGCGGGGCTGCGGGGCAGCGTGGTGGAGGTAGGCGCCGGCAGCGGCCTCAACTTCCCCCACTACTCGACGGAGGTCACCGACGTCGTGGCCGTGGAGCCAGAGGCGCACCTGCGGCAGCGGGCAGGGCGGGCCGCGCTCAGGCTAAAGCCGCCGCCGCGGCTCCTGGTCGTCTCCGGAAGGGCGGAGAATCTGCCGCTGCCGCCAGACGCGTTCGACGCAGGCGTGTTGTCGCTGGTCCTGTGCTCGGTGGATGACCAGAGTCAGGCCCTCCAGGAGCTGCGCCGGGTCATCAGGGCGGGTGCTGAGCTGAGGTTCTTCGAGCATGTCCGTGGCGGCCCGGTTGCGGGACCGGTTCAAGATTGGATGGACCCGTTGTGGACCAGGTTGGCCGGTGGCTGCCATCTCAATCGCGACACTGCTAACGCGATCTCAACAAACGGGTTCAGGGTCGTCGCCTCGCGTTCCGTCCAAACCAGGGTGCTGGGCGTCCCCATCCCCGGGCCGGAGTTCATCTTGGGGCGAGCGATCAAGGTGTAGCGATTGGCTCGGGCAACCAGGGAGCGCACCCTGTGGCATGGCCGAGGAGGACCGGCCGAAGCCCGGCAGGGGGTATTTCGGTGTCTCTGGGCGCCGCCCTTCGGGCCGCGCCAGCGAGTTCGGAACGGCTACCCTTGCAGTAGGCGGCCAGAGTTCGGGTATGCCCGTGGGAGGAGGTCTGATGAGCGGTCTGGAAGTCGTCACGGTGGCCCCTGACCCGAGTCGTTACGCGTGGACGTTCGGCGGTGCCGACCCCGTGGCCAGGGTGCGGCCGGGTTCGGTGCTACAGCTTTTCACGGAGGATTGCTTCGCCGGTCGTGTTCGCAGCGAGTCGGATCTCGTTTCGGACGTGTGCCAGTTCCCCTTTCTCAATCCCCAGACCGGGCCCTTCTACATCGAGGGGGCCGACGTTGGCGATACCGTGGCGGTTCACTTCATCGCAATCGAGCCGGCCCGGGATTGGGCGGCGTCGACGACTGTGCCGCTTTTCGGAGCTTTGACGGCGACCCACCTGACCGCCCTGCTGCATGATCCACTGCCCGAGGTGGTATGGATCTGGGAGCTGGACCGCAAGGCCAAGACCTGCACCTTCTCGGCCCACTCCGGCGACTTTCGCGTAGCCCTCCCCATGGACCCCATGCACGGCACGGTCGGGGTCGCCCCGGCCAATTTGGAGGTGAGGTCGGCTCTGGTCCCGGATGCATTCGGGGGCAACATGGACACCCCGGAGATGCGGGCGGGGGTGACCTGCTATCTCGGAGTGAACGTGCCCGGGGCCCTGCTGTCACTGGGAGACGGCCATGCCCGCCAAGGGGAGGGGGAGACCTGCGGGGTGGCGGTTGAGTGTGCCATGAACACGGTGGTGGCGGTGGAGTTGATCAAGGGCCGCCCCTGCCCCTGGCCGCGCCTGGAGTCGGCGACCCACATAATCTCCACCGGCTCCGCGCGACCGCTCGAGGACGCCTTCAGGATCGCCCAGGCCGACCTGGTCCACTGGCTCGGTGAGGACTACGGCCTCGAGACCCTGGACGCGTATCAGCTGGTGACTCAGGGTGTGTTGAGCCCCCTGGCCAACGTCTGCGACACGAACTACACCTCGGTCGCCAAGTTCCCCAAGGAGTATCTGCCGGCTGGGACTGCTATGGGGGGTGCCGATGGACGGCTTCGGGAGCTCGCCGCCGAGTATCGCAAGCTGCATCCCTGAACTCGATGGCAAGATGGGCATAGGTGGAAATTGAGTAGCCCGGCTGGGCTGCTCGGCCAAGTCTCAGGAGGAGTGAGTTGAAAGGTGACCTGCGCGCCGAGACGACGTGGCTCGAGGGCCACAACAGCGACCGAATCGAGGCATACATCGCCGAGCCACTGGACCAGCGACCCACCGGCGCCATGGTGGTCATCCACCATATGCCGGGCTATGACGAGGGGACCAAGGAGATAACCAGGCGATTCGCCGCCGAGGGATACCTGGCGATTTGCCCCAATCTCTACACGCGCGAGGCTCCTGGCGCGAGCCCGGATGATGCAGCGGCCGCCGCTCGCGCCCTGGGCGGGGTTCCGGACGAGCGGCTGGTCGGGGATGTCGCGGCCTGCGCCGACAGGTTGCGGTCCCTGCCCAACTCAAACTCCAAGGTTGGCGTCATCGGGTACTGCTCGGGTGGGCGCCAGTCGTTCCTGGCGGCGTGCAGCCTCCAACTGCAGGCAGCAGTGGACTGTTATGGGGCGTTCGTGGTCGGACAGGTGCCGGAGGGTATGCCGCTCAAGGTCGGTCCCATCGGCCATTTGGCTGATCAGCTCTCATGTCCATTGCTGGGCCTGTTTGGAGCCGACGACCAGCACCCGTCGCCGGCGGAGGTTGCGGAGCTGGACGCACTTCTAAAGCGGGCCGGCAAGGAGCACGTGTTCCACAGCTATGAGGGTGCGGGCCATGCCTTCTTCTCGACCGACCGGCCCAGCTACCGGCCCGAGGCGGCCCAGGACGGGTGGCAGCGAATCTGGGCGTTCCTAGCGGCCAACCTCGGGTGACGGAGGCGACGGCAGATGTGCACGTACAGAACCGACAGAATTGAGGTGCGCGGCAGCGGCAAGGGAGCTCAGGGGTGGTTCAAGCTAACGGACGCGACCGTCTACTTCGACCACCCCGTCAGTGCGCCTCTGGAGCACTCCCTGAACATCGATTTCATCAATCCTGATCTGGGACCGTCCGCACGCGTGGCTGTGGAACTCGACCGCAGCTCAGCTCTGGAGCTCGCTCGCGCAATCGCGGACATGGTCGGCTCGACAGACCTCTGATGTCGACCGTTGGCGGCATCGAGGTGGCCGACCGCAGCTGACGGCCGCCTCAGCTCTTGACGAAGGAGTAGGGCGGGCGATCAATCTCGCCCGCCCTTGACGCCCCGGGCGCTGCTGTCAGACATCGCCCGCAGGTCAGCTGGTGGTGGAACTCGTTGAGTCCTTGGGACAGGTGTGCCCCGGGGACGTAGTCGGAGTGGTCACTGTCGCCGCCGTCTGGGCCGATGAGATCGCCACCCCACCGGCGGCCGCCGGCGCCACGGACGCCGCTGTCACAGCGGAGATTCCCCAGCCAGCAGCTCCAGCGCCCAGCAGGCCCACCGCGGCGGCCCCACCCAACAGCAGGCTTTTGGCCTTGGTCCTCAGCATTCTCGTACCTCCGATTGCGCTTGCCCGGGCTCTGACCGAGCTCCTCATGGTCGGCGTTCCAACCGTCCTCAGTGGAACATCCCGGGCTGGGAGGCAGCATCGAGATGGCTGAGAGAAGGATGGGAGTCCCCGTGGTGGGGTGCGTCCAGCGGTAAGAACTAGGCTCCAGCCGAACGCCAGGTGGGAGCGGTCAGTCGAGGTAGTCTACGAACCTGTCGACATGGTCCGCCAGGTTTAGACCGTGCTGGCGAATGTGGCGCTCCAGCGCCTCGGCATCCCGAGCCTCCAGGGCCTCAACAATCCGCAGGTGCTCCATGGGTGACCGCCGCATGCGGTCCCCATCACCCATGGTACGGGCCCGGATGGCCCGCATGTGAATCTTGAGAGTCTCAACCAATCCCGAGAGCATGTCGGAATGCGCCAGGTCGACGATGTGCTGATGAAATTGCAGGTTGATCGCAGAGTATTGAGCGGCATCCAGCCTAGAGGGATTGCTGATCACGTCTTCGAACTTCTTCCGCACCGCGGCGATTTCCAGATCGGAGGCCCTGGCTGCGGCCAAGCGGCCTCCGATCCCCTCCAGAGCGGCGCTGGCCATGACGATCTCCACAATCTCCGTCTTGCTCTTGCGCACCACGAACACGCCCCGACGTGGGACTGTGCGCACGAGCCCCTCGTGCTGGAGGCGCAGCAGAGCCTCTCTGACTGGGGTTCGGCTGATGCCAAGGTCGTGCGCCAGTCCTCGCTCGTCCAGGCGCAGATCCTCGTGTCCGTCATAGATGCGCATCGCCATGATCGCGCGCTTCAATGCTTCGTAGGCGCGGTCCGGTAGGGACCAGTCGACGACCAGCCGCTCCAAGCTGATTCCACTTCTGGATTCCGGAGCTGCCTCGGCCTCCCCAAGCTGAGCGGCAGCGCGACCATTAGCAACCACTGGCGGCCATCCTACTACAGCCCCATCGCCGCCGCCAGGTGGCGGCGGTCCGAACGCCGGGAAGGAAGAGTCGCACAGCGCCCCCTCCTGGGCAGATTCGGGCGGTTCAGTCACAACCGCTCGGCGGGAATGAGCTTGTTGGCCCTGGCCCAGCGATACTTCGCCCCCAGAACCTGGACCGGAGTCTCGGTCGTGTACGGGTAGGCGGGGATGGCGTTGGCGAACAGCATCTCGCAGGCGGGCTCGACCTCCACGTCTCCCGCCATCGACACCACCACGGGCTTGTCTCTGCCGGCCCCGCGCGCCTGCTGCATCACATCGACCAGGAGCTCGGCGAAGACCATCGGCGGGGTCACGATCGTGTGCCAGTACCCGATCACCAGAGAGTGGACCCTGGGATCGGCCAGACCCAATTCAATGGTCGCGCGGTAGGTGGAAGGGGGCTCACCGCCTGTTATGTCCACTGGGTTTCCGGCGGCTCCGAACGGCGGGATGAACTTGCGAAAGGCCTGGTCCAGATCCTCCGGCATGGTCATGAGGCGCAGCCCTGAGTCGATGCAGGCGTCGGAAAGCAGCACACCTGAGCCTCCGGCGCCAGTGATGATGACCACGTTCTCGCCCTTGGGGGTTGGCAGCAGCGGCAGCGCCCGGGCGTACTCAAGCATGTCGCGCAACCCCGGTGCGCGCACCACCCCGTGGCTGGCGAACAGGTCGTCGTAAACCTTGTCGTCCCCGGCGAGGGCCCCGGTGTGAGAGCGGGCAGCCCTGGCTCCGGCCCTGGTGCGCCCGGCCTTGAGCACGATCACTGGTTTGCGCGGTGAGACCCGGCTGGCAACCTCCAGGAAGGCGCGCCCATCCTTGAGGTCCTCCATGTGCATGGCGACGCAGGATGTGGCGTCGTCCTGCTCGAAAAACGTGAGCAGGTCGTCCTCGTCGACATCGGCCTTGTTACCCAGCCCGACGATCGCGGAAACTCCCAGTCGGGCCGACCGGGCGAACCCCAGAATGGCCATCCCGATTCCCCCGGACTGCGAGGAGAGGGCGACCGGGCCGCGCACGTCGTAGGGGGTGCAGAAGGTGGCGCAGATGTGGTCGGGAGTGTAGTAGTACCCATAGATGTTGGGTCCGAGGAAGCGAACCCCGTGTCGGCGCGCCACCTCTTGAATCTCGGCCTGGAGATCTGGCCTGCCCGTCTCCGCGAAGCCCGACGGTATCAAAACCGCGGTCGGGATCCCCCGAGCCCCCACCTCGGCCAGCCCCTGGGCCACGAGGGCCGCCGGGATGGCGAAGATGGCGACATCCACCTCGTCTTCGATATCCGCGACGCTGGCACGGCAGGGGAGGCCAAGCACCTCCTGTGCCCTTGGATTGACCGGATAAATACGTCCGGAGTAGCCTCCGTCGATCAGGTTTCGAATCACCGAGTTGCCGATCTTGCCCGGTTCCGCCGACGCCCCGATGACAGCGATCGCCCTGGGGCGCAGCAGACGGGTCATGCTCTCCAGGATCTCCTGGGCGGACGGTGGCGGGGGGGGCGGGGCAGCAGGTGTTGCCAGCATCACCCGGGCATCGACGGCCATGGATCCGGTGGGGGTGGCGATCACCGGGTTGAGGTCAACCTCGGAGACCTCCGGGTTTCTGGTGACCAGGTCCGAGACCGCCAGCAGCAGAGCGACCAACGCCTCCCGGTCAACCCCCGGCTTGCCCCTGACGCCGCGCAGGAGCGGTGCCGCGTCGATCCGGTCCAGCATATTGCGCGCCTCCTCGGGGGAGAGCGGGGCCAGCGCGAATGTGACGTCCCGGCGGATCTCGACGTCGATTCCCCCCATCCCGAACGCGATCAGGCGCCCGAAACTGGGATCGATGCTCGAGCCTATCAGCACCTCTGTGCCCGCGCCCGCCATCGCCTGCACCAGCACCCCCTCTATGCGGGCCCGGGGGCTGTGCCGCCCGGCGTTCGCGATCAGGGACTGGTAGCCGGCGCGCACCTCGTCGGCGGTCCTGAGGTTCACGGCCACGGCGCCGGCCTCGGTCTTGTGGGGGATGTCCTCTGAGATGACCTTGAGCGCGACTGGCATGCCGACCTGCTTGGCGGCAGCGGCGGCCTCGTCTGCGGAGCTGGCTAGGCGCTCTGCGGGAAGGGCGATCGAGTAGGCGGCGCAGACCTTTGCCAGGTCGTCGCCCAGCAGCTGCGATCGGCCCTCGGACAGAGCTCGTTGGATGACGGTTGAGGCGGTTTCCCGGGAGATGGCCGATGGGTCTGGCAACTTCAAAACTCCTCTGCGCCGGTCGAAGGGTGTGGCCTTGTCAAATCACCCCCTGATCGTGGATCGTCTGCAGCTCCGACTCGTTCATCCCCAACACCTCCATCAGCACCTCGGCCGAATGCTCACCGAGAAGAGGCGCCCTAGTCATCTCCACCGGCGAGTCGGACAGCCGCAGGGGGCAGCCTACGTTCAGATAGGTGCCGCGCTCAGGATGGGGAACCTCCACGATCATCCCGCTCTCCCGCAGGGATTCGTCGGCCACGATGTCTCCCGTGTCGAAGACCGGTCCGCAGGGCACGTCGATCGAGTTGAACTGCTCGAACACCTCCCACTTGGTGTGCCTGATGGTCCACTCCTCGATCATGGCGAACACCTCGTCCAGATGGGGCAGACGTGCCTCGGGGGTATCCCAGGCGGGATTGCCGAGCAGGTCATCGCGGCCGATCTGGCGCAGCAGCCGTTCCCAGACGTGCGGCTGGATGATCACATATATGAAGTCGTCAGGACCTCCAGGACGGCAGCGCAAAGCCCAGCCTGGCTGTCCGCCCCCCGAGGCGTTGCCGGAGCGGGGGACGGCCTTGCCGAAGGTCTGGTTCGGGTACTCCGCGAGAGGCCCGCGCTGGAGCCGCTGATGGTCGCGGATCTTGACGCGGCAGAGGTTGAGAACCGCGTGCTGCATGGCGATCTGAACGCGTTGCCCGCGGCCTGTCTGGTGGCGCTGCAGAAGGCTTGCCAGGATGGCGGCCAGCAGGTGGACGGCGGAGCCCGAGTCGCCGATCTGAGCTCCGGTGGAGGTGGGCGGACCGTCCTCGAACCCGGTGGTGCTCATGGCTCCGCCCATGGCCTGGGCGATCGTCTCGTAGGCCTTGGCGTGCTCGTAGCCGCCGGGGCCGAATCCCTTGATCGAGGCATAGACGAGCCGGGGCGCCTCTTCTTGAATCCTCTCCCAGGTGAAACCCTGCCGGTCCAGAGCTCCGGGGCCGAAGTTCTCGACCAGCACATCGGAGCGGCGCAGCAGCTCCCAGAGGATCTGCTTGCCCTTCTCCTGCTTGATGTCGAGGGTCAAACTGCGCTTGTTGGAGTTGAGCATGGTGAAGTAGAGGCTGTCCACGTCGGGGATGTCGCGCAGTTGGGACCGGGTCACGTCGCCCCGCCCGGGGGGCTCCACCTTGATCACGTCCGCGCCCAACCAGGCGAGCATCTGGGTGCAGACCGGGCCCGCCTGGACATGGGTCATGTCCACCACCCGAACACCGTCAAGCGCCTTGCTCATCAAGCCTCCCCTTGTGCTGCGGAGGGCGCTACCGGGGCCGCCCTCACTTGTACATGGTCTGGTTCATGGTTCCCGAGGCGAACTCATCCGGGTCCACCCAGACATTTATCAACGACGGCAGGCCCGAGTCGCGAGCCCGCTCCAGCGCCGGACGGATGTCCTGGGGATTCCGTACCTCTTCACCGTAGCCGCCGAGAGCCTTGGCGAAGAGGTCGTAGTGCAGGTCGCCCAGCTTGTTGGCGACCTCGCCTCTCTCCGCCCCGTATTTTGCGATCTGCCCGAACCGGATCTGATTCATATATGAGTTGTTGCCCACGACGCCGATGAAGGGGAGTTTGAACCGCAGCATCGTCTCGAAGTCGAACCCGGTGAGGCTGAGGGCACCGTCGCCGAAGTAGCAGAGCACCTCCTTCTCGGGCTGGGTCAGCTTGGAGGCCATCGCAAAGCCGAGTCCCACCCCCAGGGTGCCAAGCGGCCCTGGATCCATCCAGTGACCGGGGAGGTGCGGCTGCACCACCTGCCCAGCCGTCGTCACGACATCGCCCCCGTCACCTATATAAACGGTGTCGTCGGTGAGGAACTGGTTGAGCTCGTGGGCGAGGCGCATGGGATGGATGGGCTGAGCGTCCGACATCAACTTGGGTAGCCTCGCCTCCTGGAGCCGGCTCTCCTCCCGGCGGAGCTCCGCTAACCACTCTCGCCTTGTCGACCAGGCTTCCCCACGGGCGCTGGGAAGAGCACTTCTGACTGCCTCCAGGATGACCGAGCAGTCACCCACCATCCCCAGGTCCACGTCCCGGTTGCGCCCAACGGTCCTGTAGTCGAGGTCGATCTGAACGACTGACGCAGTCTGGGGCAGGCGTTTGCCATACCCGAGCCGGAAGTCGAATGGAGTGCCCACGATGATGATCAGATCGGCCCGCTCGAAGGCGTATCGGCGGGTCAGTTGAAAGTGGTGGGGGTCGCCCGGGGGCAGGGTGCCCCGCCCCGCCCCGTTCATGAAGGCGGCAATCTCGGCCTCGCGACAGAGCGCGGCCGCCTGCTCGCCCGCGCGGCAGGTCCACACCTGCTGGCCGAGGAGGATGCAGGGTCGCTGCGAGTGGGCGACCAGGTCCGCGAGCCGCTGAACGTCTTGAGGGTCGCCCAGGCTTCGGGTCGAGGCGCGATACATCCCGGGTTGGGGGATGGCTGCCTTTGCCAGCGGTATCGACCGGTCCAGGACATCACGCGGAATCTCAAGGTAGGACGGCCCCGGCGCGCCGAGATAGCACTCCCGGAACGCCATCGCCACCATGTCGGCCACCCGGCCCGTGCTCGGCACCGAGGCCGCGAACTTGGTGATGGGCCGCATCATCTCAACGTGCGGGAGGTCCTGGAGAGAGCCCATCTTGTGCTGGTCGGTGGCTCCCTGGCCGCCGATCAGCAGCATCGGACTCTCGGCTCGGAAGGCGTTCGCCACGCCGGTGACGGCGTCCGTGGTGCCGGGGCCGGCCGTGACCACGGCACACCCTGGGTGTCCGGTGACCCTGGCGTACCCGTCGGCGGCGTGGGCGGCGACCTGCTCGTGGCGCACATCGACCAGCTTGATGCCCTCATCCAGGCAGCCGTCGTAGATGTCGATGATGTGGCCGCCGCACAGGGTGAATACGACGTCCACGCCCTCCGCGCGCAGGGCCCTGGCGACAAGGTGCCCGCCGGATATGCTCGCCTTGTCGGCGTCCGGCCCGGCGCCGACGCTGGCTTCGTCTGTCATCTCCTGCCTCCCCGTTCGCGCGCCCCGGCCCAGATCTGGCACCGGACACCGCTTGGCGTCTGGCGTGATATATACCACTCCCGTTGCGCAACTGTAGCATGAGCCGGGGCCGACGGGGGTGGGAGAGGGCCGGGAGTTCGGGCTCGGAATCGAGGCAAACCAGCCGCTTTACATCTGGCTGGTGGATGGTATACAGTCGGCCTGCCATCTTCGCCGGGGTGCGTCTGCCCCACCGCTAAGAGGTCGAAGACAGGAGGGATTTGGCGGTAGGCGGTGAGGGAATATCCCCTCGTGGGGTCCGATCCGTCGGCGGCTTGTTCGAGCGGGCGCGGTATTGTGCTGGGCCACCGGCTTTTGGGACGTCCGGCTGCCGGAGGAGCCTTTTTGTCAGTGGTGCGGATTCGCCGGTAACCGGCGACAGTCGTTTGAGGAGGTGCGCAGGAGATCATGAACGTCATAGCCAGGGTTCCCAGGAGCCTTAGGGCGGGGGCGCTGTTGGCGACGGGGGCCGTGCTGCTGGCGGCCTGTTCGTCCACGACCACCCCGGCCAAGACAAACTCGGTCAAGGTGCAGAACGGCGGGACGGTCACGGTGGGACTTCCCAATGCCCCGACCGCCCTCGACCCGACCACAGAGGGCTCTCTGGTCGGCCGGATCATCTTCGCCAACATGTGCCTGAGCCTCTACGGCATCAATCAGCAGATGGCCGTGGTTCCGGTGCTGGCCGCCGACATGCCCCAGATCAGCGACGGGGGGCTGCTCTACACGATCAAGCTACGCAAGGGCCTCAAGTTCAACGACGGGACGACTCTCAACGCTCAGGCGGTCAAGGTCTCCTTGGACCGTGACAAGACCCTGCCGACCTCGGCTCGGGCAGCCGACCTCAAGCCCGTGAGCAGCGTGACGGTGGTCAACTCCGACACCTTCCAGCTGCACCTTTCCTCTCAGGACGCGCCGCTGACCAGCATCCTGGCCGCGCGGTCCGGGATCATCATGTCGCCGACCGCGCTGGCCCGGGAGGGCACCAACTTCTATGAGGACCCCGTCTGCGTCGGCCCCTTCGCCTTCAAGGCCCGCCCGTCGCTCGACGAGGTGATCCTGACCAAGTCCAAGTACTTCAACGGCAACGCCGCCGGGATCCCGACCCTGCTGGGAGGCACTCCCCACATCCAGACTTTGATCTTCGACGCCATCACGGACCCCAGCACCTGCTACTCGGATCTCCTGGCGGGTTCGATCAACGTGGCGGGACCGGGCTGCCTCGCGCCCAACGACTACAAGCTGCTCACGGAGAACTCCAGCTACAAGACCCAGCAGCTGACCTCAAATGGCTACGAGGGCCTGGACATCAATGTCACCAACGGCAACGGCTGGACCAAGCCGGCGGCGACCGCCAGCAATCCCCTGGCGACCCATCCGACTTTGCGTGAGGCGCTGGCGCTCTCGCTTGACCGTCAGACCATCAACACCGTCGCCTACGACGGCAGCAACGTGGTCGGATGCGGACCGATCAGCCCGCTCAGCCCCTACTACACCAAGCTGCCATGCCCGGCTCAGAACATCACCGAGGCCAAGAAGCTGGTGCAGGAGTCCGGGGTGCCGACACCGATCAACCTGACCCTGATCGTCCCGACCGGCACCGTCAACGTGGAGCAGGGCGAGATCGAGGCGACCGAGGCCAAGGCTGCCGGCTTCAACATCACGGTGCAGCCGACTGAGTTCACGACGGCTTTGGCGACAGCCCAAGCCGGCAACTACCAGCTGTTCGACATCGGATGGTCTGGAAGGGTCGACCCCGACCAGAACACGAGTCCCTTCTACACCCAGGGCAGCGCTTTCGACTACACCGGGGAGGGGCCGTCGTCGATCATGGATCCCCTGAGCCAGGCGCGGTCCACCACCAACGTGTCCACCCGCAAGGCGCTGTACCTCAAGGCTGACAAGGCGATGCTCCAGTACAACGGGATCATCTACTTGTTCCATCTCACCAACCAGATCGCCTACCCGAAGTCGGTGGTGGGGTTGGGCTTCACGCCCGACGGCCTCCTCCACATGGGCTCGGTGGGATTGGCCGCCTCCTGATGGGCAGCGGGTTCCCGAACAGCTCCGCCAACGAGGTAGCCCTGACCGGGGGGAGTGACCGGTGAGGGCCTACCTCCTGAGGCGGGCGGGGATCTCGCTTCTGACGCTCATCATCGCTTCGATCGTTGTCTTCCTCGGGGTGAGGGCGGTGCCGGGAAGTCCGGCCACCGCCCTCACCGGGAACACCAACTTCAGCCCGGCCGCGTTGGCGGCGATCAACCGCGCCTACGGCCTCGACAATCCCCTGCCGGTGCAGTACGTGGACTGGGTGGGGCAGGTGGTCACAGGCCATCTCGGGTCCTCCCCGGTCACGGGCATGCCGGTCACGACCGAACTCGGCAACGCGTTCCCCATCACCTTTGAGCTGACGGTGCTGTCCATGGTCATCGCCTTGCTGCTGGGGATCCCGACCGGGATCCTGGCCGCGATCAGGCGCGGGCGCTCAGCCGACTACGCCAGCAACGCCGCGGCGCTATTCGGGCTCTCGATTCCCAGCTTCTGGTTCGGGATCATGCTGATCCTGCTGCTCGCCGTGGTGCTCAAGTGGTTGCCGGCTTCGGGGTTCGTGTCGTTCAGCGTAAACCCCGGCCAGAACCTGGCCCACATCATCATGCCGGCGTTCGTGCTCGGCACCGGAGTCGCCGCCGTCCTCATGCGGCAGACCCGCTCTGGCATGCTGGAGACCCTGCGGCAGGACTATGTGCGCACCGCTCGGGCCAAGGGGCTCTCGGAGTGGGTCGTGATCCTCAAGCACTCGTTGCGCAACAGCCTGGTCACGGTGGCGACCGTGATCGGACTGCAATTCGGCATTCTGCTTTCCGGGGTGGCGGTCACGGAGGAGGTGTTCGGGTTGCCCGGCATCGGTCAGCTCACCATCAACGCCGTCTTCCAGCGTGACTATCCCACGATTCAGGCCGTGGCCCTGCTGACCGCCGTCATCGTGATCGTGATCAACCTGGTGATGGACTTCGTGTACATGATCCTCAGCCCCAAGGTGCGTTTGGCAGGAGAGCCCGGATGAGCATCGCGACCATGCCGGGCACCGAGCCCACCGTCGTTCTGACCCAACCCTCCAGACAGGGGTGGTGGCGCCGCTTCCGGCGCCGCCCCCCTGCCGTAATCGGCCTCGCCGGAGTCGTGATAGTGGTGCTGGTGGCGGTCTTCGCGCCCTTCCTGGCGCATTACTCGCCGGTCGTCAGCCAGTTCGGCCACGTGTTGGAGGGACCGTTCAGCCCGGGCCACATCCTGGGCACTGACGAGTTGGGCCGTGACGAGCTCTCCCGCCTCATCTACGGCTCCCAGGCGACCCTGGAGGTCGGCGTGCTGGCGACCCTGCTGGCGATGGCGGTCGCCATTCCGATCGGGATTGCGGCGGGGTATTACCGAGGGGCCATGGACATGATCGCGATGCGCATCACCGACGTTGTCCTGGCCTTCCCCTTCCTGCTGATTGCGGTCGGGCTGGCGGCGATCTTCGGACCCTCCCTGCAGAACGTGATCGTGGCTCTGGGGATCGCCCAGCTGCCTGGCTCGGTGCGCATCGCCCGCGCCGAGGCGATGGCGCTGCGCGAGCAGGACTTCGTGCAGGCGGCGATAGTGACGGGTGTCAAGGACCGCGTTATCCTCTTCCGCCACCTGTTTCCGAACATGCTGAGCCCGCTGCTGGTGCAGGCCTCGGTGTCTATCCCCGCGGCCATCCTGGGTTCGGCACTCCTCTCCTACCTTGGGCTCGGGGTGCAGCCGCCGACCCCGTCCTGGGGCAACATGCTGGCCAGCGCCCAGACCTACCTCTACAACGACCCCTGGATCGCCATCTTTCCGGGAGTCGCGATCTTCCTAACCACCCTCTCCTTCAACCTCCTGGGGGACGGGCTACGGGATCTCTTCGATCCCTCCATGCGCTAGATGGCAGACCTGCTGGCGATCCAAGACTTGGAGGTGCGCCTCTTCGACCGCACCGGCGTGGTGCTGGCCGTTCGGGACGTCAGCCTCAAGATCGGTGAGGGTGAGGTCGTGGCACTGGTGGGTGAGTCCGGCTGCGGCAAGTCGGTGACGGCTCTCGCGGTCCTGCGTCTGCTCCCAACCGACGCCCAGATCGCGGGCACCGTCAACTTCGCGGGACGCGACCTCTTGAAGCTGCCGCTGAAGGAGCTCCGGGCTATCCGCGGGCGCGACATTGCCATGGTGTTTCAGGAGCCGATGACCTCGCTGAACCCTTCGTTCACCATTGGTAACCAGATAGGGGAGGTGCTCAGGCTGCACAAGGGTCTGCGTGGCAAGCAGGCCCGGGACAGGGCTGCCGAGTTGCTGAGCCTGGTCAGAATCGGGGCCCCGGAGCAGCGGCTGCGGTCGTTTCCCCACCAGCTCTCGGGCGGGATGCGGCAACGCGCAATGATCGCCATGGCTTTGGCATGCGACCCCAAGCTGCTCATCCTGGACGAGCCGACGACGGCTCTCGACGTGACCACCCAGGCCCAGATCCTGGACATAGTGCGCGACCTGCAAAAGCGCCTCGGGATGTCGATCCTGCTGATCACCCATGACCTGGGGGTGGTCGCGGACCTGGCCGACCGAGTGGCCGTCATGTACGCGGGAAACAAGGTTGAAGACGCCGAGGTCCATCGCATCTTTGCGGCTCCCCGCCATCCCTACACGGCGGGGCTGCTGCGGGCTCTGCCCAGCCGAGGGCGGCGCGCGGGGGACGCGCAGCAGCGGCTGACCGAGATCCCGGGCCTGGTGCCGGTGCTGCGGGAGCCCCTGCACGCATGCGCGTTTGCGCCCCGCTGTTCGAGGAGCACCGACCAGTGCGTCAAGGAGTCTCCCGAGCTCAGCCCCTGTGAGACCGACCACGCCGTCGCGTGCTTCCACCCTGAGCCCCTGGCCGCGGCGGGAGCCGCCAGATGAAGGATCCCGTGCTGGAGGTGGAGAACCTGCGGATGGAGTTTCGCGCTCCGCACAGCGCTCCCGGGAAGAGGGTGCAGGCGGTGCGCGACGTGAGCTTGGCCGTGGGCGAGGGCGAGATCCTGGGCCTGGTTGGGGAGACCGGGTCGGGGAAGACCACGGTCGGAAAGTGCGTGGTCAGGCTGCTGCGGCCAACCGCGGGCTCGATCAAGTTCCTGGGCCGGGACATCACCGCCATGCCGTCCGCCACGCTTCGCCCCATTCGCAGCCAGATTCAGATGGTCTTTCAGGACCCCTATTCCTCTCTGGACCCGAGGATGACCGTCCAACAGATCGTGCAGGAGCCGCTCAGTGCCCATGGCAGGTCCGCTCGGCACGATGCCAGGGCGCTGGTGTCGCGCACGGTTGAGCGGGTCGGCCTTTCCTCCCACGTGCTGGACCGCTACCCCAACGAGCTTTCCGGGGGACAGCGCCAGAGGGTGGGCCTGGCCCGCGCCCTGGTCCTGGAACCCCGCCTGCTCATAGCCGATGAGCCGGTGTCGGCGCTGGATGTCTCGGTGCGGGCGGGGATCCTCAACCTCCTGGTGGAACTGCAGAGGACCATGGGGTTCTCCTGTCTCTTCATAACCCACGACCTCTCCGTCGCCGAGTTCCTCTGCGACCGCGTGGCGGTCATGTATCTCGGCGAGATCGTCGAGGTGGGCACCAGGGATGAGGTGTTCGGGGACGCCCGCCACCCCTACACCCGGTCCCTGCTCGGGGCTGCGCCACTGCCGGACCCCGTGCTGCAGAGAACCAGGGACCGGGTCATCATGCCCGGCGAGCCGCCCAGCGCCATCGACCCCCCGCCTGGCTGCAGCCTGAATCCCAGGTGCCCTCTTGCGGACGAGCGGTGCTCGCGGGAGGCTCCGAAGTCGACCAGCGTTTCCCCTTCGGGCCACCTGGCCCGCTGTCATCGCGTCGAGGAGCAATTGGACTTGGAGGTGTCGCGCGCATGAATTCACCAACCCGCCCCCAACTGGTAGGGAGCTTCGGAATGGTGGCGGCCTCTGACTGGTTGGCCGCGGCCAGCGGCATGGCCATGCTGGAGCGGGGCGGGAACGCGTTCGACGCCGCGGTCGCGACGGGACTCGTGCTGCAGGTGATGGAGCCCCACCTGAACGGCCCCGGCGGCGAGGTGCCGATCATCCTATATGACGCCTCGGCTGACGAAGTGGTGGTCGTGGACGGCCAGGGTCCGGCGCCGGCGCGGGCCAGCATCGATGGGTTCAGAGCGCTGGACGTCCCTCTGATCCCGGGTACCGGACTGCTCGCCGCGAACGTTCCGGGGGCCTTCGGCGCCTGGATGCTGATGCTGCAGCGATACGGGCGGCTGGCGCTGCGGGACGTGATGGAGCCCGTGATTCACTACGCTCGCCACGGGGTGCCGATCCTCCCCGCCGTCCATCTGTCCATAAGCAACTGCGAGACCCGCTTTGTCGAGCAGTGGCCCAGCTCCGGTGAGGTGTTCCTGCGCCAGGGCAAGGCTCCGCAGACGGGCAGCCTCTTCAACAACGAGCAGCTCGCGGCGGTGTACGAAGGCATCCTGAGCTCCGCGGAGTCGGCCGGCTCCAGCCGCGAGCAACAGATCGAGGGCGCTCGAAGGGCGTTCTACGAGGGGGTTGTGGCCGAGGCCGTCCAGTCGTTCATGGAGGGTGCCGAGCTCTGGGATGAGACGGGTAGGCACCATCCCGGCTTCCTTAGGGGGGACGACCTGGCGGGATGGCGGTCGTCCTTCGAGCGCCCGCTGTTCATCGACTATCACGGTGTCAGGGTCCACAAGACCGGTCCCTGGGGTCAGGGCCCCGTGTTCCTGCAGCAGCTGCGCCTGCTGCAGGGATTTGACCTGTCGAGCCTGGCGCCGGACTCGGCGGAATTCGTTCACCTGGTGGTGGAGTGCGCCAAGCTTGCCTTCGCCGACCGTGAGGCCTTCTACGGCGACCCGCGGTTTGTGGACGTGCCCGTGACCGAGCTCCTGAGCGAGACCTACGCCTCTGAGCGACGGGCTCTGGTCGGCGAGCACGCCTCTGGGGAGATCCGTCCTGGCCGTCCGGGCGGCCGCGAGCCCAGGCTTCCCAGCCGCGACCTGCGTCAGCTCACTCAGCGCATGGATGGCGCCGCCGGGCTTCCCCCGGATCCCAACGGCAAGGACACCTGTCATTTGGATGTCGTCGATCGCGAGGGCAACATGGTGTCGGCCACGCCAAGTGGGGGCTGGCTGCACGGCTCTCCCGCCGTGCCCGGGCTCGGCTTCCCGCTCTCCACCAGGTCGCAGATGTTCTGGTTGGAGGAGGGGCTGGCCAGTTCGCTGGGCGGGGGCAGGCGGCCCCGCACCACGTTGACACCGACCCTGGTGACCAGGGAAGGGCGTCCCTGGTTGGCCTGCGGGACCCCGGGTGGCGACCAGCAGGACCAGTGGTCGTTCGTGTTCTTTCTGCGGCACCTGCACCATCAGCTGGACCTGCAATCAGCGATCGAGGTGCCCACCTTCCACACGACCCACTTTCACAGTTCGTTCTATCCCCGAGCCGCCGGGCTGCAGGGCCTTCACCTTGAGCAGAGGTTCTCCGATGGGGTGGTGGCGGAACTGAGGCGCCGCGGCCACGACGTCCAGCTGCATCCGGCCTGGTCGCTGGGCAGACTCTGCGCGGTAGAGCGGAGCCAGGATGGGCAGCTCAGGGCGGGTGCAGACCCGCGACAGGGCCAGGCGTACGCGGCTGGGCGGTGAGCCGGGCCGGGCATCCCAATCCGCGGGCTTTGCGCGGCGGGGCCCCCGTCCTTCACAATTGCGCCATCTTCCGGCCGCGAACCGGAGCTGACGCTGATGGAGGTTGCCCCCAATGCAGGACATGAGCGGCTTCGGCGGCGGGATTGGCCCGACCGAGGCCGGGTTGCGGATGAGGCTCGATATGCTCAACGACTCGCTGCAGCGCGCAGAGGCGAGGGAAGCGCTGGTCGAGGAGGCGAAGAGGATTCAGCACCAGCGGCATGTGGCAGGTCTGCACCGCCTGGTGGCACAGGTGGAGGCGGCCCTGGGAAAGGCGCGCGAGGGCTCGTACGGAAAGTGCGACTCCTGCGGCCAGGACATCGCCAGCCAGGACCTGGCCCACGAGCCCGCCAGCACCATGTGCGCGTCGTGCCGAGGACACGACCAGACCGCCGCCTGATCGGTGCCGAGGCGCGCGGTCGCGGAGTTCCGACGGGTGGCCCGTATCGTGGCGACCGGGTGCGGCCCGCCGGTTGAGGCGAAGCGCGCCCATGCGCTCGGCTTGGAGCCCGCGGGCTCGCAGCGCGCGGATGCCGCCGTGAGCCGGGACGAAACCCAGGGCATACCGTGTTGCCGCCAGGGCTTGCGGCCGGTCCCCGGCCCGGTTGACCTCGGCTGCCGGGACCGTCAGCATGGAGCCATGAGCTCCTGTCCCAGCGCCCCCGCCACCTGAACCGACTTGCAACCAAGGAGGATCGGCGCGGTATGACACAGCCAAAAGGGCGGGGGATGCCAAGGGTTACCCGATCCAAGCCCGAGGAGCTTCCCCTGATCCCGAATGTCATCGGCTCCCTGATAGCGCCGAGCGCGTCCCCGCGGCGCAGCCCGGTCTACAACCCGTCGCTGGGCAGCATGGTCAAGGAGGTCGCACTTTCGACAGCAGCGGATGTCGATCGAGCCGTTGAGGTTTGCCGCCTGGCCCAGTTGAACTGGGGGCAGGTCAGCCTATCGCGCCGGGCCGAGGTGCTCTTCCGCTTCCGGGAGCTTCTCGTGTCCAGACGGGATGAGCTTGCCAGGCTGGTCAGCTCGGAGCACGGCAAGGTGATCCAGGACGCTAAGGGGGAGGTCTCCAGAGGGATTGAGAATGTGGAGTTTGCCTGCGGAATCCCGCATCTCCTGAAGGGGGGCCACAGTCTGGAGGCGACGACCGGGGTTGACGTGCACGAGCAACGCCACCCGCTCGGGGTGGTCTGCGGCGTCACGCCCTTCAACTTCCCGGCGATGGTGCCCCTGTGGATGCTGAGCAATGCCATCGCCTGCGGCAATGGGTTCATCCTCAAGCCCAGTGAGAAGGATCCGAGTGCGGCGGTGCTGCTGGCTCAGCTGCTGCTCGAGGCAGGGCTTCCTCCGGGCGTCTTCAACGTGGTCCAGGGTGACCAGGAGACGGTGCGCCGGCTGCTGGAACATCCGCTGGTTGAGGCCATCAGCTTTGTCGGGTCAACCCCCATCGCGAAGCAGATCTATGCCGCGGCGGCAGCGGCTGGCAAACGGGTCCAGGCTCTTGGAGGGGCCAAGAATCACATGGTGGTCCTGCCCGACGCCGACCTCGACGTGGCCGCGGACGCCGCCGTGTCGGCGGGGTTCGGATCGGCCGGAGAGCGGTGCATGGCGGTGTCGGTGGTGGTCGCCGTGGGGGCGATCGCGGATCCTTTGGTCAAGGGGCTCAAGGAGCGGATCGGGAGGTTGAGGGTTGGGCCGGGAGACGATGCTGCTGCGGACATGGGCCCTCTAGTAACGCCACAGCACCGGGCCTGGGTCGCGGGCTTCGTCGAGCTTGCCGAGCAGGAGGGGGCCGTGGTCGCGGCGGACGGCCGGTTGGCCAGGTTCGACCGCGAGGGATTCTTCCTGGGTCCGTCGCTGGTGGATCGGGTGCTCCCGGGGATGCGGATCTACGAGGAGGAGATCTTTGGGCCGGTCCTGGAGGTGGTGCGGGTTGAGACCTACCAGGAGGCGTTGGAGGTCGTGAATCACAACCCCTTCGGCAACGGGGCCGCGATCTTCACCAGGGACGGTCGCCTTGCCCGTCTATTCGCGCGCGACGTTGAGGTGGGAATGGTCGGGGTGAATGTGGCGATCCCGGTCCCGGTCGGCTTCTACTCCTTCGGCGGCTGGAAGCAGTCCCTGTTCGGTGATGCCCACATCTACGGGCCGGAGGGCATCGGCTTTTACACCCGAACCAAGGTGGTCACCACAAGGTGGCCCGATCCCGCCGTCAGCGCGATGGACCTCGGCTTCCCCGGGGGACGGTGATGAATGAGATAGAACAGCAGGTCCGGGAGGATGACTCGGCGCACGTCTTTCATTCGTGGGCAGCCCAGGGCAGCCTTGAGTCGCTGCCCGTGGCGGGGGCGTCCGGGTGCTATTTTTGGGACTATCAGGGCAAGCGATATCTTGACTTTGCCTCGCAGCTCGTCTTCACCAACCTCGGGCACCAGCATCCGGCCCTGGTGGCCGCCATCAAGGCCCAGGCGGACCGGCTCTGCACCATTGGTCCTTCATTCGGTAACGCCGCCAGGGGCGAGCTGGCCCGGCTTATCGCCGAGCGCGCCCCCGGGGACCTGAACTACGTCCTCTTCACCAACGGGGGCACGGAGGCTAACGAGCACGCCATGCGGATGGCGCGCATCCACACCGGCCGTCTCAAGGTTCTCAGCGCCTATCGCAGTTACCACGGAGCGACCGGCGCCTCCATCACCGCCACCGGGGAACCGCGCCGCTGGGGCAGTGAGCCTGGGATGCCTGGGATCGTCCACTTCTTTGGTCCCTACCTCTACCGGTCTCCTTTCCATTCGACTGACGAGGCTACCGAGAGCGCTCGGGCCCTCGAACACCTCCGTCAGGTAATAGAGCTGGAGGGGGCCCGGTCGGTGGCCGCCGTGCTGCTGGAGACCGTGGTCGGCACCAACGGCGTCCTGCTGCCTCCTCCAGGCTATCTGGCGGGGGTGCGCGCCATCTGCGATGAGGTGGGCGCGCTTCTGATCTGCGATGAGGTCATGGTCGGTTTCGGAAGACTGGGCGAGTGGTTCGCCGTCAATGCCTGGGACGTGACACCGGACCTGATCACCTTCGCGAAGGGCGTGAACTCGGGGTATGTGCCCCTGGGGGGAGTGATCATCTCAGAGCGTGTGCGGGCTACCTTTGTCGACCGCGCCTACCCGGGAGGGCTCACCTACTCTGGGCACCCGCTGGCGTGTGCCGCCGGCGTGGCCAACATTAGGGCCTTCGAGGAGCTTGGGATATTGGAGAGGGTCCGGGACCTGGGACGACGCGTCATGGAGCCAGCCCTAAACGCTCTGGCGGAGGTCCACCCGTCGGTCGGCGAGGTGCGCGGGCGGGGGCTGATGTGGGCGCTGGAACTGGTGCGCGACCGAGGTACCAGAGAGATGTTGGTCCCGTTCAACGCCTCCGGTGAACAGGCCGAGCCGATGGCCCGGGTGGCGGCGGCCTGCCATGCGTCCGGGGTGTGGCCGTTCATTCACTTCAACCGCCTCCAACTTGCCCCTCCGCTGGTGATCTCAGAGGCTGAGCTCGGGGCCGGTCTCAGCGCTATCGATGCGGCCCTGTCCGTCGCTGATGAGTACTGCTGAGCGCGTGTGGCAGCACCGCAGGCGATGGGACGGCGCTGGCAGCTCGGCTCGTCTCAGTCCAGGGTGGAGTCTGGAAGTAGCCAGGGCAGGGCCTGGGCCATGGGATGGAGCAGCACCTGGGCGTGGTGGCGATCCAGCTCCGGTTGCGCTATGAGAGCCAGGGCGCAGCCCATCAGGGCGTCCTCCGCCTTGTGCCCGACCGCGCCGTGCTCAGCTCTCCATGCGACCAAAGGGGTGCCCCTTTCGGTCAGCCCCAAGAGGCGGTTTCGGGTTGTGTCCCAGAGCTCCCCGCGGGAGTGCCGCTCGACCACCCGCAGGGCCGCACGTTCGGCCGCCAGGTAATCCCCCTCGGCTCCCCTCCTGTCCCACGCGTGAGCGATCCGCTCGATTCCAGCAGAGGAGAGGGTTCTGCAGTCCTCAAGCAGCCGCTCGAGGTCGGTCTGCTCCGCCCTCGCCCCATAG
>DAHWNZ010000011.1:26737-46701 GCA_027339635.1 Candidatus Dormiibacterota bacterium
TGCCGATGTGGACGCCGCCCAAGTCCCAATGTGGACGCGTGCCGGGATGCGCGGCCCGGCAGCAGACCGCTCGTCGACCCAGCTTCGATGGGGCCCTGGCAATCCCAGGTGAGCGTGCGGATGGTCCCTGGGCGGTCAGGGCAGTCCGTGCATCCTCGGCTGGGCTCTGACTGCTCCCACCCCCCCCTGGCAGCGCCCGTCCCCAGCTCGGGTGGCGACTCCAGAACCTACCTGGTCTTGTTTCGAGTCTTGCTTCGACACCGTTGGCGACGGCACGACGCAGGGGCCAGAGGAGACCACTGCGCGGTCGACCTTGAGATCAGCGGGACGACGATCGAGCGTCCCGGGGCTGGTATCCTGGAATCCACGTGACGCCTTGTTGTGGCCGCCCGCTGGCTGCCGGCGATCCTCACGTGGCCTTGAAGCGCTCGCACCACTCAGGTCGTGGACGCACGACTCACCGCTCCGCGGAACGCCCCCGGTTAGGGGCTGGAAGGGGCCTTCCCAGAGGATGAGTCGGTCGAGCCCGGGCCCCTTCGTCAGGTTGCGGTAACAGGAGCGTCAGATCTCTTGACAGACCCGTTGCCCACTGTCACAATCCCCTGAGAGGAAGGGAATTTGCAGGTGGCGGCGAGCGCCGCGCCGGCCGGTTGATGGGTTCTGGCATTCCTACGGGATGTCTTTGGCTGTACCGCGAAGGAGGCGCATGACTGGTTCTCGCGAGGGGGGGATCCTCGCGCGACCGCTGGTGATGCGTTCCGCTGGGCGGAGGCCACAGCATGGCTGAGGCCGAAGTGGCGTCGACCCTGTACGATGCGACCACACCAGAGATCGAAGCCGAGGTGCCGCCACGCTCGACCCTGGCGGAGACTCCTACCGTCTCGATAGAAGTTCCTGGGAGGCTGGTTCAGCCGCGAATCTCGGTTGTCATACCGGCCTTGAACGAGGCCCAGAACCTTCCCCACGTTCTCTGCAAGCTGCCTGCGTGCGTGTCCGAGGTGATCCTGGTCGATGGCGGTTCCAATGACGGTACCGTGGAGGCGTTCCAGGAGCTTCTGCCGGGCGCGATCGTGGTGCATCAGACCGGCCGGGGCAAGGGGAACGCCCTGGCGGCGGGTTTCCAGGCGGCGACTGGGGACATCGTGGTCATGCTGGATTGCGACGGATCCGCGGATCCCGGCGAGATTCCCAAGTTCGTCGAGGTCCTGACCGGGGGGGCGGACTTCGCCAAGGGCACCAGATTTGGGCACGGGGGCAGCAGCGCCGACATAACCCGCTTCAGGGGCCTCGGTAACGCCGCGCTGGTCTGGCTTGTGAACCTCCTGTACCGCACTGATTACACCGACCTCTGCTATGGCATGAACGCCTTCTGGCGTCACTGCCTGCCCTACATGAATCCAGACTGCGATGGGTTTGAGGTCGAGACCTTGATCAACATCAGGATTGCGCGCGCCGGGCTCAGGGTGGAGGAGGTGGGGAGCCACGAGGCCCGCCGTCTCTACGGCTTCAGCAAGCTGCACACCATGCGAGATGGGTGGCGGGTGCTACGCACCATCATCGCCGAGTTCGGACCGCGCCGGGTTGAGCTTGAAGCGAACACCTTGGTCGCAACGGAACACGATGATTGAAGTGGTGACGGAGCTGACGTCCAACCGTCAGGACGGGACCGACCTCCAGGGTTCACCAGCCCCACGGAGGAGCGGCGGCCCGGTCCGGATCGGTCTCGTAAACAACATGCCCGACGCGGCGTTCGAGGACACCGAGGCCCAGTTCCGCTGGCTTCTCCACGCGGCGGCCGGTGAGAGGGCGGTGGAGCTTCACCGCTTCTGGCTCCCCGGGCTTCAACGCGGGCCCCGCGTGCGGGCGATTCTCGAGGCTCGGTACCGGTCCTTCGAGGAGGTGGGCGGCGCCGGCCTCGACGGTTTGATCGTCACCGGAACGGAGCCCACCACTACCAGGCTGCAGGACGAGCCCTACTGGGATGCCATGACCGCGGTCCTGGATTGGGGGCTGCGCAATTGTGGATCCGTTGTGGCGTCGTGTCTGGCCGCGCACGGGGTCGCTCTGATGCTTGACGGCCTGGACCGGGTTCGCCTCGAATCCAAGTGCTTCGGCCTGAGCGAGGCTTCCGTTATGGCGCCCAGCCCGCTCACGAGGGGCCTCGGAGGGCGCCTGAGTTTGCCCCATTCCCACAGCAACACGGTGGGGTTCGATGCTCTGATCGAGCGAGGGTACCGACCGCTACTCAGCCAGTCGGCTGACTGGTCTGTGGTATCCAGGCAGGAGGGTGATTGTCTGCTGGTGCTGGTTCAAGGGCACCCCGAGTACGATCGCCTGGCGCTTCTGAAGGAGTACAGAAGGGACTGGCGGCGATTCCATCTGGGCCAGGCTTGCTTCCGGCCCAGCGCTCCTCAGGGCTACCTGGGCCAGGGTGCGGCCCCGCTGCTCGCCTCGCTTGGCGGCCGGGTGGCGATCGGCCCGGATCGAGCCAGCGCCGACTCCTTTCCCGCAGCCGCCCTGGCGGCGACGGTGGAAAAGGATTGGTCCTCCGGAGCCGAGCAGCTGTATCGCAACTGGCTGGAGTGTTTGGCCGCGGTGAAGGTCGCTCCCAAACCGGCCAGCGTTGGCTGCGGCTAGCCGATGGACGACAGGCAGAGCCGCCCATCCCAAGCGATGCGTGACGAGACCGTCGCCATCCACGCGGGGTACCACCCTGACGCCACCAGAGCGGTCGCGGTTCCCATCTACCAGACCGTCGCCAACGACTTCACCGATGCGGCCCACGCCGCAGCTGTCTTCGACCTTGAGATCCCGGGTTTCCATTACAACCGGATCAACAACCCCACCAACGAGGTCCTGGAGGAGCGGCTGAGCCAGTTGGAGGGGGGCGTGGGCGCCGTGCTGTTCGCATCGGGCATGGCGGCGGTCACCCAGGCGATCCTCAATCTGGGAGGGCAGGGCCGCAACCTGGTCAGTGTTCCACAGCTTTACGGAGCTACCTACACCCTCTTCGCCCATCTGCTACCGAGGTTCGGGCTGGAGGTTCGGTTGGCCCAAAGTGACGCCAGGGACCAGATCGAGCCGCTCATTGACGACTCCACGATCGGTGTCTTCTGCGAGAGCGTCGGAAACCCCGCGGGCAACATCGTCGACCTGGACGTGCTGGCCGAGGTGAGCCACTCCCACGGGGTGCCCCTCATCGTCGACAACACCGTGGCGACCCCCATATACCTCAAGCCGATCCAGCACGGTGCGGATGTGGTGGTGGAGTCCCTAACCAAGTGGATTGGGGGGCACGGAACCACGATGGGAGGGGCGGTGATAGATGGAGGAAGCTTTCCCTGGGCCGCCCATCCGAAGCGGTTCCCCTGGTTCAATGAGCCTGAGCCCTGCTTCCACGGGGTGCGTTATGCCCATGACTTTGGGCGCCGGGCCTTCGTCGTCCGCTGCCGCACGGTGGGCCTGCGGAACTTCGGTCCGACGCTCTCCCCATTCAGCGCCTTCATGCTGCTCCAGGGGCTGGAGACCCTGCCGGTGCGGCTCCAGCGCCATGAGGAGAACACCCGTCGGGTGGCCGCCTACCTGAGCGCCGATCCCAGGGTCGAGTGGGTGAGTTTCTCAGACTTCCCGGACAACCCCTACCACCGCTTGCAGCGCAAGTACCTGGGAGACCACACGGTGTCGATGCTCACGTTTGGCGTGGTCGGCGGCTACGAGAGCGGGCTCACCTTCTTCAACTCGGTGAAGCTGTTCAAGCGTTTGGTCAACCTGGGCGACGCCAAGAGCCTGGTCAGCCATCCCGCTTCGACAACCCACCGGCAGCTGACCCCGGAGGAGCATCGACGGGCCGGCGTGCGCCCGGAGGCGATTCGCCTCTCGGTCGGGTTGGAGAACATCGACGACATCCTGCAGGACATAGATCAGGCGCTCGACGCCAGCCAGGCCCGCCCCGGGACCGTGGACCTGGAGTCGTTGGGGGGTTCACGGTGACCGTGGCGTCGGCCGAGCAGATCGCCCAAGCGGCGGCGGCCCTGCCGGACCCTGGGGTCGGCCTCGTGACGAGTGAGGCTCAAGGGACCAGCTCTAGGAGACAGCGCAACCGCAGCCATTACTCGCCCAATGGGCAGCTGGAGGTTGCCATCATCGGCATGGGAGCATGGGGCCTCGCCGTCCTGGAGAGGTTGCTGACCGTGATCCGGCAGGGGGGCAGTGGTGCCTCCGCGGTCTTGATCCATGTGGTCGAGCCGGGCAGCCCCGGGTCGGGTGTCTACTCCGTGGACCTGCCGGGATATCTGGTGATGAACACCCCCTGTGGCCAGATCTCCCTGTTTCCCGGAGACGAAGCCGAGGCAAGCCTCCCGTACCAGGTCGGGCTCTTCTCCTGGGCCAGGCGCAATGGCTATACCTGGCACGGCGACCTCTGCCTGCCTCAGCCTGGGGGCCGGGCCATCAGCGAGAACGACTTTCTGCCCCGCTCCGTGGTGGGGCGCTACCTCCAGTGGTTCTATGACGCGTTGGTGAGTTCACCGCCCAGCGGGGTCAGGATCCAGCTCCACCGCGCGGCGGCCGTCGAGGTTGTCGCCGCCGGGGCCGACCAGGAGGTGGTGACCCTGTCGTCAGGAGCCAGGCTGACGGTGGATCACGTGATGCTGACCTCCGGGCACACCCCGAATCTGCTCCCGGAACCGGGTTGGGGGGCCGCTCTGGACCCGTACTCGGTCGTGCGGGAGCAGGTGGCCGTCGACCCGGGCAGCCTGGTCGCGATCGCGGGGATGGGGCTGGTCGCCACCGACGTGCTGGCGGCTCTGACCCGCGGCCGTGGTGGTCGTTTTGAAGTGGGGTCCGGCGATCGCCTACGGTATTTGCCCAGCGGGCGGGAGCCGCAGATTCGCATCTTCTCCACCACGGGGCTGCCGCACTGCGCCAAGGCGGTCGGGATGCGCAACGTGACCACGCAATTCCGGCCCAACTTCTGGACCCCCGAGGCGGTGGCCCAGCGGCGCGCCAGGGCCCTGGCGGAAACCGGCAGCGGGGCCCTCAACTGGCGGCGGGACCTGCATCCCCTGCTCGTGGCGGAGATGCGGCTGCAGTACTACGTTCAGGCGAGCCTACTGCGGGGTGGGGATGCCGCCGCCCAGGTGGTGAAGGAGGAGCTGATCCGGGCTTGGTCCGAGCACCGGTTCAGCTCGGCCGTGGCCCGGCTGGAGTCTCAGCTGGGCCGGTTCGATCCCGACGAACACCTGTCGCCACACACGGAGCGCAGCTTCGAGGGCCCGCAGGGCTATCAGGACTTCGTCACTCAGCTGGTGGAGTCTGACCTGGCCGAGGCCATGCGCCCGGGTGGGTCCAGCCCCATCAAGATGGCCTATGAGGTCCTCCGGTTTCTGCGTGATCCCATCAGGCGTGCGGTGGAATTCGGCGGGCTCGACGCGGAATCCCATCGGGAGTTCTTCCCTGGTGTCCGGGGTCAGATCAACCGCCTTGTCGCCGGACCACCGGCCTATCGCTCCCAGCAGCTGCTGGCGCTGGTGGAGGCCGGGGTTGTGACCATGCCCTATGGCCCCGGGCCGGAGGTGGAGTTTCTGGCTGCGGGGCGAGCCGTGGTTAGCTCGACCCACCTCGACAGCCCACACCAGGACCGGGTGGACCACCTGGTGCGGGGATTCCTGGAAGATCCTCTGCCGCACCGCTCGGCCTCCACTCTCATCGGGACGCTGTATCGCGCTGGGCGGCTGTCTCGCATGGCGCTGGATGGCTCGGCAGCCGAAGGGGTCCAGCTGACCCGTGAGTCACACCCCGTTGACGCCGAGGGCAGGGTGCAGGAGCGTCTCTGGGTCTTCGGGGCGCTCACCGAGGGGGCGCGATATTTCACCAACTGCATACCCTCGCCGGGAAGCCGCAAGTGGTCGTTCCAAGAGGCTCTGAGCTGCGCGCTTCAGGTGCTGTCGGGATAGGCTGTAGCGCCTGCGTCCGTCCTCCCCACACTCGGTCCCGTTGGGTGCGAGAGCTCCCGGGTGTTCCAGGCGGTCCCCAAGGCGGGCCGCTGACGTCCTCGCGACATATACTTGCAAGGCAAGTCGTTCGCCTGATTTCGGGAGTCATCTCAGCCAAAGCGTCCTTCGTCCATCGGCTTGAATCCGATATCTCATAAGTGCGGGTGAGGGGCGGCACTGGCGCGTTACCTGGAAGGATCGCGCACTTTCCCTGCGCGGTCGTCGGGTTAGGCATAGAGCAGTGGTGGCCGCCCCCTAGGATATGGAGGCACTAACCCTTGTTCTCCGAGTTGGGCGGCAGTGGTCATCCTGGTGCACGGCGGCCGGTGTCCCTGTGGGGCGCGACTGCGCGGTCGCGCCCATCGGGCGGGGCATGTCGCTGCGCTGGCGCCACAGGCTGGCTTGGCAAAGCAGCGGACGCCGCATGGTGCCCACCGCCGGGTCTCGCTTGATGTCCTTCCGCATGAACCAGCGTCCCCACGGCGGGCGGGAGCGCCATCGCGAGCCGAGGTTGACCTTCTGTGCCGGTCCCGCGGCGGGGGCGCACGAGGACCACGACGGTTGTGAGGAGCAGGTCATAGATGTCCGCCTCTGACCCTTGCATCCACGAGCTGTTTCTTAGCCGGGCGGAGTCGAGCGAGGAGCGCGACGCGGTCACCGATGGGGCGCAAGTGATGACGTATCGCAAGCTGTCAGCGAGTGCCCGGGGACTGGCCGGGCGGTTGCAGGAGATGGGTGCGGGCCGCGGAGGTGTGGTGGCTGTGCACCTGGCCCCATCCTCCAGATCCGTGGCCGCGGTGCTCGCGGTGCTGCTCGCCGGGGCCGCCTATCTGCCCATAGATGCCGAGTATCCGGAAGACCGGGTGCGGTTCATGCTGGAGGACTCCAGGGCCGACCTGCTGATCACCGACCGTGGCGATGGCGACCAGCCACTGGGCCGCCTGCCTGAGGTCCGCATCCGCTCGGACCAGGACCTGGATGCCATGGCTGCGGGTGCCACCTATCGGGCGCCGGCAAGCGAGCCGAGTGACCTCGCCTACATCATCTACACCTCAGGCTCGACCGGGGTCCCCAAGGGGGTTGAGGTGGAGCATCGCAACGTGACCCGCCTATTCACCAAGACCAACCCCTGGTTCCAGTTCTCCTCTCGCGACGTTTGGACGCTGTTCCACTCGCTCGCCTTCGACTTCTCCGTCTGGGAGATGTGGGGCGCCCTGCTGCACGGGGGCCGCTTGGTGGTGGTGCCGCGAGCGGTGGCGCGGTCCACCGCCGACTTTCTAACCCTGCTGCGGGAAGAGAAGGTGACGATTCTCAGCCAGACCCCATCGGCCTTTGCCGAACTCATCCGGGTCGAGTCCCGCGACGTGGGGCCGACGGCCCTCTGTCTGCGCCGGGTGATCCTTGGCGGCGAGGCCCTGCGCCCGGCAATGCTGGCCGGGTGGTTCGAGCGCCACGGCGACGATGCGCCGCAGGTGATAAACATGTATGGCATCACCGAGACCACGGTGCACGTGACCTATCGCAGGGTGGTCACTAGCGACACCCAACACAGCGCCAGCGTCATTGGCCGACCAATCCCTGACCTTCAGGTCTATCTTGTCGAGCAGCAGACGTCGCCTCTGCGGCAGGTCCCTCCCGGGGAGGTCGGGGAGATGTACGTGGCTGGGGCCGGCGTGGCCCGGGGATACCGGGGCCGTCCCCGGCTCACCAAGGAGCGCTTCCTGCCGAACCCGTTCGAAGGACCGGGCAAAACTCTCTACCGCAGCGGAGATCTGGCCCGGATCAACGCGGACGGCGAGTTCGAGTACGTCGGCCGCGCCGATCGGCAACTGAAGGTGCGCGGATATCGCATCGAGCCCGGAGAGGTGGAGTCTGCACTGGTCAAATACCCGGGAATACAGGAAGCGAGCGTGCTTCCCACCACGGACTCCGACGGCGTTTCGTCGCTGGTCGCGTATGTGGTCTCGGCGGAGCCAGGGCAGCCGGTCGCCACCGCGCGGGTGCGCGACCACCTGCGCCTGCATCTTCCGAGGTTCATGGTGCCCGAGACGATCGTCGAGCTGGAACGGCTTCCCCGCACGGCCAACGGCAAGGTGGACAAGGATGCGCTGGTGGCGCTGGCCAGCCGACGCAGCAGTGACTCGGCGGCGTATGTCGCTCCGCTGACTCCGCTCGAGGAGCAGATGGCTGCCATCTGGGAAGAGCTGCTGGGGGTGGACCCGGTCGGGACCGAGGACGACTTCTTCGACCTCGGAGGGCACTCGCTTCTGGCTGTCCGGATGACCCGCCAGGTGGGGTTGGCTCTGGGCCGGGATGTGCCCGTGACCCTGCTCTACGAACATCACACCATCAAGGGCCTCGCCACGGCTCTGGCGGCAACTGAGGGGGATGCGCAGAGGGCGCCGGTCACCGCCATTCGCGCCACGGGCAGCCGCCCCCCGCTGTTCTTTCTCCACGGTGACCATCAGGGTGGGGGCTTCTACTGCCTCAACCTGGGTCGCAAAATTGCTCCAGACCAGCCGGTTTACGGGCTGCAGCCTCACGGGATCGACAACCTGCCGGTGCCCGCGACCATCGAGGAGATGGCCGCCTACTACCTGCCCCTCATCAGGGAGATTCAGCCGTCGGGGCCATATCACCTAGTCGGCTACCGGCCCGCCAGCTACGTGGCTCTGGAACTCGCGCAGCAGCTGAAGGCGGCGGGAGAGGAGGTCCGCATGGTCGCCATGATCGACCCGGGGCGCCCACGGCGGCGCATCCTCCTGGCCCATGCCGCGATCGCGGGGCTGGCGCGCCCGTTGCGGGTTGGGACCAGGCGCCAGGTCGAATGGTTTCTCTGGGTGCTGGGGCTTTTCCATCGTGTCCAGGAGCTGCGGGGCTACACCCTTGGCAGGGCCGGTGGGGCGGCACCCCTGGAGGGTGAGGACCCCGCGGTCATCCGGCTGCGCCAGGCGGTGCAGTCGCGCCGGCGGGTCGTGGCGCCGCAGGGGCCGGGCAGGGCCAGGGGCCTGGATCTGGCTGGCGAGGAGCGGGACCTGTCGAGGTGGGCCAGGGCGGAGCGTCACGAGGATCAGTTCGGACGCTACTCGTGGGCCACGGCCGCCTACCGCCCGCGCCCATACGCAGGTCGGGTCGTAATGTTCTGGTCCAGGGACGCGGCTGAGGTGCCCGCCACAGCCCCGAAGACCGTCGCTTGGTGGCGCCGCTCCCTGTCCGACGTGGAGTCGCACTACGTACCTGGCGATCACGCCTCGTCGATCACCAGGTATGCTGACGTCTTGGCGGCGGAGCTCAGACGCTGCCTCGACCACGGGTAGTGTCCTCGGGCACCTGGCCTGTCTTGTTTCGCGTTGACCGGACCGGACGACGGTTCCCGAGGAGGTCCCTATGAGACCGGGGCCCGGCGCCGCTCATCGACGGCCGAAACATCCCGTGGGTCAGCCCGGGTCGGTGTGGGTGCGGGCCCGGATCGCGTCCCGATAGACCTGTTCCAGCCGCGGCACCACGGCGTCGGCGCGGAAATCCATGGAGCGCTGGAACGCGGCTTTTCCCATCTCCTCCCTGAGATCGGCTCGCTCCAAGAGCCGGGCCAGGGCAGCACCCAGTGCCACGGGGTCATCCGGGGGCACCAAAAGCCCTGTGACTCCATCGGACACCAGGTCTGCCAGGTTGCCGGAACGAGTGGCCACCACCGGGCGACCGGCCGCCATGGCCTCCAGGGCAACCAGGCCGAAGGGCTCGGGCCAGGAGGAGGGAGCCGTCGCGATGGCACAGTGGGACCAGGCCCGCAGGACCTGGTCGTGGGGAACCTGACCTGCGAGGATGACATCCGCTGGGATCGGATAAGGCTCCCTGCCCCGGGTCACCCCGGCCACCACCAGCGGCACCTTGGCCTCCAATCGGTCCCAGGCGCGCAGAAGCACTGGCAGCCCCTTGTGGACCCCCGCCCCTCCCGCGAACATGATGTACGGCCCGGTCGGGGGAGCGAAGTCAGGGCGCGGCCCCTCCAGCTTCCGGATGTCCGACTCGGGCAGGAAGGGTGGCACCACCTGGATTGGCGGAGCACCGGCTGCCACAAGCATGCTGCAGGCCTCAGCGACCGGGCGGCTGTTGGCGACCACACGGTCCGCCCGGCGCACCCACGGGCGGCTGGCGGCCAGCCCCAGGGCGAGTGCTGTTCCCTGAGGTCTCCCGTATTGCCCGGATGCGCATGGCAGGCATTTGAGCAACTTCGGGCCGGTGCACACCAGGTCGTGGTGGAGGTAGGTCTTCTTGGCACAGATGAAGCCGAAGTCGTGAAGACCGAGCACCAGGGGGACAGACCGGGAGGGCAGGATCGGCAGCGCAGAGTAGACGATCCAGGAGTGAGCATGCACCACTTGCGGTCGGCGGCGGCGGATGATCCTGGCCAGCGCCGCTGTCAACAGGGGATCGGGGACTGTGGGGTGGAAGGGCCTCCTAGGGTCTTCATACAGCGGGCGCAAGATCCTCGTCACACCCGCTATCCGGTGCACCCGCACGCCCTCACGAACCTCCGCCTTCGGGCCTCCCGTGTGCGCCAGGGTGACGACATCGACCTCATGGCCACGGCTCGCCAGCTCGCGGCACAGCTGCTCTAACTGGGTTTCCAACCCCCCGAGGACTGGGGGGTACAGGTCGGTCAGGTGCAGGATGCGCATGGGCTACCTCTTGGCGTCCGGCAGGTTGGTGGAGAGGGCGCTCGGTGGCCGCAGGGGGCGGCGCAGCAGGTCGGCAAGGCAGAAGAGGCATCCCGCCAACTGCATTGCCAGCCACGCGATTCCCGCCCCGGTGATCCCGAAGATCGGCAGCAGCAGCCAGGAGAGGACGACCGTGCCCAGCCCCATGCCAAGATTGAGGGTGCTGGCGACCACGAACCGCGACTGCAGCCTGAGAAGGGCGACGTAGAGGTTGGTCAAGGCGTCGGGGATGGCGGCGAGCACCAGGACGTAGAGCAGGTCCAGCGCGTGTGCGGAGTAGGACGGCCCGAATATTGACAGCAGCAGTCCTCCTGCGACGAAGAACACGATCATCAGCGGGACCACGATGCCTGCCACCAGCTTCAGGGCGAACAGGGCCCGGCCCCTGATCGCCGCCGGCTGGTGCGCCCCCTCGGCGAAGAGCGAGTCGGCGACCGCCGCGGATACCACGAGCAGGACCCCGGTCAGGAGCCATGTCAGATAGAAGAAGGCGTCGGCTCTGGCGGACAGTCTGGTCGTGACCACGATGGGCAGCAAAAGGGGAGGCAGCTGCCCGCTGATGCTGATCACCTGATGACCCACCAGACGGGTGCGCAGGTCGCCAGCCGAGCGCAGGAGCTGCCGCCAGGCGGGCCGGAACAGGCGGCCGTGACTCAGGCGCCAGACCAGGAAGCCACCACCGGCCAGCGCGCCCACCACCGCTGCCGCCGACCACGAGAGCAGCAGGATGGTGGGACTGCGGGCCAGCAGCAGGGCGAGAACGATGACGGCCAGCACCTTGGCGGCGGCGTGCACCGCGTTGCGGCCCAGCATGAACTGCGCCTTGCGCTCGGCTATGAACGCGTAGTCGAGCGCCGACCCGAGGCTCCACGCCAGGGTTCCCAGAGCAAAGATTGTGGCGGTGCCAAACTGATGCAGGAGCAGAAACTTGTCGCTGGTGGCGGGCAGGACCGCCACCACTAGGAGGCTGCCCCCGATCCCAATCAGCGCGGTGATGGTCGTTCCCGACAGCAGGGTCAACGACCAATCTCGGCCCGTTCGAGCCTGGGGCAGCGAGTGGATAAGGGTCATCCCAACCCCGGCGTAGGCCAGGATGCCGACCACAGACGCGGCCGAGATAGTGGCGGCCACGATGCCGACCGCGGCGGCGGGAAAGAGGCGGGCGCCAATAACCCAAAACACGTAGCCGAAGGCCGAATTGACCAGCGTGGTCGCGACTATGAAGAGGCCGTTGCGGGACAGGGGATCACGACGCATGCGCACCACCAGCAGGCGGAGTCGCTGCCAGGCCGAGAGGGCCTGGGCCGTGGCGGTTCCCCAGCCGGGGAGCCGCGCACGTGCGGACCGGCTCACGCCTTGCAGGTCGCGAGCTGCAGGCTGAGCCACATGTCGACGGAAACCAAGGTCGTGCTGGACGACGGCCGCCGCACCCGCACCACCAGTTGTTGGAGGCAGCCCTGGCCAGTCATGTTGCCGACGATCGATCCATACCATCTCTCGTGGGGCGACAGAGAGACCAATCTGGAATACCCGAATGGGCGCCCGTCCAAGCTCGTCTGCACCAGAAGCTTGGTCGCATTGGCCGAGCCGTTGTCGATGGAGAGGGGAACCGTAACCGCGGCCTTGGCGGGTACGGACCTGACGCCCGACGTCTTGGCCCAGCTTCCGGTGAAATGAAGGGCCAGGTACGGCTGCGGTGCTGGTTGGGGCAGCCTGGTGATCCCCAGGCCGATGACGGCGGCACCCGCAACCATGACCGCCAAAACCCAGATGGTCCAGCGCCAGGAGCTTTCGGATGACGCTTGGGGCCGGCGCAGCAAGGGCCTGGCGCCAGCCCACAGCTTGCCCGGTAGCAAAAGCCGGATCAGAACCAGGGCGACGACCCAGATGTCGAGCGCGGTGACTATCGACTTCGGCGAAAGGCGCACTCCCAACCCATAGACCACCAGGGCCGCCAGAGGATAGAAGGCGATGCTCAGAATCACCGCCAGAATCAGGGATGGATAGCGATCGTAGCCCCGGCCCAGACCACCGAGCACGAACAGGAGGGCGGCCCCCGGAAGTACCAGGGCCGGCCCCAGGGTCAGCAGTGCCCGGGCCGCCTCGACAGGTATGAAAGCGGCTCCGGTGACTAGTGCCGCCGCCAGCAGCAGGGTGCTGGCAAGCGCCAGCTCCCTGCTCAGCCCGAAGTGGGACAGCCCGGAAGCAAGGCGGCCGACACGGTTCGGTACGCGGGGCATGCTCGAAGCTCCTTAAGGTCGAGGCGGTATATCCGGTAGTTCGTGGACGAGTAGATCTCGGTCAGCCACGGTAGGCCGCTCAGCTTACGCAGGGCCGCGATCGGCGGTATGACCTGGCCATCACCGGGCTCACCGGCGGTGAAGTAGGCGCCGACCTCGGGCAGATTGTGATACATCTTGGTGTCGACCGCCATGTACCCATAGTCTGAAGCCGTCAATTCTCCCAGCAGCTGAGCGCTGGGCAGGCTGGGGGAGAAGTAGAGCTGCCATACGGGGAATCCATATGAGGCGGCTGACACGGTTTGCGCCCCGTAGCTCCCCATCGCCAGGCCGAGGTCGCGAGGAGCGACGACGCGGTGGCCGCGGCCGACGTTGGCGCGGAACCAGTCGGCCATGGCGATGACCTCGGGCGAGAGACTTCTGGTGTCTGCTCCATAGACACTGGGCCCAGGAAACTGGTAGTAGACATCGATGTCGATCGTCATGTTGCCGACCAGCAGGGTCACCACCCCCAGAAGGATGGCGGCCCTGGCTAGGAGGTTCAGCCAGGTCCGGGAAGCGGAGCGGCGCAGCAGGAGGACAAAGAAGGGAGCGAGGATGACCGCCAGACCCACGAAGGTGAAGGTCTGGGACCGGCGAGCACCCTCATTCTGGGCGGTGAGCATCACCGGCAGCGCTCCAAAGTAGAGCAGCCCCAGGATGCCGAGAGCGGTCATGGCTGGGGGAAGGCGCCTTATCCGGTGTCGCCCAAAAAAGACGGCCGCCGCACAGGCGACGATCAGAAAGGCGGGTCCACCATAGGCGGCCAACTTCTGGTATTCCGGCAACGGGCTCGCCTTGAAGAGCTGGCGGCTGCTGCTGTGGGTGAGTATCGCCAGAACGCCCTGGATGCCGCCTATCACATGGGGAGCCACGTAGGCGATCGTCTCCGGAGCGACCAGCACCAGCCAGGCCGCGGCTCCCAGGCCGACACAGGCGGTCAGAACCGCGGTCCCGGCCGCGGTCCGACGGGCACTGCGAGTACGCTTTCGCCACACGACCGGAGCAGCACAGAGCAGCACCAGCGTCCCGACCAGGGTCCAGGTGGTTATGTGGTGGGTGACGATGCAAGCTGCGGCGGCAAGAACGGCAACCAGGAACCACGATATGACGGGTTGTCTCAGGTAGGGGACACCCCGATTGGAACCGGTCCGCAGGTGCTGTTGCATGACGACAGCCGCGGTCACGGCCCAGATGAACATGGGGACGGCCAGCGACTCGTAGGCGAACTGGGAGTCGAAGAAATAGAACGCGGGATTGACGCAGTAGATCAGAGCGGCGATCCCGGCGGCACGGTGGGAGGTGGTGAGGCGCTCGACCAAGATGAAGATGCCCACCAGAGACGCGACATGCAGCAGCCAGATTTCCGCCGTGCCCACCTGGAAGGTGGAGAGCCCGGTCACCTCACGCAGGGACACGGTGAGGGCGGACAGCCCGGGGTAGTACTGAACGATATGCAAGAGGGTGTCCGGCTGAAAGAGCTTGCCGGTGCTGTAGACCTCTTGGGCTGCCGTCCAATGCGCCAGGGCGTCGTGGAAGATCTCTGCGGTGGGGCTGCGCAGCAGCATGGCGACGAAGGCGAACAGCCCCAGGACGGTGATCAGGGCAAGGCGCTCAGCGCGTCGGGCGCTGGCGGTCAAGAGACGGATCGCGATGGGCACAAAGGCGAGCAGTTCCCCTATCCAAAACAGGGTGAACTCGAGCTGGCCCGGAGGCCGAGTCGCTGCCACCGAATAGGCGACCGCGAGAAAGGCGGCGCCGAGCACGACGCTGCCTCCGGTTGTGACCATGGTCAGCAGGGAGCCCTCGCGAAGTCGGCTCAGCCAGGCGGCCGGCCGGTGAGCGGCGGTAGCCGCAGCGGCGTGACCTAGGGCAGGCGCCGGCAGAGATCCCTCACCCGGGGGTAGCAGCACTCCTGCTTCCTCAGCGGCGGCCGTCCTCAGGCTTGGCGTTGCAGGAGATTGCTGGCTGATGGGACGGCTGGCGCGAGGCTTGCTGGGCCTGCGTCCCGGCCCTGGGGCCAGCCGCCTACCACGATGGGCTGGGGGCTTGCTCATACGGGTCCGACACCCCTTGGTTCGGTCGACCTCACACCGTCTCGCCCGGGGGAGGTCCGCAAGCTGGAAGTCTCGGCGCCCGTCCTCTCGTACACCTCCAGCGTCATCGCCGCAGCCTGATCCCAGGTTGGGACGTCGAGCAGTCCCCCTGAGGTTGTCTGCGAGGCTGAGGCGATCGTGCTCGCAAGGTCAATTGGTGTGACGTCAGGTGGGACCAAGGTGATCGCCCCCGGCGCGGCCCGCTCGGCGAGCTCCCTGTGAGCGGGTATGTCCGAGGCGACGACGGGGACCCTGGCGAGAAGCGCGTCGACGACTGTGATGCCGAAGGCCTCGTGGGTGGACATGGAGACATAAACCGCGGCGGTCCGGCGCCAGCGTGCGAGATCATCCTGGGAGACGTTTCCGAGCAGCCGTATCCGGTCCGTCGCACCGGTGCTGCTGCAGAGCTCCCTAAGCTTCGCCATGGAGCGACCCGATCCCACCACCACCAGGGAGTACTGCGACGAAAGGTGCTGCACGGCCCGGACCACGAGGTCGACGTTCTTGTAGGGCTCCAGTCGACCGACGCAGAGCACAACCCGGGCCGTCAGCGGAAACGGCGCCACCTCGGGATTGGTCGGCTCGACGCCGTTGGGGATGATGGTGATCCGGCCGGTGGCCCTGGGAAACTGACTGCGGAGCAGATCGGACTCCGCTCTTGACACGCAGATGATCGCTGCCGCTCGCCGGATGATGATGCGGCCCAGTGGTCGATACAGGAAGTGGGCCAGGTGGGTCGTGGCGGAGTGCCCCGCCCCGTTGTAGTGGGCGGTGAAGACAAGCGGTGGGCCGGGGGTCAGCGCTGCGGCCAGAGCGGGGGTGGCGTGGTAGCTGTGAGCATGCACCAAGCTGTAGCTGCCGGAGTTCACCTGCAGGTACCGCCACAGCCCAGGTGACTGAGTGTAGGGAGTGTTCCACCCGTAGGCAGGGAACCTGCGAACCAATAGGTGCTGGTCCAACCGCTCCAGGGTCGGCTGTGCCACCGTGACATCCGGAGTGATCACGTCCACCTCGTGCCCCGCGGCCGCCATCCGGGAGGCCAGCGCGCCCACATGAGCTTCCACGCCTCCGAGGTGGGGCGAGAACCTCGGTGTTACGAGCGCGAGCCTCACCGCAGCCGGCGCCCCGCAGGGGAGCCCTGGGCCCGCGGAGGGAATATGGCCGACGGCGGTCGGGCGCCGATCACGCAGCGGATCTCGAAGATGGTTCGGTCGGCACCATCCCGGAACGGGCGACGACGGGCTACCGGTAGTCCGCACCTCCCCAGCCGGATCAGCTCCTGGGTCAGGCCATTCGGCCGATCTGAATCGTCGGTACCGCGGCCTTCGGCTCGAGTCCGCCCCGGGATTGGAGTGTTTCCCGCCGCCAGGTCAAGCGCGAGATCGCGAAAGCTTTGGGCCGGAGCCCACGGACGGTCGGCGACAGTCGGGGCGCACCACGACGGAAGTCGCCAGCCGCTCGAGCCCTCGCCGCAGGACCCGCGAAGCGAGAGATTCGTTGCCATGCGCTGGCCTCCAGCTAAGGGCAGTCATGGGCGCCACGCCTGCACGAGGTGGCGATCGAACTCAAGGAGTTTACAATGGGCCGCCCGGGCACCATTTCGGTCATCTCGAACTCCGGGCATCGGCCCCCTGTGAGCGACCAGGTTCCCCAGCGGGTGTGGTTGAGGTCGACGCCCATGCCCGTCACCGAACGTGAGTGGACGCCATGTGCCGGAAGCGTTTGCCAGCGCTCGCCTGCTTGGGGGCGACCCCGGGTAACGCGCTCAGATTGAGGTCCCTCGGAGTACCACCGTGGGCACCCACCGCTCCCCCTCGGACCAAGCCTCAGCCGGAGCCAGCGTGGCGTGCTTCGAGGTGCTCCGCCCAGCAGCGGGAGGTCCTAAGACATGTTCATGGGAGGCGGGAAGGCCGCGACTCAAGGCGGTCGCGAAGGTTCCGGGGACGGCCGGTGGTGGCGGCACAGACTGCGGCAGTGCAGCGCCCCTGACTGACTTTGCAACAGTGAGCCCATGTCGGCCTGTTGGCCACGCCAACTCCACCGCGCTCCGGCCCAGGCACGACTCTCGGCGGGAGGAGCCCAGCTGTTCCCCGCTCAGAGGCGCTCAGAGTCGCGAGTACGGTTAACCTTGGGTTCCTGTGAGCTTCGGGTGCAACTGCTTCGGATGTGGGGGCCGTGCCCTCGCGTAGCAGCCGAAGCGACCGAACTCCCTGTTACACGTACCGTTCAGAGGTCAGTAAGGTGGCTCAGCCCCAACTCTCCGATTCCCCGTCGGGCAGGCGGAGGTCGCCAATAAGGGTCTGCGTGGTTGGTCCTGGGACCCACTTTCTGAGCGGGATCACGTACTACACGTTCGGGCTCATCTCTGCGCTCGCTCAGACCCAGGAGGTTTCGGCGATTCTGATCCGCAGATTGCTACCCACCCGGTTCTACCCGGGTCGTGCCCATGTGGGAGCGGACCTTACGGACCTGCGACTCGGCGAGTCGGTTGAGATGGTCGATGGCATCGACTGGTACTGGGGATTGGAGGCGTTCAGGGCGATCCGGCTCCTGCGCAAACAGCGCCCCCAGGTCCTTGTCCTGCAGTGGTGGACCGCCGCCGCTCTGCACACGTACCTGCTGTTGGCGGTGGCGGCGAAGCTGCTCGGGATTGCAGTCGTCGTGGAGTTTCACGAGGTGCTCGACACCGGAGAGGACCGGTTGGGGTGGGTCAGCCGGTACGCGACCGCCCTTGGTCCCAGGCTCTTCGCGATGAGCTCCGCATTCGTCGTCCACAGTGACCACGACCAGCGCCTTGTGGAAGCCCGATATCACCTGGCAGCGGATCGAATAACCCAGATACCCCACGCTGGGTACGAGCACTATCGGGCTACCGTGCGACCGACCAGCAGCCCCACTTGCCGCCTTCTGTTCTTTGGGGTGGTGCGCCCCTTCAAAGGTGTGGAGGACCTGATCGAAGCTATGGAGATCCTCACCATGGAAGGCCGAGGGTCGGAATTCCGGCTGACGGTCGTGGGGGAGACATGGGAGGATTGGACCTTGCCCGACCAGAAGATCGCCCAGTCCCCGGCCAAGGATCGGATCACCAGGGTGGACCGGTACGTGACCGATGGCGAGGCGTCCGAGTTCTTCTCAGCGGCCGACGTCGTCGTGCTGCCCTACCGGCGGTGCTCCTCGAGCGGACCGCTCCACATCGCCATGGCCCTGGGGTTGCCGGTCGTCACCACCCGAGTCGGTGGCCTGCCCGAGGCCACCGGCCGATATGACGGGGCGGTCCTCACGGAGCCGGGAGATCCCCTGGCGCTGGCCGACGCGATCCGAGCGGCCGCGGCGCTCAAAGGCCGGCGCTTCTCCGGTTCCCCAACCTGGGCTGACACTGCGAAGGCATATTCCACGCTCATGGCGCGGCTTAGACCCAGCTGCACAAGCGGTGGCCGGGCGGAGACGCCGGATCCTGCAAGAAGACTTCGTTGACCACCTTGCCGGTGTCACATCGCCCACCTTCTGCGCCCAGCCCCGCAAGCGGAGACACGCGAACTGGACTATGGCCACAGGGACCGCGGTGGCGGTCCCATCACGGGTCACGGCAACAGGCCCGCCAGCCACATCCGCACAGCGCCTCAGGAGAGCTGGGCTCGGCGACAGTTGGAATGGAGAGATGACCTTGCGAGTGTCGGCCGCGGGTCCAGCCAAAGTCAAGCCCGTGCCTGTCAGCGTCGCACCGCTGTGCGCGGAGGACGAGGAGACCTTTCTAGCCGCGGTCTTTGCCAGTCGGGCACTCCATCACCCGTGGATCGAACCACCGGCCACCCCGGCGCAGTTCGCCGCCTATCTAGAACACCTAGGTCGGGAGGACCAAGCTGCCTATGTGATCCGCCATCTCAGGTGCGGGGGACTGGTTGGCTACGTCAGCATCGGCAACATAGTCCGACGGGCTTTCCAGTCCGCCTACCTGGGGTACGGGGCGTTCGCTGGACACGCGCGCCGGGGTCTGATGACGGCCGGACTGCGGGCAGTGGTCGACATCGCCTTCGGTGAGCTCGCGCTGCACCGTGTGGAAGCCAACATCCAGCCTGGCAACGCCGCCTCCGTCGCCCTGGTTCGGAGACTGGGTTTCGTGCGCGAGGACTTCTCGCCCCGGTACCTGATGGTGGACGGCGACTGGAGAGATCACGAGCGCTGGGCTATGCGCTCCGAGGACTGGGCGAGCTGAGCTCCCAAGGCTGTTCCATTCCCGCCAGCGGAGTGGCTCGCGGTGTCGTGCCGACATCGATCTGAAAGTGAATGGCGGGGTCAGACCTACATTGCTGCCGGAGCTATCTCCGAGGGTGGCCCCGATCCAGTACGCTCGCTCACCTGGGCCGGAAAGGAGCGCGGCCTCCTGGCCACCAGCTCCTTCAACTGAGCTGCCTCCTCCCGCGACCGGCCCATACCGCTGGAGGAGAGTATGAGCTGGGGCTGCTCCCTTGGCCCCATGGTGAGCCCACGAAGACCGGATCCGATACCCTCGAAGCCCTAACCGGTGGTGACGTTGAAGCCAACCTCGCCTGCAATTTCGTGGTGTGGGATGCCTCGGCCAAATCCTGATCCGGGGCCCACACCGGTGGCCTGCGCCAGGAGTTTGATCATCTTGGCCTCCCTCAGCGGACTCCGGTGATGGGGGCAATTGGAGTGACGTCAGCATCCTTCGCGCCAGGTGGGCACTCCTGCCTGGACGTGACAAGCCCTCGGTCGCTCGGGACAAGCTGGCGGCGCAGGGAGTCCTTGGTTTCGTGGCACCAGGTCTCTCAGCGTCCGGGGGCGAAAGTAAGATGAGGTGATGCCAAATGGTCGTGTAGGCCGCTTGCAATCGGCCAGCCGCACTTCAACCTGGGCAGG
>DAHWNZ010000120.1:0-4026 GCA_027339635.1 Candidatus Dormiibacterota bacterium
GCGCGTTGCTGGCTCCCATCATCTCGATCGCGCAGCAGGCCAGGCCGAACGTGGCTGGCCAGATCGAAGAGTAGCGCCCCCAGGCGATGACCTTGCCGACAGTTGTCGTGAATATGCCCTCATTGGCGGCGGCATCGGCCAGATCGCGCTCCGCTGGGATGGCACCGGGAATCGCGGCGGCATCAGAGCCGCTGGCGGACGCGCGGCTCAGGCCCCGTGGGTCCAAAGCGTCGCTTGGCACTCTCAGTCCCACTCCAGGGCCCCCTTGCGCCAGACATACAGAAGCGCCACGGCCAGAAGGGCCACGAACACCACCATCTCCACGAACCCGAACATATGCAGGGTGTGCTTCACGATCACGGCCCAGGGGTACAGAAAAACGGCCTCCACATCGAAGACGATGAACAGCATGGCCGTCAGGTAGAAGCTGACCGAGAAACGACGCCGCGCGGTCTCGGCAGGGATGATCCCGCACTCGTATGGGAGACCCTTGGCCGCCGTGGGGCGCCTGGGCCCGAGCAAGGTCGACGCCACCGTCATGCCGATGGCAACCAGCACCACTAGGATCAGGAAGACCAGCAGCGGCAGATAGTTGAAGAGCATCGGATTCCAGTCTACCAATTCCCCATCCCAGGCCCAATGCCTCAACAAGCCTCCGGTGGGCAGCCCTTGGGTTGGTCAAGGCGGTCGGGCTGGAAGCTATACCCCAACCCGTCAGCGCGTCCGTGGGCAGCGAAGTCAAACGCCGCCCACGGCCACGGCCCTCGGCAACTCCAGTCACCGGCGAAGCCGGTCACCATACCTCCCCTCTCGCGCTGGCCGGAGTTGAGTCGGCGCCGGCCGGGCGCACCCATCGTGCCCGGGCCTCGGGAGGGCATTGCGGTGCCAGGCTTGTATCCAACCGCCTGCCCGTACCAGCGGTGCGAGCCACTCCTGCATCTATAACGGGACGTGGTCCCCCCAGTAGTGCCCCGATCGGAACTGAACGAGTGCCTGATACCCATCTCCGGGCGCCATGTCCCTCTCCGGAGGCCACTGCCACCGGCTGGGCCAAGGCGGCTTGGGAACTCGGGGACGGCCAGGGTACGACACCTTCCATTAGGGCCTACAGGCGAGACGGCCAGGCATCCGCAGCGCGGGCCACAGGCTCCTCCGGGCCCCGTGACGGCCGGAAGGGGTGATCACGCACAACGGCGGGCGAAGCCCCCCTGCCTTGGATCAGATGCCGGGCGGTGGCAATCGGCCGCTGGGTACTGGTGGCGCCGGGCCGCCAGGCAGCGGCCAACCCCAACTCTGTGTCCTGGGCCGATGGGCGGTTGCTCGGCGACAGACCCACCATGAAGTAGTACCGTCTTCCGAACTGCCACGGCCAAATGTCTGATCTGAGATGGGCCCCGGTCGCCCCCGCAGCCGCCGCAACAGCGTCCCGTGGTAGCCCCGGCTCCAGAGAAGCTGTCGCCCACTACCTGGGCGTCAGGCAATTACCGTTGGACTCGTGGCCAAGCCCTAGGACGGGATATAAAAGGAGTGCCAACAGTGCCAGACCAGGGGCCGACCGGCGGAGCCGCGGGCGACAAGGGCACACAAGAGGACGACGCCAGTTCCGAGGATATTGGACGGGCGGTAGCCGCCGCCATCGCTTGGACCAAGCGGGAGGAGGTCAAAGTCACTCCGCGGATGTCGCGAGATCACGACACCACCACGCCGGTCACCGTGGTCCTGAGACCGCTGGCCTCTGGCTTGCCATTCGGGTTTTTCGCCCTGGTGGTGGCAGCGACCATGCTGGGTGCCCAAGCACTGCTCGTTCTTCCCGGGCGGGCATCCCTGGGCATCGGTCTAGTCTTGATACCAACCGCAATAGCCCAGTTTGTCGCCGGCCTGGCTGCGATTCCAAGCCGAGATGTGATTTCGGCGACCCTCATGATGGTGTTCTCAGGCGTGTGGCTGGGGACCGCGCTAGTTTTCATCTTCTCCCCCCCGTATGGCCACGGGGTTTTGGGAGTCTGGTACCTCGCGCTCTGCCCCGTGATCGCCTGCCTCATCACCGCCGCGACGGCCAAACTGGCCGTGTCAGTCGTACCCATGAGCGGCCTGCCAACTTTTCTCGTGACCGGGATTTGGCTGTTGGTCGGGGGCCGGGACCTCGGGTACGCGGTTGGGGTGCTGTCCTTTGTCCTGGCCGCAACCGGCCTCTACGCGGCGGTGGCCCTCTTGTTCGAGGATGCTCGTCGCCACACCGTCCTACCGACCCTGCGCCGCGGCCCCATGAAAGAGGCCTTCACGGGCGACTTCGAATCCCAGTTGCAGGATCTTGAGCACGAAGCCGGTGTTCGCCGCTTCCTGTAGGAACCCAGCCCCTACGCTCCCAACTGGTTGGGTGGGACTTGGTATCCTGGCTATCGACCATGCCTCCGGGCTGTCAGCCCCCGGATCCACTCGGGTCGCGCGACGCGGGAGTAGCTCAGTTGGTAGAGCGCTAGCCTTCCAAGCTGGATGTCGCGAGTTCGAGTCTCGTCTCCCGCTCCAAATGCCTCACTTCGAGTTCGATAAGAGCGCTTAAGTGTTGGCTATAGGTCGCAGTTTAGCGCTGTAAAACGGGGTCAAAATGTGTGAGGCTAGCGCTGCTAAACAGCGCGGGTTTACACAAAAGCGCTGCATCGTGCTATGATCGGGATATTGGGGTATCGACCCATGAAGAGGGACCCGTCATGGCCAAGGTTTCCGTAGTCTCGCCACCTGCAACCTCCTCTCTGGAAGTGCTCGTTGAGGACTACCTGGCCTCCTGCCGAGCCCGCGGCCTGGCCCTCTCCACCATCAACCAGGCCTATCGCTACAGCCTGGTGGACGTGTTCCTGCCGTGGTGCGCCCGGGCCGACGTGACCACCATCTCCCAGCTCGACCAGCGCGCCCTGGACCGCTTCACGGGCGACCTTTTGACCGAGCCCGGAAAGCACGGCAAGCCGCTCTCGCGGTTCACCGTCCACCACTACGTTCGCTCAGTCCGGCAGTTCCTCGCCTGGTGCCGAGTCGAAGGCGAGGAGGTTTCCGGCAAGCCCCAGCTTCCGCGCCTCCCCCAGCGGGTAGTCGAGGTGTTGAGTCGCGACGAGATAGACCGGCTGGAGGCAGCAGCACCGACCGAGCGCGACAAGCTGATCATCCGGCTGCTGGCCGATACCGGAATCAGGGTCGGTGAGCTGTGCGGCCTGGAGATGGAGGACATCATCACCGCCCAGGACCGCCGTGCCTTTCTCAAGGTGAGGGGCAAGGGCTCCAAGGAGCGCCTCGTCCCTCTCTCCCCCTCCCTGGTGCGGCGTATCGACCGATATCGTCGAACCCGGCCCGAGTCGCATAGCAACCGCCTGTTCGTCGCCTCTCGGCGAAACCCACAGGGTGAGTACGCGCCGCTGACCCGGAGCGGAGTCCTCCAGCTCCTCCGGTCTGACGCCGACCGCGCCGGAATCACCCGGCGGGTCCATCCCCACCTGCTGCGCCACTCGTTCGCCACCGAGGCGCTGCGCCGGGGCATGAACCCGGTCCAGCTCGCCCAGCTTCTGGGCCACAGCGGGTTGCGTATGATAGAACAGGTGTACGCCCACCTCAACGCCGTCGACGGCTACGACGCAGTCATGAAGATGCTCACCTCGGAGCGCTGACTGTGGGGAGAGACCACCCATGACGGTGCGGGTAGCGATTCGTGAACCAATGCTCCGATGGGCAGAGGAGCGCTCCCGGGTGCCGGCGGACGAGCTCCGGTCAAAGTTCCCGGACCTGGAGGAGTGGCGGCAAGGCGCGATAATCCCGACCCTCAAACAGGTCGAGAGGTTCGCCTCGGCAACCCACACCCCGGTAGGCTTCCTGTTCCTTTCGGAGCCTCCCGAAGAGGTGCTGCCACTGCCCGACTTTCGGACCATCGGGGATATAGAGGTAGGGCACGCGAGCCCTGACCTGCTGGAGACCGTATACCTCTGTCAGCAACGCCAGGAGTGGTACCGGGACTTTGCGCGCCTCCACCAGGAGCCCTCGGTC
>DAHWNZ010000121.1:0-3984 GCA_027339635.1 Candidatus Dormiibacterota bacterium
GAAGGACGGCTCCCGGGCCGGGAGCGGACCTCGGCCCTGGCCCGCAGGGAAGCCCCATGGGTCCGGTCTCGGCAGCGCCGAGCCGCAGCGTTGCGACGCTTCACACCAGCCCCTCTCCGCCTTGATCGAGGGGCAGGGGCGCACCACCACCGGAAAGGGCGTGGGGAATTCCCGGCCCGCCGTTCCAACCTTCACCTCCCCTTCTTCGGGACGGCCGGCCGCGGCCCAAGAAGCCCCAGGAGCTGGCTTAGGCGGGCTGAATGCGCGGGCCTCCTCTCAGATCGATGGCCGCCCCTCCGTCAGGGCCGGTCAGCAAGGGGGCGGGCACCATCGGAAGCAATCGATCACAGGGGCGCGTAGCTGATATACTACGGGCGTGACTCAAGTTCCGCTTCGCGAGCTACGCGCCACAACCTCAGCCATCCTCCGCCGGGTAGAGGCCGGAGAGAGCATCGTGGTAACGGTTGACCGCCGCCCGGTGGCCACTCTGGTACCGTTCGAGCGCCGCCTGGCTTGGGTGCCGGCTCAACAGGTGTGGGCCCGGATCCAGGCGGCTGCGGCAGACGCCGGGTTGACGGCGGAGTTGGATCGCCTGGTCCCGGATCGCGTGGCCAGCCTGTGAACATCGTCCTCGACACATCGGTCTTCATTGCTCGCGAGACCGGGCGGCCCCTGGCGGCGCTCCCCGACCAGGCTGCCACTGCCATCTCTGTGATCACAGTGGCGGAGCTCCGGCTGGGGGTCCTTGTGGCTGGCGACCCGAGCATTAGGGCGACTCGGCTGGCCACCCTGGAGGTTGCAACCCGCGACCACCGGCCCCTCCCGGTCGATGATCAGGTTGCGGATCAGTTCGCCCGGCTCGTCGCCCAGCTGCGGATGGCGGGGCGCAATCCGCGCGTCTTGGACACGCTCATCGCGGCGACCGCACTCGCTCATGACGCGGCGGTGGCGACCCAGGACGACGACTTCGACGGTCTCCCGGGCCTGACTGTCTTGAAGGTCTGAGCGGGACTGTTGTGCGGCGGGCGCTGACCCATTCGAGCTCGCGTCGGCTGGTGTCTACCCGTATTGGGTCAGTCAGACTGCTACGGACCTGACGGGGAGACCGGCGTCCGGCTGTCCGGGTGAGACCGATGCGCCTGGTGACCGGCCCTCGGCCTCCGTCGGTGAGCGGTGATGGGGAGTCTACGGGAGAGACCGGTCATAGGGGATCATGGGGGAGGAGGCTGTCGTCAGGGCACTCTAGTCCGCCCGGCGGCCGCCCGGCGGCCGCCCGCCGGAAGCCTCTCCCGGCTCACCTGGCGGCAGCTGGCGGAGGCCACCGTCGGGACCATCGGGTCCGCCTCCATCGACATCGACTTGCTGGAAGCGGCCGCGGCGCTGGTCCTCTGCGGGGCCAGCCGCGTCCCGGTGCCTCTGGCGCCCGTGCTGAAGGCTCACGACCCCTGGGACCCCTGCTTCCAGGGCCTTGCGCTGCCTAGCGCGCCCATCCCCAGGCCCGACGATGAGGAGGCTGTCCACGGTCTCCACGTTGTCCACCCTCCCTCCCCGCACCCCTCCTTCCACAACTACGACTACCAGGGACCCAAAGAACCAACCAAACTCCGGCCAGCCGTCCAGTTTTGGTGGCCGCCACTGTCCAGTTCTCGATGGCCATTGACACGAGACACGGGCGAGAGTAGAGAGGAGCGGCCCGCGTGGTGCCTCTGACACCAGCGACTTACCTGGAATGCCCAGTCAATCGACGGGCGTCCAGATTCGGTCGACCGGCAGGACGAGCAGCCGCTCCGCGAAGGTGTACGAACGAGAACCCAGGTACAGCGCCATCCCGGCGATGAATGCAGGGCCAACGGCATCGCGTAGCTTGGCCAACGACCGCATCCCCTCGCCGGGCACCCGCGCGGAGGCCTTCACCTCAAGGGCGACGACGGCACCGTCATCCCGCTCGATGATGAGGTCGACCTCGTCGCCGTCGTGGGTGCGCCAGTGTCCGTAGCCGGTGATGCCGTCCAGCCGGCTCGCCTGCTTCATCAGTTCGCCAACGACGAACGTCTCCAGCAGGTGCCCGAACTCAGTCAGCGCGGTGGGATCATTCCCCTCCAGTCGCTCCGGGCTCAACCCCAGCAGCCGAGCCGCGAGCCCGGAGTCGACCAGGTGAACCTTGGGGGACCCCGCTGCCCGGGCCCGCAGCGTCCTTCCCCAGGCGGGGAGCCGGTGAATCAGAAGCGTGGCTTCCAGCAGCCTGAGGTAGTCGGAAGCCACCGTCCGATCCATGCCCGGGACGCTCGCTGCCGCGTTCACATAAAGCACCTGTGCCGTCTGAGCCGCGACTCGGCGCAAGAGCAGAGGCAGCTGCTCGCGCTGGCGCATCCTTTCCAGCTGGCGGACATCGCGCTCCAGCACCAGGGTGATGCAGTCGTCGAACCACCGGTTGCGACCGGCACCCGCAGAACGAGCCAGCGCCAGGGGCAAGCCGCCCCCGGTCACCAGCTGGATGTACTGGTGGCGGGTGGTGGGAGACGATGCTCCGGCGCCCGTGGCGGCCGGATTGGAAAGTGCGACTTCGAGGAGGTTCTCGCGCACACCGGCGAGTTCACCCTGGGAGAGCGGCCAGATGGTCAAAAGGTGGAGGCGGCGGGTCAAAGCCTGCGCAGCCAGGGGGACGGCTCCGTACCGGGTCGATCCGGCCAGGACGAAGCGGCCGGGGCGGAGATCGCGGTTCAACTCGGCCTTGATGGCGTCCAGGATTCCGGGCACGTGCTGGCACTCTTCGACGCACACGGGGGCCGGGCCGGCCCCCAGCGTCCCCGGGTCCGCATGGGCGATCTCCCGAAGCGCAGGATCGTCCAGGTCCACGATGTCGGCGCCCAACTCGCGGGCCAGCTGCTGAAGCAGCGTCGACTTGCCCACGGTGCGTGGGCCCTGAAGGGCCACGACGGGCTCCACCGCCAGTCGGCTCGCTGCGACCTCGAGTGCGCGCCGGGCAATCAGGTGGGAGCGGCGGGGTTCCCCGGTGGCGCTCGGCCCGGGGCGATCGCGCCCATCTGCCAAGCCAGGCCTGGTGGGCACAGCGGCGCGATACCACGATAACGAGGGGTTCTACGCCACGATATGGAGGTCAGTTACGCCACGTTTACGAGGGCTGGACGAGCGGCCCTGGAACAGCACCCAGGGCCACCGCCTGGATCGGGGTTAAGGGGTCGAACCAGTTGTAGATCCCGTCGCCCCAGAGAGGCAACAGGTCGCCATGTTCCACCCCGGGCAGGGGAAGGCGGCTGCCCCTGCCCCGGGCCGGGTGTGGAGCCACCGGCAGACCGAACGGAACCACGTCGGTCAGCCGGCGGGAGGTCGGGTCCCGGGACCAGTTGCGGGGATTGAGCCGGCCGGCGGCCAGCAGCGAGCCCAGCCACAGGTCCCGCTGGGTCTCGCTGGCGCAGATGAAGTAGTCCCCCAGCCGGAGCATGTCCGAGACCGCCGCGCGGACCCGGAGGTCCTCGCGCTCACGCTCGGCCATTCCCAGGTGCTCCTCCTGGCCCAGGAGCGCGATGGGGAAGGGGTCGTACAGGTCCACCACCAGCGGTGAATCCAGCTCCCGGAGCATCGGGTAGCGCACCAGCGCCAGCCCCTCAATCAGCACCAGGTCATGGGAGCGGGCCAGCCGCTCCAGGGCCGCTGGCTCCAGCTCCGGCGAGACGGTGATCCCCGGGCCGGCGAGGTCGGTGGAGCCCACCCCCACCAAGGTCACCTGGTGGCCGTGCGCGGCGAGGCTCCTCCCCAGCTCGAAGCAGCCGATCCCCCGCCCCGCCATCCTGATGGCTACCACGTCGTTGGCCACGATCAGGACCCGGCTCACCCCGGCAAGATAGCAGGGCCGGAAGCGGGATCAGGGGCGGCCCTCAGGGGGCGGGGCAGGCCAGGACCATCTCCTCGCAAGGGCCGGGCGGCGAATCCTCAGCCCCGGCCGCCCTTCACGCCACCGCATCG
>DAHWNZ010000122.1:0-3909 GCA_027339635.1 Candidatus Dormiibacterota bacterium
GGGTGCTCGAGGACCTCACCGGCACCTGTGAGCTGATCGTCTTTCCCAAGGTCTTCGCGGCCGCCGAGGCGCTCCTCCATCCGGACGCGGTGGTGGTGGTTCGTGGCCGGGTCGAGGTGGGTTCGTCGGCCAGGTCGCCGAGCCTGCGTTCCGAGCCCGGGGAGGACGAGGCGGAGGAGGATTCCGAAGCCGCTCGGCTCATCGCCGAGTCGGTTCTGGCGGTGGACGCACCTGCACTGGCCGGTTGGCGCCCTGACGCTCTCCTCCACCTGACCGTTCGGGAGCCAACGGAGGACATGATGGCGGCGCTGGCCGAGCTGCTCGCCGGCACCCCTGGCCCCACCCCCGTGGTGCTGCACCTCCTTGACGGGGGCGAGGTCCACGAGCTGGAGCTGGGCGACGGCCACCGGGTGGAGGCGTCCCCGCAGCTCGAGGAGCGAATCGAGGCGCTTCTCGGTCCCGGCTGCTTTCGGGTGGAGCGCAGGCACTCCGAGGCTCCGGCGCCCCGACCCCGCGGCCCGGAGCGGACCGCGGCCAGCTGAACTGCTAGGGCTCTGGGGCCGGGCGACGATACCCGTCGGCGGCCGTTGGCAGGGCGCCTCGAGGCGCCCTGCCATCCCGCCGGTGAGAGACTTCGCCGGTGACCTCCACCGCGTTGACCGGCTTCTTCACCGCCTGCGCCGCCGTGGCCGGCAGCCTCATCGGACTGCTGTTCGTGGCCATCAGCCTGCGCTACGAGCAGATCCTGGGGAACACCGCCCGGCGGGCCAACCGGGCCCTGGCGGGTGCCGCCTTCACCGCCTTGACCAACGCCCTCTTGCTGTCCCTCTGGGCGATCCTGCCCCGCACCGACCTGGGCTACCCGGCGACCGCCCTGGCCGTGGGGGCGATCTGGTCGACGCTGAAGACCCACTATGGTGGCCTCACCAGGCGGGACACGTCCACGCGCCTATTCATCGGCTCCCTGCTGCTCTACGTTTGCGAACTGGTGGTTGGCTTCCTGCTGGTCCTGCACCCCGCGAATTCCGACCTGGTGTACGATCTCGCCTACGTGGTCTTCGGAGCCTTCGGGGCCGCGCTCGCCAGGTCGTGGCAGCTTCTCCAGCCGGAGCCGGCTGGCACTTCCGGTGCCGTGTGTCCCAGCTCTCAGGAGGCGGGCCCGGGCATGCACATCGCCGGGGCGGCCGCGGCCGCCAGCCGCGCGGTGCCACGGGCCCTGGCGCGCTGGCGGCGCGGAAGGACTGAGCCCCCCGGCTGAGGGCGCTGCGGGGAGCGTCCCGGAACCGGGTGCCTCCACTTCGAGGCAAAGGTGCGTCCCGGTGGAGAGTGAACCGTGACGCCGGTGAGCCGCCGGGGAGGTGCGCGCAGCCGGGCCGTCGGGCTTGGACCTAAAGCCGCCCGGCCCCGTTCTGGAGTATGGGAAACAGTATCTGTACGAGGCCCACGTACAGCACCAGGAAGACCACGAAGGCGAGAACAGCGGCGCTCTCGCCCCGGGTGCGGCTCACGCGCGCGATCGGGTCCACGAAGGCATCGGTTATCTGACGCACCGCATGGACCAGGGGGTGCCAGGGATCCACATGGAGCAATCCGATTAGGACCCGGATCAGCAGCAGGAGCACGATCACCACCAAGAGGGCGCCGATGAACTCGAGCACCACTGAGATCACCGTGCCCGGCACGTTGACGAAGCCTGAGTTGGCCGCCCCCTGAAGCAGCCCGGCCAGGGCGTACACCAGGACTATGGCCAGGAGGGGGGAGAAGTCCAGTCCCCCGATGCGGGGAAGTAGGCGCCTCAGGGGCGCGATGACGGGCATCACCAGGCTGTCGAGAAGGCGGCCTAGGGTGCTCCCCTGGGACCCGGGGAAGAACGAGAGGAGCGCCCAGACGAAGATGCAGAGCGCGTACAGGTTGAGCAGGGTGGCGAGATCGCCAACCAGCACCACCGCCAAGTTCACCATCGCAGTATATGGTCGGCCCGTCAGGTGGCCCTGGCGAACGGCCCCAGTGTGGCCCCGAGTACCCTCGGGTCGCCGTGCCCCGAGGAGCTCATGCCGCGGGGCCCTTAGAGGGCCAATGGGGGCAGCATGGTCGCGCGCAGGGTCCGCCAGGGGACCATCCCGGCTTGGCATGCGGGCGTCCCTTGGACGGTTGCTGACCACTGTGGGCATCCCCAGTCAGCGGGAGCCGTGGCTAACCAGCCGTCCTGTGGGGCCGCTTTGGCCATCGACGCGATACCATGTCACGGCGTGCGGATGCCGCAGAGCACTGGCTGGGGCAGGAGGGGATGACAGGTAGCCTTCCGGCGCTGCCTAGCCCCGGCCTGACCCGGTACCGGGCGCGCGACTTCTACCGAGTCCACTCGGTGCAGCTGGCGGTCGTGCTCGCGCTCCTCAACCTGGAGGTCGCCGCGATTGTGGTCGCCAGCTCCTCCGGCCCAGCAGTGGTGGCGCTCCTCCTGTTCGAAGCTGGCAGCGTTTGGGTCGGCGCACTGCTGGGGGAGCGCCGAGCCGGCCGCCATTGGAGCGCGTGGGCGTCGGCGTCGGCTGGGGATGCCTATGGCAAGCCGCCGAGAAGGCTTTGGCTGGCAGTTGGCCTCGGGGTAGTCTCCGCCTTCGTCGTCCTGCTGGTGGCGAAGTACTGGGGCACAGCGCTTTGCGGGTCCTGCTTGATGGGCGGGGCGGTGGCGTTCGGAGAAGGGCTCGGCCGCTGGCAATCTGCGTCTCAAGCGGAGGCGGTCCGGGGGGAGGTGTTGCTCATGGAGCCACGCCGAGCTGGATCTCGACGAGGCCTGTGGGCTTCCCGGTGGCGGCGCGGCCACCCCTAGGCGGGGACGCCGCCCAAATGTGGACCGATCGAAGACCCGAGCGTGATGCCGACCACCTGCCCCGGCAACAGCGGCGATGCCGTGCGCGCTTCGTCGAGTCCAACACGGGTACTGGGGCAGCGCCTCGTGCAGCCTCGGTTCTAGGAGTCCCCGTAGGGGTGGCCGAGACGCCGCCGAAGCCTAGAGTCCTCGGGTGGCTGAGGCGCAGCAGTTCTGCGGCAACAGCCATCTTCGGCGCGGTGCTGGTGGGGATCGCCCTCGTGGTGTCGGGCTGCGGAGCATCCTCGGCGAGTCTCCCCGTGAGCCTGCGGGACGGCGTGCTCCAGGTGCTGGCGAGCGATGGGAACGCCTACCACAGCTACCACGTCAGTTGGACGGTTACCACCATCGGGGACCTGCAGGCCGCCGCGCCGATGGCGGGAGATGATCTGCTGAGCGGCTCCAGCTTCTTCAAGTCTGTCTATGTCGCGGTGCTCAGCGGCTCCTTTCGCAATCCTCTGTGCGTGCCAGGCCACGGGTCGACGTGTCGCGGGCGCTATCTGCTCGTCGCCCTGCCGATCACTTCTCGGCCCGGCGCCTACGCGGAAGCGAGCCAGGTCACCGACTCCCCGGTCTCGCTTGGGGCGCTCGGGTTGGTGCGACATTCGACACTGGGAGGGCTTCGTATCGAGCCCCGAGGTCGAGTTCCCGATGTCGTGGGCCTGGCGGCGGCTCAGGCGGAGAGGGTCTTGAGCCGCGCTGGGCTGGCGGTGACTGAAGTCGTCGGCGGTGCCGAGATCATCCCCACCGACGGTAACGCGCCAGGTACCAAGCCCGGGCACAATCATTCGACCCGGCCAGACAGTTGAACTGGTCATCTCTCCGATTTAGAGAAGACTGGCGGCTAAGACGAGGACGAGCCGGAGAGCGGTCGAATAGTCAGGGATGTCCGCGGGGGGACACGAGGGGTGATCACGTCACCGACGGCTATGGCGGGGAGAGTGTGCGGCTACCCTCGGCCGATCCTGCTCTTGGAATGCACGACCAAGACTACCTATGAGTACTCGCGATGGCCCATCCAGACCAGGCCTACCAAGCCCAAG
>DAHWNZ010000123.1:0-3843 GCA_027339635.1 Candidatus Dormiibacterota bacterium
GGCGGTCCTGAGCTGGTTGATCTGCCCCTGGTAGCCGACCCCGCCGAAGACGAGGGAGACCCGCAGCCTGGGGTCCAGCCGGTTCAGCACCCCTCCGATCTGGGTCGCCAGCTCCCGCGTGGGGGTGATGATGAGCGCCCGCGGGGGGCTGGGCTGGTGCCCGCCCAGCTTCTCCGACAGGGGGATTAGGAAGGCCAGCGTCTTGCCCGATCCGGTCGGGGACTGGATGATGCAATCGCGGCCCTCGATCAGCAGGGGGAGCGCCTGCTCCTGCACCGGGGTGGGGGTGAGCAGCCGCTGCCTGGAGAGGTTCTCAAGGGTGCGCGCCCGCACACCCAAAGCCTGGAATGAGTTCAACTTGATGTCCCTGGGCACGGAGCCCGACTTCGCCCTCGCCAGCATCTGTGTGGTCATGCTTCTCGAGGACGCCGCATGTCAGCGGGGCGAGGTATCACCAAGAGGCTGTAGTTGGCTTATTGCAACTACAGAAGCAGGATACCAGACCGGGTCCGGTCCGGTCCTGGCCGCGGCTGCAGGGGCGGGGCGTCGGCCCCGGCCCCCGCAGATCAGACGGGCGCGGAAGCCGCGGCTGCGCCCTGACCGCGCCCGCTCAACCAGAAGGCGAGACCGAGACCGAGCAGCTCCATGGTGAGGGCGACCGCCCCGCGCAGGCCCACTGCCTCGCCGTGGCCCAGGAGCAGACCCGGGCTGAAGAGCTCGGGCTTGGCGAACGGGAGCCCAATCATGACGTTGTAGGCGTAGAAGAAGATCAGGGCGGCGTCCACCACCATGGCGACCGCGTAGTACTCGCGGCGCGGCCGGGCGACGATCAGGACCGCAAGCAGCGCCTGGACCACCCCGAAGCCCGCCGTGCCCAGTCCCAGCAGCAGGGTCTGACCGAGGTGCTCGCCGATGATCGCGAAGTGGATCCACGCGGGGGTCCCCAGCAGGCCGGCCAACAGCAGCCGGGGCCAGATCCCCTCGGGAAGGCGAGCGCCCTGGATCGCGGGCAGAGACAGCGCCCCGGCTACCAGGAGGATCCCGCCGGCCCCGGTGACGAAGGTGCCCGGGCCCATCTGCGGCAGGGCCAGGGGCCTCAGCGCGCCGGGGGAGTTCACGAAGGAGAGGATCCGCCAGCCGTCGAACACGGCAACCGCGACCACCACCAGGCCCAGCGCGGCCAGCAGGCGCCGGACGGCTGGTGGCCGCCCCTGCTGCATGTGGAAGGCGGTCAGGAGGCCAAACGCGGCGACCACTCCGAGGAGGTAGAACCCGTCCGCTCCCATTCCGCTGACGGTGGTGAGCCCGTTGAAGAGGGTGACCCAGGGGAGGATCACCCCGGCCACGACCACCGTCGCGCCGAGGGCGATCAGGACCGGACCCAGAAAGTCCCGGCTCTGGGGGCGGGCCCCGGTCAGGGGCGGTGAGATCGTCTTTTGGTTGAGCATTTCCTGAAACCTCATGTCGATTGCTAGTGGATCTGTCGGCCCTGGAAACCGGGGCGGCCGGCCGGCCGCCCCGGCGGTCTCAGGTTGAGATCAGTGACCGACCACGTTGAAGAAGAGGAAGAGGTTGGACGGGATCGAGCCCGACACCTGCCCGGCGGCCTGCATCGCCTGCAGTGTCGTCAGACTGGCGCCGGTGGTCAGCTGCTGCCAGGCGGACTCGTTCGTGACCGCGACCACGTCGATCTTCCACCAGCCCCCGCCGGTTCCGTCGAGGATGTGGCTGTGCGCCGGCAGGGGGATGTCGCCGTAGCCGGCTCCGAACACTGGCGTCAGGTCCAGGGTGGTGGGATGGTTGACGCAGAAGCCCACGGTGTCGCACTGGGGAGTCGGGCTGGGGTTGGCGAAGAGGGGCACGATCACGTAGAGCACCTGCATGTTGGTGACACTCTGCCCGTCCGGTCCCTGGGTCGCTGGGACCCCCACCTCGCAGCCGGAGCTGGAGAGCGCGCTGTAGGTGCCGCTCTGACCGCAGAAGTACTGCTGGGGGTACTGGATCTGCACGGTCTGGCCGTTCACATATGCCGCGGTCGTCGCCTGCGAGTCCGGCAGGATCCCCGAGGGCCCGCCACTCGCCGCCAACGCGGTGCCGCCCACAAACAGCGCTGAGAGGCCGAAGGTGGCGGCAACCAATACCGCCCCCAGGGTCCGTGGTCTGTCCTTGATCGCCTGGTAGATGCGCATGGGCTTGATGCCCTCCCTGTCACGTGCCGGAACCCCGCGCGGTGCCGGTCCATTCATTGAGTCCAGCGCGGTGTCGGGTTGTACGGACAAATGCCGCGACCGGATCACGGCACGCCGGCCGCTGGCCGGGGACGGAGACCGAGCGCCTCCGATCGCAGTCCGGGCAACCGGCCGGGGCAGCGCCCGGACGGCCTCTCCCTGTGATCGCGTCGCTGCCTCGAGGCCGGTCCGATAGGAATCCGCCGCCGGCCCCGCCCGGGAGGCGCGCCGCCTCGCTTGTCCCCACCTCGTCTCGCGGGCTACCGATGTTGGGCGGAGCTAGCCCTTACGACTCACCCACCTGACGCCACGGTCAATCGCGAGGGGCTGGACCGGTCCTGGCAGACGCGGAGGGGGTCAGCCGACGTGGTCTCCGTCAGCACGGCACCTCCGGGTCCGAAGAAGACATCCTGCACGGCTCGCCTGGGGCCGCACCAGTTGCTCCAGGTCCAGTTCAGGTTGGGCATGGGACCGCCAGAGTAGGCTCCCGACAGCCTCACCGGGGCCAGGTTACCGGCTACGGGGAGGGGCTTTGTGGTGCCCGCCCAGAACAACCCCAGCTTGACCGGCACCACCAGCCGACATGGCGCGCGGAGGGCGGGGTAGACCGATGAGGGCTGCAGGTTGAGTTCCACTCCTCCCTTGCGCCGCACCGGACCGATGCCGCCCCAGCCGACCCCGGACGATCGGCACGTCCCCAGGGTGGCCGGCAGCTGCGGGGGGTTGCCGAGTCTGCCGTACACCTCAAGGGTCACGCGCCAGGCGATGCCCTTGGCCGCGACCACGTACAACCGCTGCGGTTGCGACTCCCCCCGGGACGGTTCGGCGGCCGGGATCTGGGTGGAGCCCCCCGCCAAGTTGTCTGCCGCGCAGGCGTGGGAAGCTGCCGTGGGAGCTGATGCGAAGAAGAAGGAGCGGCCGTTGGCCCCGGCGACGCCGATCAGGAAGTTCTTGACCACCTGGCCGCCGGCGACGGTCTCGGTGAAGGAGCCCAAGGTCCGAGCTGCGCAGCGCGTCTGCAGGATGATCCCATAGCCGCGATCCGACGGCACCACGCCCAGGTAGACCTTGCCACCCCGGCCGCTCAGGTCCTGCTTGGTCGCCAGCACCAGGTAGCCGTAGTCGGGATACACCCGGGGAAAGGAGGTGGAGCGGGTCGGTCTGGGAGCCGGGACCAGCGCGCGAGGCACGCTGATCGCCACCGCCGCCAGGGCCGCCACCAACGCGAGCGCGCCCACTCTGGCGAGGCGCCGACGGCCCTGCCGGCGCGACGGCCGTGGCTCCTCGAGCATGCGATGCAGGTCCTCAGCCGGTGGCTCGTAGGCGCGGGCGAAGGCCTCCTTGATTCTTCCCTCCAGCGGTTCTCTCATCCACTCACCTCCGGTTCCTGCAGCAGTCGGCGCAGCTGACCGACCGCGCGATAGAGGCGGGACCTCGCTCCCGCCTCCTTCAATCCCACGATCACGGCCACCTCGGCCAGCGGCAGGTCGCCATGGCGCAGGTAGACCTCGCGGGCGAAGCTGGCCAGGGGCCGGCCCAGGGGCTCGTTCTCCATCGGCAGGGCGCCGAGGCCGCGCAGGCCGCGGCCGGCGTCGATGCCGGGCAGCGCATGGCG
>DAHWNZ010000124.1:0-3719 GCA_027339635.1 Candidatus Dormiibacterota bacterium
GGCCAGGGAGTGGAGAACAGCTCCCACTGGCGGACCAGGGCCGCTCAGCTGGTCGCGGTCGCCCTCCACGCCGCGGCCTATGGTGATCGCGACATGGCGGCCCTCTGCTCCTGGGTCCACGCCCAGCGGGCAGAGCCCCTGCAGGCGCTCTGTGAGGCGTCGGCCGCCAAGGCGGTCCTGCAAGGGCTCCTGGCCACCCCCGAGCGGGAGCGGGGCAGCATCTGGTCCGCGGCCCAGGGGGTGCTGGCCCCCTTCGACACCCAGGCGGTCTGCCAGGCCGCCGACGCCACCCCGGTGCTGCCCTTCGACCCCCTCGACTTCCTCGCCGGTGCTCAGACCGTCTGGGTCGTCTCACCCTCCGACGCCCCCACCGATGGCGCCCCCCTGGTGGTGGGCCTGGTCGAGGAGGTCCGGGAGGCAGCCCGCCGCCTCAGCGACGAGCAGGGAGCCCTCCCCATCCCCTGGCTATGTGCTCTCGATGAGGCCGCCACCATCTGCCCTCTGCCGTCCCTGCCCCGGATGCTGGCCGAGGGAGGCGGACGGAACATCGTCACCCTGGTCGCCCTGCAGGATCTCCGCCAAGCCCAGGATCGCTGGGGTGGAGCGGCTGCTCAGAGCTTCCTCACCCTGGCCGGCGCCAAGCTCATCCTGCCCGGGCTGGCCGATGCCGAGACCCTGCGCACCCTGGAGGTCCTGGCGGGCCGCGACTTCATCCCCCAGACGACCACCACGGTCAGCACCGGCCGCCACCCCGGACGGCATGGCGCCGACCGGAGCCAGAGCACCACTCACGGCTGGGTCGAGCAGCCCACGGTCCCCGCCAGCGCCTGGCGTTCTGGCCCCCGGGGCTCCGCCTGGGCGTTGGTCGGCCAGTACGCGCCGGCCCGGATCCAACTGGTCGACCCAGAGCGCACTCAGCCCTTCGCCGGGTGGCTGCGGCCCGCTGAGGAGCGCACCGCTAGCACGCTCTCCTGACGCCTCAGTCAGCTAGCCAGAAGCGTCGCGTTGGCCGCTTCATCCTGACTCTCGATGCTCGCATGGGCAACGGTGTGCGCTACCCGACCACCCACCCAGGTTGGGACGCTGCTGGAGACACTCAGATCCGTGCCTAGCTGCGCCACCGCCGAGAGGGAGATCAGGGCGGGCTGGGGGCCCAGGTAGGCTCGGACCGCGGCCCTGATCAGTTCCGAAACTGGCATCTGCCTGCGCGCTGCCTCCCTTCTGAGTTCCCCTAGTTCCGCAGCAGGCAACCGCGCAGAGAACACCGTCATCCCAGACGGAGCTGGGGCAACCACTTCCTCCACTTCTTCGACGTCACTTGCCATATCTCCTACGCTCCTCTTCACTGCTCTCCCAGCCGGTGACTGGCCGCCAACGACCCGGCTCGCTGGTTGATGTGACGACCACGGTCAAAAACCGGCTGCCACGCCCTCGGCCGATGAAGCGATGGGATCCCGACCTGTCCCGCTTGTTCCTCACGACTGTAATACGGGCGGCCAGCATAGCATCCACGTCTTCTGGTTCGATTCCCTTCTCCCCCAAGTGTGACAGGTTGTGGTCGTCCCATTCGGACTCGACTATCCGCACAGCCGCTCCCCGTGTGCTAGTATACGTCCGTATTCGTACCAGCATACATGGAGGGCGCGACTTTGTCGACCGAAGTAGACTTCCTGATCCTCTGTGACGCTGCCCAGGTGGCGCCCGACGGCAAGCTGTACGCCTTGGGGGCCGGGCTCACCCTCATTGGCCGACCCCCGTCCACAGGGCCGCAGACATTGCCACCAGCCCTCTCTCGCTTCTCTCTTGCTATCGGATTCCTTGTCGACTGGAATGACACCAATGAGCAGCTCAGCGTTCGGGTGGCGATCGAAGACGACGACAATCACCCCCTCGTTCAGCTCCAGGCGCAACTGATCGTCGGCCGACCGCCCCAGGCTCCTCTCGGCATGGCTCAGCGCGCCCTCTTGGCTCTCCCGATCATGATGCAGTTCCCGAATGCTGGCCCCTATCACGCCCGAGCCACCATCGACAGCCACGAAGCCCAACGAGTCGTCAACTTCCAGGTAGTCGACCTCCAAGCTCCAGTCTTCGCGCCTCCAGCACCCCCTCTGCCCGGATAGGCCGCCTCGGCCGGGCCAGCATGCCCGCCACCTGCCTCCGTGTGCTGGGGTCGCGGAGATGGAGGGAAGGCGGCTGTGATGACCGTCCACAAGATCGCAGGCGGCGACACTGCGGGCTACGTCGCCTACCTTGCCAGCCAGGGGCCGGCGCGCCGTCGCGGCGACTACTACCTGGGCCATGAGGGGCGGCCCGCCGCGGGGCCCGGGGAGTGGCTCGGCCAGGGAGCTGTCGCCCTCGGCCTCTCCGGCGAGGTGGACCGCGACCACTTGCTCCACCTCTGGCAGGGGCAGGACCCCCACTCCGGTGAGCAGCTGGTCCGCCACGTCCACGGCGTCCACACCGCGGCCGTCGACTGCACCTTCTCCGCCCCCAAGTCCGTCGCCATCGTCTGGGCCCTCGGCGATGAGAAGACCAGGGACGCAGTCGAGCGGGCTCATCAGAAGGCCGTCCAGGTCGCCTGTGCCCACCTGGAAGCCCATGCCCCCCTCGTCCGCCGCCGCATCGCGGGCCAGGTCCGCCACGAACGCGCCCAGGGCCTGGTCATCGCCCGCTTCCGCCACCACACCTCCCGCCAGAGCCAGGCCCAGCAGGCGGCAGGGGCATCCCCCGACCCCCAGCTCCACGACCACTGCGTCATCGCCAGCTGCGCCCTCCGCTCCCAGGACCGGGAGGCCAGATCCGGTAGATGGGCCGCCATCGACTCCCGTGCCCTCTACCGCATCGCCGCCGAGGCAGGAGCCATCTACCGCGCCGAGCTCGCCTCCCTCCTCCAGCAGCAGGGGTACCCGACCGAGCGCCACTGGAGGTACTTCGAGGTCTCGGGCGTCCCAACCAAGGTCCGCCAGGCCTTCAGCGCCCGCTCAGCCGAGGTGGAGCAGGCCGTCTCAGCCTTCCGGGCCCGCCACGGCAGAGCCCCCACCGACGAGGAGGTGCGCGGGCTCGTGGTCCGCTCCCGCTCCCGCTCCCCCAAGACTGCGGTCCCCGAGGACGCGTTCCAGGCCTGGCAGCAGAGGGCCAAGGAGGCCGGCGCCGATCCCAGGAGTTGGGCCCCTGAGTCGCGCCCCATCCCGCAAGCGCCATGGGCTGAGAGCGTGAACGCCGTGGTCAAGGAGCTGACCGACCCCGAGAGCCCCCGCCACCTCACGCACGCCTCCGCCACCATCGACACCCGCACCCTCCGCGCCGCCATCGCCGAGGCCGCCCAGGGCAGAGTCCCCGGCACCGCCGTCGATACCCTGGTGGAGGCCGTCACGGCCGACCCAGCGCTGGTCCCCCTCCCCCACGGTCTCTGGACCACCAGGCCCACCCTGCAGGCCGAGCAGACGGCACTCAACGCCGTGGCGGCCAAGCCCCAAGACTCCGCTCGGGCGCTGCCCAAGGCCGTGGTCGCCAGGGCGGTCCAGGAGTCTCCGGTGCCCCTGGACCCGGAGCAGGTGGCGGCGGTCCGGCTCGCCTGCGGGGGTGGCGGCTTCGTGGCCGTCGCCTCCCCCGCCGGGGCCGGCAAGGGGGCCGTCCTGCAGGCCGTGGTGGCGGCCCACCAGGCGGCTGGCGGCAGGGCCGTCGCCGTGGCGGTCGCCGGCGCCACCGCCCAGCGCCTC
>DAHWNZ010000125.1:0-3338 GCA_027339635.1 Candidatus Dormiibacterota bacterium
CTACGTTCGGCTGGTGGGCGCAGGCGGCTGGCTCCCCCGCCCGACCGAGGACCGCTGGCCCTATCTCTCCGGTAACGGGTCCCTGGATCACCTGGAGAGGCATTACCTGGAGCGCCTTCGGGCGTTCGATCCCAGGTGGGACCCAGAGCTCCCGGTGGGAGACCCCAGACAGCCAGGGCCGGCCGCGCTGGACTGGCAGCTGGGTTCGCCGGACCAGGGCCTCCCGGCGCCCGTAGGGCAGTCGCTGAGATTGCAACCGGCGTCCAGGATCGCGCTCTCGATCATGGCGGAGAGGCGGGGTGCTGCTGGGCTTGCCGAGCGCGCGCGGCTGACCGCGGACGAGCTGAGGGGCACCCTGGTCCGGCATCCGTCTGTCAGCCCATACGCGGAGGGCGAGCCGTGCGAGACCCTGGCCGAGATCTTCCGCTGCCTCCAGCTGGAGCACCCGGCCCGAGCCCTACCGGCCTTGGAGGAGGGCTGGCGGGTGCTCGTCTCGCCCTGGCGAGAGGCTGAGCTTGAGCTGGGGCCCCGCGTGGCGACGCTGCCCTGGTCGGGAGAGCGCTTGGTGTCCCAGGTCCGGAGCCGGGCATGAGAGCGGCCTACCGGCTCACCGACCCGCGCACCGGTATGGCGATCTTGGTCGCCTGGCCGGGCGTGAGGATCACGGGAGATCTGGCCCTCGCCGGGAGGATCCAGCCATACCTCGGAGATGCCCCTGTCGTTGCCCTTGGGACCAGCCGCAACCAGCTGCCGGGTGAGAGGGGGACGCGGGTGTGGGCGCCCGAGCGGGGATCGTGGGAGTGGCTCCGGGCCGCCCTCGGCCAGGCCGCCGAGGAGCTCGGCCTGGTGATGCTGGTAGACATCCCGTGAACTCCGCCTGCCAGCACTTGCCTTGTCTCGCGTCTGGGAATATCCTTCGGGCTTCGCCCCCGAGAGGTGGCGCAGGTGCAGGTGGGGGCCCTGGCCTTGGTGCGTGATCTGAGTGTGGTGCGGCGGCTCGCCCTGGTGCCGCTGGTGGCCTGGCTGGCCGCCGGCTGTGGCGCTTCGCCTCCGGTGCCCATCCCTTCGGCCAGCCCGTCTCCTGCGGCGTCCCCCACCACCATCGCCCCGGGGGTTCAGGTGCCCACTACCGAGGTCAAGACACCCTCCTACACGGTGTCGACCAGCCACCCGCTCCCGCCCGGGGTGTCGGCGGCCGCGGTGGCTCAGGACGTCGTCATTGACAACCTGATCGAGAACGTGGCCATCGAGCGCGGGGACGCCGCTCTCCTTAGCTATGCGGACTGCGGCAACTGGTTGGCGGCGGTCACCCAGGAAATACAGACCAACGCTGGACGCGGGATCCACGTCACCAGAGTGAGTGACGCTGTCACGTCGATGGCTGTTGGCACAAAAGCTGACCCCGCGGCTCCATCGTTGACGATCGCCATCGTGATAAGTGGCACGGAGACCGAGGCGTCTATTTCGGCGTCAGGCTCCACGACGAAGTCGACTCCATTCGCGGTTATTCGGTGGGTGGTCTGGAACACTGGATTGGACAGGTACTTGACGTGCGACACTGGGTCCTCCTAGCCGGCCTAGCGTCGGCCATGTTCGGGGTGGGCGTTGCCCCTGAACCAGTGCTTGCGACGTACCCTGGCCCCGGTCCTACTGTGGGCTGCTCCGGTAGCGCTGGCGGCGTTTCCTTCGGGGGGACCTGCGTTGCCGTGCAAGGCCCATCCGCTCCGACCAAGCCGGCGAGGGACCATCCGTGGATCCTCGTAGCCCCGATCGCCGTGCCCACCTGCACCCCCTACTCGGTCACTCAGTGGGCCACCGGGACCTCCAAGGACGGATGGACCTGGGACGGCAGCTTCTGGACGCAGGCCGGGCAGCGGGTCCCCATCCTCTACTCCACCCCGATCCAGGACAACGGCTGGGACTGGACCGTCTCCTGCGGCAACCCGGGCGTCATCCGCTACACCGGAGTCGCGAGCAAGCCCCGAAGCCCAAGTCCCTGTCCCCCCGGGGTCAAGCCAGCCAGCTGCAGACCGGGATTCGACCCCACCGGACTGCTTGCTGCCGTTGAGAAGGACCTCCCCGCGGAGACACTTACAGCGAGCCCACCGCCGCCGGGAGTCGTGGGGGTTCCCGTTACGGTCGCCACCGACCCCACGCCGGCTACCCAGTACGCCACCATCAACACATCGGCGCCCGACCTCGGCGATGGCGACCCGGGCGAGCTTCTTCATGTGGTCTGGGTGGTGCAGGCGACCCCGGAAGCCACCACCTGGTTCTGGCCGGACGGGACATCCGGCATCCAGCTTCCCTGGATTCCCCAGGCGGCCGAGGCTCACGTCGCCATCCGGGCGGTAGTGACCTACGCGGTCACCGCATCCGGGTTCTGGTCGGATGGGGTGGCCGTTCATCCGCTGGCCAGAGTCCTAGTGGGGACACTCACCGTCCAGGCTTCTCTCCCGTACCCGGTCCAGCAGGTGCAGGCCGACCTCGGGTAGATCCCGGCAGGTCGGATAGACTTGTCTGCTGGCTCCGGGCCGCCTAGCTCAGCCGGTTAGAGCGCACGGTTCACATCCGTGAGGTCGAGGGTTCGAGTCCCCCGGCGGCCACCAACCCTATGTGCCAGACCGTATGGCATGCTGGTCTGGTGAGAACGACCCTCGATCTGGACGACGGCCTTCTGGCCTCGCTTATGGCGCGCCTCCCCGGCGCATCGAAGACCGAGGCCATACAGCGGGCGGTGCGGTTCTACCTGACGCATGACGCCGTCGATCAACTCCGGCAACTAGCTGGATCGATGGAGATCGATGATGTCTCCGGAAGCCTGCGTGCGGCCGACCGAAAAGAATGATGGTTCTGGTCCACACCCCAGGTTGGATTGGTTAGCGGGCGCGAGGGAGGGCATCCGAGGCCGGTCGACTCGACCACCGGCTGGCTGCCGGGGAAGTCGCCTCGGGCGGGCCCGTCGCCGGTACCTGGCTTGTCGACAGAGGTCATCTCTGAATCGTGGTGATCGCCTTGCCCCGGGCGGGCCTGGGTCAGGTCCAGTGGCAGATCGGTGCTGTCACTGCGGCGCGCTTGCGTGAACTCCGCTAGGACGTCGCTCCGACGGACATCGAAACCGTCGTGGCCGCGGTCGACTCTGCGACCGCCTCCGGGGGATACGACTGAAGAACAAGCTCTCTTGGATCAGGCCCGCCTGGAGCGTACCCCCCCATGACCCTGAGCCAAGCCAACTCGCCGCTGGTGCGTCGATCGGAGCTGGATCATCCCCGGGGCGACCGGGTGCCCGTGCTCGCACTGCAGCACCGAGGTCACCAGGCTGCCGCAGTCGGCGTGGG
>DAHWNZ010000125.1:3348-3629 GCA_027339635.1 Candidatus Dormiibacterota bacterium
GGGCCAGCTCCACCCGCTGGTGGCCGGACAGCTGCCAACGGCTGCCCCACGAGAACAGCGCGGTCAAAGCGGGCAGGAGCTCAGCGCCCTTCTGGGTGAGTCGATAGGCGTTGCGCGTCCGCTCCCCCGGATCGCGATAGGGCTCCTTGGCGAGCACGCCGACCTCGGTCAGCTCCTTCAGCCGGGTCGCCATGACCGGCTCAGATAGTTGCGTACGATTGACAAACTGCTCGAAGCGGCTGGCCCCGTAGAACGCCTCGCGCAGGATGATGAACGCCGAG
>DAHWNZ010000126.1:0-3531 GCA_027339635.1 Candidatus Dormiibacterota bacterium
CCCCGAGCGCGCCACCACCCCGAGGCTGTCCGAACCCCACCTACGGGATGATCGACCAACCGTGACAAGCCGGCCACCGGAGTTGCCCAGACCCAGCCATGTCTCTAGCCTGTGGGCGGTGACAACAAGAAGGCGGCGCGGAGAGCTTGCGGCTTGGGTTTTGGCCATGGGGCTCGGAAGCCTCGGCTTTGAGCTCTTCGTCCTTCGGGCACACATGGCACCACACGACCTACGCATCTTCCTCCTGGCCGCACAGAGGCTGGTGCAGGGACACCCACTCTACCAACGTGGGTTCGTCAGTCCGCCTGAGTGGGCCACCGTGCTGTTGCCGGTTGCGCTGCTGCCGTTCTGGGTCGCGGCAACCGCATTTTTGGTCGCCTCCGCCGCCGCCCTACTCTGGGCGGGCTGGCGAGCTGCGAGGTGGCTGGGGCTCCCACCGCTGCCCACCGTCGTACCCATTTTGGTGTGCCCCGCAGGGTGGTGGGGACTCATGCTGGGGCAACCTGACGCGCTGCTCACGGCTGCCCTCCTGGAGGTGACGATCGCCCTCGGGACCCGTCGCTGGCGGCTTGCGGGCCTCATCACGCCATGGCTGCTTCTGAAACCCGATGTCACGTGGCCGGTGGCCATCTTCGTCCCCATCGCCCTATTGCGCGATCGATCTGCCCGGCGGTCCTACTTCACGGCCGCGACAGCTAGCTCTGTTCTCTTCCTCCTTCTAGGAGGTTGGTGGTTCCCGGAGTGGCTATCAGGCTTGGCTCAGTTCGGGCAGCACTCCCAATTCCAGCCAGTGCTATCCGGCCTGCCAGATCTGGTCGGCGGCGAGTTGGGCGCAGCCACCCCCCATCAGATCCTCACATCCCCTCTCGGGCTAGCGGCCACAGTGGCAGGACTCACGGTAATGGTGCTCGTCGCCGCACGGGCCGGCCACCAGCTGCCAACTGCTGAGCGCGCTGTCTGGATGGCGGCTCTGCCACTGGCAATCTGGGTCGCCGCGTCACCTTACGTCCACGACTACGACATGCTGTTCCTCCTACCACTCTGCCTGCTCCTGATCGCCCGAGGGCCGGGGTGGTCCGTAGCGGTGGTTGGGTTCGCGGCACTTCCCCTGGTGGTTTTTCCAACCTTGGGGGCCCTCGGGGCCATCCCCGCGGGCGCCGTTGCCGCAGCTGGTGCTGCGGCCATAGTCGTTCAGCGGCCAGGCTCGCTGGAGAGCCCGCGCGCTACGACGGTGGCGCTGGGGGCGTCGTGAGGGACAGCACGCGTCGTGGCGCAGCGGGATTACCAATCCCCGGCCGGAGCCACCTCCCCTGCATAAGCTGGCCCCGTGCCGGCACCGCCAAGCTCGAGCCAGCATGTCCTGCAGCCCTCCACGAGGAGAACCAGTCCAGCGACGGGCGTGAGCGAAACCAAGAGTAGATGGAAGGGGGCAACTCCAGGAAGCAGCGCGACTGAGAGCAGGGCCAGGGCCGCACCGAAGCCGGTGAGCCTGGGGTCGGGGCGGTGCCAGCAGAGCGCCGCCGAAGTGGCTAAGAGGGCCAGGAGGGCTACCTCCCAGGGAACCAGTCCGGCCGGCCATACCAAGAGCAACATCGTGACCACCGCCAGCGAGAGCCACAGCCCGAGTCCATGTACGCGGCGGGCGTCCCTACCCACCGTCAGCATTAGGAGGAAAACCAGAAGGAGGTCATCGTTGGTATGCGCATAAGGCGTCACCACCAGCCAGACGCCCATCCCCAACGCGACAGCCCAGGTGATCCTGCCAACCAGCGTGAGCCGGCTCCAATCGGGAGACGTGAGCATCCAGAGTGCCAACGCCAACATGGCCACCAGGCCTAGGCCAAGGACCGCCAAGGTACCTGGCTGAAGAAGTCCGGGATGAAGACCCCAGGATCGCGGGGCCGCGGCGGCCAGCGAAGGCAGGCCGGCGAGGTCGTATTGGCCGCCGGCAATTGTGTGCCCAAACCGGACAACTGCTGCCCACCATGCCCCCATCCGGGCCAGTCCCACCAGCAGGAACACAAGAGACGTCAAGGAGAAGCCAGCGGCGAAGCGCAGCAACAACCCACGCTGCGGCCATAAGGCCAAGATCAGGAAGACTGCGGCCGGCCAGGCTACGTCCGGTTTCACCCAAATCACCCCCAGTACAAGCCCGGCAAAGAACGGGTGACCCCGCCACGACAGGAGCATTCCTCCTCCGATCGACGCCAGGAGGAGCAGGTCCAGGTTGCCGGAGAGCGCGCCGAGAAGCGCAACCCACGAGGTGAGCACCGTGGCGACCAAGATCCGGTCGTGACGCCAGCCAAGATCTCGAGCGACGAGTGAAATCACCAGACCCGCCACTCCAAACCCGACCATGGTGTAGAGGGTGTAGGCGACCCAGAATGGGAGTTTGGTAAGAGGCTCAAGCAAAGTGGCCGTCACCGGGAGATAGGCATACAGGTCGAGATTGGCCTGAAGATGGCCATAGTGCCAAACGAGCTGCTCAGTGGCCCGTAGTGCACCTGCTGAGTACGGCGACCTCGCTCTAGTCAGCATGGTGGCGGCTGCATAGAAGACGCGGAAGTCGTCGGCGATCCCATACGGCCTTGGTGGAATGAGGTGGACTAGCGCGGTGATGCCCAGTCCCAACGAGCAGCCAACGGAGATTGCCAGGACCAAGATCCGGGGCCTCCGGCTCCGGCTCTCCAAGAGCTCGTCGAGACTGGGTACCGTACCCCCGCTCACTAGGCGCTCACTCCAGGGCGAGCGCTTCGGTCGGATCCATCCGTGCCAGCTGCCGGGCGGGAAGCACCGCGGCCAGAGCAAGCGCCGCCACCACCGCCACCAGGACCGCCAGAACGGCGGCCAGGGAGATGCTGAAGGGGAGCGGCAAGTATGGCGTGGAGGCCGCGGCTACTTCGGGGTAGACCAGTCCAACTCCGGCCCCGACACCAAGGACAGCGCCCAATAGCGCGGTGGCGGCGGCCTGTCCGATCACAGCCCGGCCCAACGCGGCGCGGCCCAACCCCAGCACCCTCAGCAAAGCCAACTCCCTGGTGGCCTGCCGAGTGTCCAGAACCACGGTGTCCACGGCGGCCAGGACCGCGATCACCACCCCCACCAGGGCCACCGCGGAGAGCAGGGCGATGTCATTCTGGATGCCCTGATCAACCCCCTGCTGAACCGCGGCTACGGTCTCCGGCTGCATGCCGAAGCGGAAGGCAGCGAGGCGCACGGCCGCGGCCGCCTCGGGGCCACTGGCCCGCAGCTGGATGAAACTGAAGCCGTCTGCCCCAGAGCCGAAGTCCCGCACCGCGACGCCCTGGGAGATCACCATACTCTCGACCCCGGCCGGCCCCGGGACGGTGTGGGCGACCACCCCCGCCACCCGAAACGTCCCCCGCCCACCTGACGCCACCAGGTCCAGCGGCGTGCCCGGGCGGGCGTGGAGGGCCTGGGCGAGCTGCAGCGGGATGATCACCCAGGGCCCGTGCGCCGCCTGGCGGAGCGCCTGGGCACGCTGTCCCTCCACGAACTGCAACGCCCCGC
>DAHWNZ010000127.1:0-3434 GCA_027339635.1 Candidatus Dormiibacterota bacterium
GGAGACGGGACCCGGTTGGTGACAGGCCCATGACAGCCGACGGCAGCCGGGCCGAGCAGCTCAGGGGTCGAAGGCGACGGCTGAGGCGTCGATGGCGGAGCGGAGCTCCGCGAGGCGCGCCGGGTCGAGGGAGTACGCCCCTGGGAGCGGTCTGCCACCAGCTCGCACACTCCGCACCTTCGGACCCCGATGGGGTGCGATGGGCGCGGTCAGCGACGGCGGGGTCAGCCCCGGCAGGGTGCCTCAGGAAGTGCTCCGGCCGGTGTCGGCCTTGGCGGCAAGGGTGAGGTTGGGGTGGGCGGCGCAACGTCGGGCCGGACCGGTGGTCAACTGGCTGCCCGGGCCGCTGCGGATGGCCCGCAGCAGGCCGGTCGAGGGCCGGCGGACGTCCTCGGATGCGCTGACGTTTGCAACCCGTGGGGAAACGGTGCCGCCCCGCTGGGCGGAGACAACCGGTATCTCGTTGGGGCAGTGGTTCAGTAGGTGGCGGGCACGGTGATCTGGGCCCACATCACCCCGGCATCCCTGGTCGTGAACAGCTGTCCGTCCACCACCATCCACCCGAAACTCGCGGTGGTAAAGCCGATCTCGCTCGGGATCCCATTCCAGGGAAGGTGCCGGTAGCGTCGGGAGTGACCGTGGCCGCCGGTGACCTCCAGCCAGCCGTGGCCATCGTGGGAGCCGGCCGCCCACACGAATCCGCCGGGCTGGATGGCGACTGCGGTGATCTGCCCCGATCGGACGAGCTGAGCGGCGGCGGCTTTCAGGGCGGCGCCCGCCAGCTCCCATCGGTTGAGGCCGACCAGCACGAATTCCTCCGTTCCGCCCGCCACCAACCCCGCGATCGATACGGTGGAGGGCGCAACCCTGCCTAGATTCGTCCAGTGGCGACCGCCGTCTCTGGTCGCGATGAGGCTGGTGGTCCTGCCTACCTCGAGCTCCGCCCATCCGATCAGCGGGCTCTGAAAATGGAGTTGGTACACCTGATCGTGGGTGTAGCGGAAGGGAATGCTCCTCCAAGCCCCGCCGCGGTCGGTGGTCTCCACAAGCCGCCCGTTGTCCGCTATCCCGTAGCCCACCCGCGGGGACGCCCAGGTGATCTCACCGACGTACGGGTCGGGCTTCGGCCCGCGCTGCCACGACCTCCCACCGTCACTGGTTTCAAGCTGCACTGGCGGCTGGTCCCCGATGTCGACCGACACGACCCCAGCCTCGGTCCCCTGGAAGAAGTCCGCGCTCGCCGTGGGAGCGGAAAGTGGGGCGACGGTCGTCCATGTGGTCCCGCCACGCTCTCCACGCAGGAGCTGATTGCCGGCGAGGGCCAGCACCGCCTCGGAGCCGCTGCCGGCCAGCAGCTGGACTCCCTGCAGCAACCCGGGCCTGGCGGCCGTCCCGTACCCGGTGAGCCGTCTGCCGCTGTCAGCTGTCGCCAGCAGGATCCGCAGGCATCCCCCGATGATGTTGCCGCAGCTTGTCTCCACGCCACCGCTGAATCCGGCTTCGATGAGGGCCGTCCCGGGTCCCGTGGTCAGCACCCCGGTCAGCGGGTAGTGAGCTCGGTGGCTTTCAAGCGTGAGATTCCAGCTCCGCCCGTAGTCAGAGGTGGCGTAGACGATCTGCTCCTGGTCCCTGGCCAGGTCCACTGAATCCCAGCAGCTGGACTCATCCTGGTTGCCCCCCACGACCATCCCGAAGGCCCCCCGGAAGCTGACTGCGGTGAGTGGGATCGGCGACCGGATCGCCTCCGTCGGCGCCGACGACGCGGAGGTCCAGAGCAGCAGGATCCCGGCGCCGCCCACGCTTCCGGCGACCGCGACCACCCCGCTGGCGGTCACCGTTGCCGAGTTGGCCAGGAAGTTCGATGGAGCACCGCGGAGGGTGGTCCAGCTCCCGCCTCTATCCCTCACCAAGACCGGTGTGGGCTGACGCGCTGGCGGTGGGGGCGCGCCCATTCCCGGCGCGCAGTAGGACTCCCAGCTGTCCACCAGGGGGGTGTAGGCGACGCAGACCCCAGAGGTCGCGGAGCAAGCGACCGAATCGGGAGCGGTGGCGCCCGAGAGAGAAGTCCTGGTCACCGACCAGCTGGCCCCGGCGTTGGTGCTCCGGAGCTGGTACTGGGGGAGGCCGAGGACGGGTGACTGCCCGAGGCCGATCAGGTGGCCTGGGCCGGTGATGCCGAGCCCGGTGAGGTCGACCGGGAGCAGGTGCTGGGTCCACGAGACTCCCCCGTTGCTGCTCACCGACACCTCGTCGCAATCGGCGTAGGCCAGGAGCCCCGCCCCGACCGCCAGGGCTTGGGTGGGCGCCGGGCCGCCCGCGGGAGCCACGCCGGTTGCCGACGGCGGAGTGGGGTCGCAGTTTGGTTGGGCCGGTCCGGGCCAGCTGGTCTGAAAGTGAACCGTGGCAGGCAGGGCTGCTCGGCTGAGGCGAGGAGCCGGTGCGGCTTCCCCGCAGCTGGCGAGCAGCAGGAGAAGTGGCATGGCGACCCCGAGCGTCCATGCGGGATCACGGTGACCACGCCGCAGCCGCTGCTGAGCCGACCCGTCGCGGAAACGCCATCCCACGGTCTCTTACAACGGCCCCGCCGACTGGCAGTTTCCGGCATCTCCCCGGGGCAGGGCGACCCTTCGGAAGGCGACGGGGTGCGACCGTTGAAGGTCTGGCCCCTGAGATCCACCGGGGCGGCGGCTGCCCCATTTGGCAGCCTTTGCGTGCGCCGGTCTTCCCGCGCCTGGTCCGGCCGCAGCCTCGAAGCCAGGCGCCGGTGAGGAAAGAAGGACGGGACGGGGTCAGGCCGTTGCGCTGGGCGGCTTGGCCCGGGGCGGTCGGCGCGCCCGCGCCTATTCTGGTGCTGCCCTGTTCGCCGGTGGAGCTGTCCGCCTAATCCAGGTAGTCGACGAACCTCTCGACGTGATCCGCCAGGTTCAGCCCGTGCTGGCGGACGTGCCGGTCGAGGGCCTCGGCGTCGCGCGCCTCCAGTGCCTCCACGATCCGCAGGTGCTCCAGCGGGGACCGGCGCATCCGGTCGCCGTCGCCCATGGTGCGGGCGCGGATGGCCCGCATGTGGATCTTGAGCGACTCCACCAGGGACGAGAGCATCTCGGACTGGGCCAGGTCCACGATGAATTGGTGGAACTGAAGGTTGATCGCGGAGTACTCCTCGGCATCCAGTCGGGAGGGATTGGTGATCACGTCCTCGAAGCGTTGCCGCACCATGGCGATCTGCTCGTCGGTGGCACGGGCGGCCGCCAGCCGCCCCGCGACCCCCTCCAGAGCGGCGCTGGCCATCACGATCTCCACGATCTCCGACTTGCGCTTGCGCACCACGAACACGCCGCGCCGGGGCACGGTGCGGACCAGCCCCTCGTGGTGCAGCCGCAGGAGCGCCTCGCGCACCGGGGTGCGGCTGATCCCGAGGTCATGCGCCAGGCCCC
>DAHWNZ010000128.1:0-3400 GCA_027339635.1 Candidatus Dormiibacterota bacterium
AGCCCTTCGGTGAGATAGGTTCTGGAGAAGAACTCAGCGGGGTCGAGATACTCCGGGGATCCGTCGCCTTGGAAGACCTGCCAAAGGTTGGCTGCGAACTCAGCCTCCACGAAAGACCCAGATGCCACGTCGCGGTGCGGCAGGATCACCTCTCGCCAGGGTCGCAAGCCCGAGACCCCCTTCGCGGTTGCCGGCGCTAGTTTGGTCGCCTTGCGGGCCTCCTCGTCGAACCGCTGGCGCAGCACCTCATCGCGGGACCGCTTGACGACCTGCGCCTGTTTCTCTGCGGAGACCGCTGCCAGCAGGGCCTGGATGGCGTCGAGGGTGCGATATGTCTCATCCGAGTTGAAGGCCTCATTGTGAGCCCACCGATCTCTGGCATCACGGAGGATGCTGACCAGGTTTCGATCGCTGCGCTGCAGCACCTTGGCGAAGACGGGATTCCAGAAATCCCAGAGCACCTTCAGCTGAAACTGGGGATCGGTGAGCGAGACCTTGCGCCCGGGGCCAAGTGTCGAGGCGGCGACAGCCTGGACCCAGTCGGCCTTCCCCGGCGCTTGCTGGCGCATCTGCTCATCGACGAAGGGGGCCAGGCCCTCGCCCAGGACTTCCAGGGCGGTCTGGACCCGCTCTCGGTTGCTGGCGGTCACAACACTTCTCCAATCACAAGAGAGTCTCCTGCCTTCCGTGCTGGCGCAAGTCTGCCGCCAGTCGAAGGATCTCCGGCCACGATGTGACCAGGTTGTTGAAAGCGAGGGCATCCTGGGTCCAGCCGTGTCGTTCCGAGGTCACGTAGAGACGGTATGCGAGGTCCCGGACGGCATCACCCATGTTGGAGTGAGGGACGAGAGCCTCGGCCGCGGTCTCCTCGCCGGACGATGCGAGCGCATGCACCAAGCTCTGGGTGAGGGCCCATACGCTTGGTGCGCCATCAAGCGAGCTGGTGGTATCAAACAGCCGCTCTCGGCTCGCGAGCTTCACCTTCCCAGCTCCGGCCTCCACGACTCCTCGTTCTTGGAGATGAGACACCGCAGTCACCTTCGCCTTGGAGAGGGTCTCGGCTTCCCCGAATGCGCCCTGCTCGAAGCCGTGCCCGTCGAACCACGCGACCGCCCAGCGGGTGTCGGGGTCGAACTCGCCCTCTTGCTCGGCCAGCACCTCGTCCAGCGCCTGGTTGATGAGCCCCAGCGCCGTGCCGACCCGCATGGGGTCTCCGTTGGCCTCGACGACCTTGCCGTACTTGGAGAACACCGCCATGCCTGGACCGATGGCGGCCTGGGCGAGGTCGACGGGTGCGATGAGTCCCTCCTGGAGCTCCCGGAGCGCCGTTGGGAGGCTGGCTCTCAGCTCGGCGATGAGGCCCCTCCGGTCGATGATCCCGGCGGTGGCGGAACGGGGGCGGCAGACGATGACTACCGACGACGCGAGCGCATTGGCCTTCTGACTGTTCGTTCTGTTTCCCAACTCGGTGCGCATCGGCCATGTCCCGGTGATCGCCAAGCCGCCGTTGATCAGGCCCTGCAGCATCGTTTCCCAACCAGTGGAGATGAGCCCATCGCCACCGGCCGTGTCGGCCTGCTTGAAGGCGTAGAAGATGGTCATGGGAGTGGATGGATCCGCGATCTCCTTGAGCCGGTGAAAGGCCGCTCCGAACCCCTCTTCGAACTGCTCCTTGGCGCTCTCCTTGCCTCCGGATCGGTAAGGATCGGCCACCAGCTCAGCGACCTTCGGGGTGAGCACGGTGGCGAACAAGTCCGGGTACAGACCGCCGATGGAGCGGCGCAGCCAAACGTAGAAGAAATCGGCCAGGTTGGCGTAGCCGATGTTGTCGTAGTACGGCGGGTCGGTGGACACGACGACTGGAGTGAGGGGGGCGGGTAGCGCGGTGGCGTCAACCTGCTGCGCGGTCCCAGTGATAAGCGGGGTCAACAAGTCCAGCACTTTGGCGATACCGTTTACTGAGACAGTGAAGTCGCCGGCGGCCCCAGAGAACGGTTGCACTTCGGCATAGTCCCAAACCATGGGGAGGGCCTGCCGGGTGAAGCCATGAATGGCTTGATCCATTGACGCCTTCCAAGTCACCAGGCTATTGGTGATATCCGCCATCTTGTCCACGCCAAGCCCCAGGTATGTCGCCACGGCGTCCGCGTAGGCGGGCTCCCCGCCATCGGCGATAACCTTCTCCCGGGCCTCCATCACCAAGTCGGAGAACGTGGTGATGGATGTGAGCTGGCGGTTGGTGAAAGCATCGTGCCAGAGTTTCATGCCGTACATGGGGAGGCGGTCAACCTCGTGGGCGTTCCTGGTCACCTCCTGTGTAGGCACGTCGTCCGGTCGCGGCACCTGGGCTGCCCTGACATGCTCCTCGTTGGCCGGCAGGTATACGCGCCCCCGTTGGCCCTCTGCGACGATTGCCACCAGTTGCGCGCCAAGACGCTGCGCTCTACCCTCGCCCCGCACGTGATCCAGCGGGATCGGTGCGCCGCAGACCAGGCACTTCGCGCCAGTTCGGAATACGGTGCCACTGTCAGGTGCGCCGTCCCCCTTGACTATCTCGAACCTCACCCCTTTGCCCTCAGGAATGGCCCGCATCCAGACCTCCTTGCCGGCCTTCGTGGAGAGGTAGAAGGAGCGGATCAGAGGGGCCGCAGCCCCGCAAGCCGGATTGGGGCAGGGGACGGTCCGTGACCAAATCCAGGCGATGACCGGAGCCTTGTCGCCACTCGGGAGAGGGGCCTGGGGGTAGAGGTGCCCGATCTGCCTCTTCGATTCTTTGAGCATCCATTCGCCATAGTGGCGGACATCCTGGGCCAGGCCACGGGCACCCGGCCATGCCTCGCCGCTCAGCCGCAGTCCTTCAGGGGTGTGGAGTGGCCGCTGCCCAGCGAACTTAGCGGGGAGCTCAATCAGGGCCTTGCAGATCAGGACGGCAACGGGGTTGAGGTCGCTGGCCTGGGCCACAAGCCCCAGCCGCTGTGCCTCGAGCGGTATCGACCCGCCTCCGGCGAAGGGGTCCAAGACCGGCGGAGGATTCTCCCCCATGGACTTGCGGATCTCCGCCCGGGCCATTGCCAGGACGCGCTCGTTGGTCGAGTTCTCCCACTCCACCAGCTGCTCGATGATTCGGAATAGCCGCTGCCGCTCATCGGCCTGCAGTTCGACGGTGGGGAACTGGTCAGGGTGGGCGGAGGGGTCGTCAACCAGCTGGGCGAACAGGACCGCGCGGCAGGCGGCCAGCGGGCGCCGGGCCCACCACAGATGCAGAGTGGAGGGATGCCCATGGCGGATCGACTTCTCCCGGGCCGACGCCGCGTTGATCGCTTGGAGCGGGATCGCCACCTCGATCAGCTTGCGGGGTGGGGCCGCCGCACCTCCGTCAGCCATTCCCGTTACCAATCCC
>DAHWNZ010000129.1:0-3384 GCA_027339635.1 Candidatus Dormiibacterota bacterium
AGCCCTGGTGGCCCAGCACCTGGGTGAGGGGGCGATGGTCTGCTATGACCTCTCCAGCTCCTGGGTGGAGGGCTCGCACTGCTCCCTGGCCGCGTTTGGGCACTCCAAAGAGGGCAAGCGGGGCAAGCGGCAGATCGAGTACGGGGTGATGGCGACAACCGAGGGACTGCCACTGGCCGTCGAGGTGTTCTCCGGCAACACCTCTGACCCGGCCTCGTTCACCCATGAGGTCGAGGTGGTCCGGGACCGCTTTCACCTGCAGGAGGTGGTGTTCGTGGGAGACCGAGGGATGATCACCCAGGCGCGCATCGAGCAGCTGCGGCAGCTGCCCGGGCTTGGCTGGATCACCGCCCTGCGCGCTCCCCAGATCAGGGCCCTGGCGGAGGACTACTCCATCCAGCCGTCCTTGTTCGACCAGTCCAACCTGGCTGAGATCGCCTCTCATCCCGACTACCCCGGGGAGCGACTGGTGGTCTGCCGCAACCCCGAGTTGGCGCAGGAGCGGGCTCGTAAGCGGCGGGAACTGCTGGACGCCACCGAGGTGGACCTGCAGCAGGTGCGGGCGGCGGTGGCATCGGGCCGGCTGCGCGACCCCGCCAAGATCGGGATGAGGGTCGGCAGGGTGGTGGGCCGCCACAAGGTCGCCAAGCACTTCCAGCTCGACATCTCCGAGGGGCATTTCTCCTTCTCCCGCAAGCCCATGTCCATCGCCGCGGAGACTGCCCTGGACGGCATCTACGTCATTCGCACCAGTGTGGCCGCCCAGGCTCTCAGCGCCGCCCAGGCAGTTGCAACCTACAAGTCCTTGTCTCACCGGGAACGCGACTTCCGCACCATGAAGACCGTGGACGCGGAGATCCTCCCCATCCGCCACCGTCTCGCCGATAGGGTGCGAGCCCACGCCTTCATGTGCATGCTGGCGGCGCACCTCATCTGGTATCTGCGCCGAGACTGGGCGGAACTCACCTTCCGGGACGAGTCTCCCGAGCCCCGGGTCGACCCTGTCGCCAGGGCTCAACGCTCTAAGGCAGCTTCCAGCAAAGCGGCTCGTCGCCACCAGCCCGACGGCTCGCAGGTGCGTCCCTTCCAAGGACTCCTCGACCACCTCGCCACCCTCACCCGCAACACCTGCCAGGTCCCCGGCACCAACCTCACCATCGAGAAGCTCTCCATTCCCACCCCCACTCAGCGCCGTGCCTTCGAGCTCCTCCAGATCCCCATCCCCCTCGCCTTCATGTCGACACGACAGGTTTCCGCATGAGGGCCCGATTCCACTTCCAGGATGCCGCTACTCCACACTCCCAACCCGTAACTTCCGTCTAAACGAAGGGTGAGTGCTCTCGGCATGGTGCCAAGGATAACCTCCGGAGACGCAAGACGAGGGCTTCGCCGAGCTTCCTGACGACTGAATGCCATGAAAGAGAATGCGGGTGCCTGGAAAAGGGCCGGCGGCAGCATCGGCTGGGCAATCCTCCGATCGATCACGATGAACGCGGCTCCGGCAGCCAGGAAGGCGGCGAAGTCAGCGAGGACCGCCGGTGCGCGCCAGCCCAACCGTCCCGCCTAGGTCAGCGCGAGGGTCAGCCCAGCCGGTGCGACCACCATGGCGAGCTGCCAAGCAGGGTCGACGCCGTGGGGTAGGCGGGTCGGCGCAGGCAGCACCTCAGCGGCGATGACTACGCCGGCCGCGCCGATCAGGACGTTCAGGAGGAACACGAGCGCCAGCTGAACCCGGACACCAGCGCGCCGCTGACCACCGGACCCACCCCGGCGGCGATGCCATCTGCCCCGCGCCAGATTCCGAACGCCCGCCGACGGGCGGCCAGGTCGGGGTAGGCCGCAGCCAGCAGCGCCAGCGACGCCGGCACCACTATGGCCGCGGGCCTCCGGGAACAATGGAACGAAGGGTCACGCCAAGGTGGGGGTGTGGGCGCATGAGGTGGGTTGTCTCGTGAACGATCGTTCCTGGGACACTGGGGGGTCCGAGCACCTCGGGCGAGAACATCGTCGCGGTTGCGTCGTCCTGGTCTTAGCGCGCCGCTACGACTTCGCTGAAGTGGTCCCGGGGCACCCCGATATTCTCACCCTCAAGCGATCCCAGGTTGCTCAGGAGGGGCGGGTATTGGTCTCGGGTTCGCGTAGACGGCCCATCAGCACCAGATCAACGTAGGCACCATTGCTCCATACTTGCTCGCGGAGGCGCCCCTCCTCGACGAATCCAGTGGCAGCGTAGCACCGAATGGCTCTGGTGTTGGTGGCGTGGACGGATAGGTGGACCTTGCGCATGTTGCGCAGCCGAAAGGCGTAGTCGACGAGGAGAGCCACTGCCTCGCGGCCATAGCCTCGGCCCCAATATTCACGGTCACCGATCGTGATTCCCAGCTCCACGGTCCGACCGAGCTGGTCGTGACGCCACAGTCCACAGTGGCCGATCAGCTTCCCCGCTGCTTCATTGGCAGTAATGGCGAAGTTGATCGAGTCGGGGTTCTCACGGAGCTGTTCATTGGTTGCGGAGACGGACGCCAGGGGTGTGGGAGTGGGCGGATCACCGCCTCCCAGAAGCTCCAACTCAACGTCATTGGCGAACACCGCCAGCGCCCGGTAGTCTTCAGGCTCGACCGGGCGAAGCGTTACTAGTTCACCGGTCAGCACTGTGAGGGAGTCTATCCGCCCGGCAAGGGCGGCGCAAGCGAACAGGGGTGCGGCGCAGGTCCACGTCAACGTCCGGTCCTGAGGGCAGGCCTTGGGTGTGGGAGGTGAGGCGTGAGGCAGAGCCGGTGCCGAGCTGAGGTCAGGGGGAGCCCGGGAAGGCGCTGGAGAACCAGGTTGGTCCCCAACTTGGGGCATGCTTCGCCAACGGCCATCGTCCGGGCCGCCCAAGCGCGGGAAGGGTCGCTCAGATGCCCAGCAGAGTCAGGGGGTAGCGCCAGTCGGAAGCGAATAAACGCAACGCCTTGGCGCTGTTCTCCCACCCGGCGAGGCGCAGACAGCTGATGCTGAAGTTGCGCAAGCCGGCCATGGCCTGCGCTCCTCTACCGGTGCGTATTTGCGAGCGATCCTCAGCACCCTCCCGGACCAAAAACCTGTCCCTGGTTCTGGAGCGGGCTGACATCGAGCGCCTTGAGCAGCTGGCTTACGCTGAGCGCGCCCGCCTGCTGGTGCGGGATCTTACCGACAGGGGTATTCGGGTCGGCGAATTGGTCGGCCTGACTGTGACGTCATTGTGGTACGCGCCCGGGCTTCGTTCCTCCCGGTTCGCGGCAAAGAAGACCGGGATCGCCACGTCCCGAACCGGCAGGAGCGGGCCCGTCCACTCCAGCGGTACGTCGAACGGACCCATCCCTCCAAGCACTCCGGTGACCCAGACCGGAAGAATATGGGTCT
>DAHWNZ010000012.1:0-46230 GCA_027339635.1 Candidatus Dormiibacterota bacterium
CCCCAACCCGTTTTCAGCCTTCTCTGAGCCCGCCATCGGGCCAGCTCCGGGGAGGGGAGTTTCGGCGATCAGGTCTGGGGATTTCCCGATGATCTTCAGCACACGGTCCCACTAAAATCGGCCCCGCATGAGCAACGTCGACGAGCACGGTCGCGCGCGGCCTCCCATCGCGGCCAATGAGACCGAAACTCTCCTGGGGTTCTTGGAGTACCAGCGTGCGACCCTAGCTTGGAAGTGCGCTGGACTGGATGTCGCTGGCCTGGGAACGACGGTCGGAACCTCGACGATGACCCTCGGCGGCCTGCTCAAACACCTCGCCCGCGTCGAGGACTGGTGGTGCTCCTGGTGGTTGTGGGGAGAGAACATGCCGCCTCCGTGGGATAACGTGGACTGGGACACCGAGCCGGACTGGGACTGGCACTCGGCTGCGACCGACACCCCGGAGCAGATCTACGCGCTTTGGGAGACTGCGGTCGCCCGCTCCCGTGCTCAGGTCGCCGACGCCATGGCCGAAGGCGGCTTGGCGCACCTGGCCAAGCGTGCGGACCGCTGGGACGGCCAGTCCTGGTCGATCGTGCTGGCTGAGTCCAGCGATACGCCACCCAGCTTGCGATGGATTCTGTTCCATTTGCTGGAGGAGTACGCGCGACACATCGGTCATTCCGACCTCCTCAGAGAAGCGGTTGACGGGCTCACCGGGGAGTGACCAGGGGAGGCAGGCACCACGTCCCGAAATCCGGTGTGGCCCTGCTGGCGACTGGCCGCAGCTTGCCCCGGGTCTCGGTGCGATAGTGATCGTTTGGGATACCAGTGAGCCGTGCCCATGGGCTGTGGGAGGGTTTTCACCGCCGATCAGAATCTCGCCGGTCGGCCAGACGCGCTTCAGACCGCTGGCGGAGGCGAGGTCTTCGTCGACGAGGCAATTGGGAAGCTGGGCTGGGGCCTACAGGTGGACACGGCGCTCCTGGTCGCCAGGGACAGCGGCCAGTGGCGGCGACTTCGCCCAAGCACGATGGGTCCGCCAGGCCAATGGAGACCACGCGGTCCTAGACCGCATTGAGCTGGCGTGACCGAGGGCATTGGGTCGGCCCGTCCTCGGCCCTCGGCTCAGTAAGACTGCGCCGTTAGGAACCGGTGCCGTCGGCCTCATCGCCGAGACGTGAGGCAGCTGGTGTGGTGTCTGTGTCCGACGGGCTGACGACTCGGTTACAACTGGTATCCGAATCGGTAAGGATCGTTGTCTGGGCGGCCGTCCTCTGATATCTTCCCTGCAAGCCTTGACATTCGGCCAAGCAGGTTGCACAAGGACCAGGCCCGGCAGACGTCGAGGCTCAGCGAGTCACCCATTAGGGAGCCCTCCTACCATGGCCAGAAAGCCAGCTTCCGAACCAGCCACTCCAGCGGTCCGATACGGCGAGGCCGAGGGCGGCGGTTGCGACCATCCCGGATGTGGAAACACCGAAGCCTTTCGTTGCCTTTATCGAGATCGTCGAGCCATCGATTGTGCCTGGGTCGCCTGCCGTGACCATCTCCAAGTGGTAGACGGGCGAGCCTACTGCATGCGGCATTCAAGCATCGTCGAGGTGCTCATCATGGCCCGCCGCCAGGGAACGGAGCTGCTGCCCCCGGACCTGGATGACCGCTGCGCCTCCCTGGTGCGGGCGGTGGCCAATGATCTCAACGATCCAGTAGTGGAGCGGCTGGTGCGCTGGGGCGACGCCAACACCACCATCATCAACGATCCCTCCATCCGTTTCACGAGGGCGGACCGGGTCCATCACGACCCGGGTCACTGGGAGAGGGTGTGGGGTCTGGCCACCAAGACGGGAATACTCCTGCGCGTGGGTCTGCGGGTGGAGGAGAGTCGGCCCGAGACAGTGATCCTGACAGGAGGTGTCACACACCTCGCGGCTACCATCCCGCCGTGGGTGCAGCGCCACCTCGCGGGGGACCCGGCACAGGGCTCGCAGACCGAGCTGGTGGAGCGGCTGGCGTTCCAACAGCAACTGCTCCAAGCCCTTGACGAGCATGTCGAGAAGTACGGCATCACCTTCCCGCACCAGGTGATGCGCGCTCCCGCCTGAGAAGGAGCCCCGCCTCTGCCCTCATAATTTGAGGCATGGCCTATGAAGCGATCATGCCGGTGGCGGCGGGCGTCGCAACCCGTCACAATCCCGAATACGACAACCGCTACCTGACCTTCAGCCGAAGCTACACGATCGACGTCACCTACCGGTGCTTCCGGCGCTGCGGGTACTGCGAATACCGCCAGGACCGGGGGGGGCTGATCTCGTCCGATGAGGTGGACCGTCAGCTGGACGAAGCCGTCTTGCTGCGGTCCCGCGAGATCCTGATCATGTCCGGGGAGCAGCCCTGGCGATTGCCGGACCTTCATCTGGAAGGTGAGGGGGAGTTCGTCGACCGGGTGGTGGAGATCTGTCGCAGGGCGATGGTCAAGGGCCTGCTGCCCCACACCAACGTGGGCCTTCTCACCCGTGAGAGCCTGGCCGCGCTGAAGCCGTGGAATGTCTCCATGGGACTCATGCTGGAGACCGCCACCGATCAGATAGCGGCTCACGCCATGGGCGGCGGCAAGCGCTTCCAAGAGCGCCTGAACCACCTGGAGCACGCGGGTGAGCTGGCGATTCCATTCACCACCGGCATCCTGGTTGGCATAGGCGAGGAAGAGGGCGATCGGCGCCGGGCCCTGGAGGCCATCGCCGAGAGCCACCTGCGTCACCACCACATCCAGGAGGTGATTGTCCAGAACTTCGTGCCCAAGCCGAACACCCCGATGGCGCAGGCGCCCGCGCCGACCGCTGCTGAATTCCTGGACGCGGTGCGGATGGCTCGTGAGATCCTGCCGCCCGACGTGGCGGTGCAGATCCCGCCCAATTTGAATTTCAGCCGCTGGCCGGAGCTGGTCCTGGCCGGCGCCACCGATCTCGGCGGGATCTCGGCGGACGGCGACTCGGTAAGTCCTGACCAGCCTTGGCCCAAGGAGTCCGATCTCGCCGCCAAGGCGCGGTCGCTCGGCTACCGGCTCCAGGAGCGGCTGCCGGTCTACCAGGAGACCCTCGGGGATCTGCGCCAGGCGGCTGACAGCCTGCGCCAGGCCCTGGTCGGGAATGAGGTGACCTACGTCATCAACCGCAACGTGAACATCAGCAACGTCTGCGTCGGCAGCTGCAAGTTCTGCGGCTTCCGGCGGGGATCGTTGAACGTGAAGGGCGCCTACTTCCATGACCACGACACGATCTTCGCCAAACTCGAGGACGCGGTCGAGCGCGGCGCGACCGAGATCTGCATGCAGTCGGGGTTGACCCCCGAGCTGAATCTGGAGTTCTACGACGCCCTGTTCCGCGAGATCAAGGAGCGCTGGCCCACTCTGCACCTCCACGCCCTCTCTCCCGAGGAGGTGCGCTACATCTCTCAAATCTCGGGCCGCTCGGTGGAGGATGTTATCCGCCAGCTGCAGGATGCTGGGCTTGGCACTATGCCCGGAACCGCAGCTGAGATCCTCGTGGAGGAGGTGCGCCGGATACTCTGCCCCGAGAAGCTCACCACCGAGGAGTGGGTGGACGTGATGAGGACCGCTCACCGGGTGGGCCTGCGGACGACCGCGACCATCATGTATGGGCACATCGAGAGCCCCTGGCACCGGTTGCGTCACCTTGAGGTGATCCGGAACCTCCAGCGTGAGACCGGCGGCTTCACCGAGTTCGTGCTGCTGCCCTTCCAGGTTGAGCACAACACCCTGGGCAAGTTCTTCGGCATCCACAGGCCTCTGACCCTGGAGGACTCGCTGCGGTTCACCGCCTACTGCAGGCTCTACTTCGGGGCGGACATTCCCAATATCCAGACCAGCTGGGTCAAGCTGGGACCTGAAGGAGTCGCGGAGTCACTCAACTGGGGCGCCAACGACTTCGGAGGCACCCTGATGGAGGAGTCGATCACCCGAATGAGTGGCGCCAATCACGGTCAGAACCTGGACCCAGGTGAGATCGAAGCAGCGATCCGTTCGGTGGGAAGGCCGCCCCGGGAGCGGGACACCCTGTACCGTCCCGTCAGCTCTAGGCCGAGGGACCTTGTGGGTAGCGAGGCTGCGCTCGCCTGAGGGGACCTTGGATCCGCTGACCCACGATCAGTCCGCCTAGCAGGCACATGGCCTCCAGGCTCGCACTCAGGAACTCGATATTGCCCTGGGGAGGGATCAGGACGATCGCCACGACTAGGGGAAATAGGATCCAGCGCCACGGGTACCGGCTCGCCGCCATGCGGCTTGCATAGAAGTTCCCAAAGCCAAGGCCGAGCAGGACGCAAACCACACTGAGGGTCGTGTACCCGACCAGAAACTGGAGGGGGCGCGGCGCCTCCAGACCGACCAGCCCCCGGATGGACAGTGGCGGCAGATAGTCGGTGGAGTAGTAGGTAAGCACCACCCAGGCCATGCCGTGCAGACAGAAGGTGGAGATCTGGATGCCCCGACGGCGGCGTGCGGCCTTGGCCGCCAACTCCTCAGGGGTGGGGGCCGTCGTTCCATCCTGCTGTTCGCCGGTCATGCTCACCAGTACAAGTTTGACGACCTCGGCCAGGTCGGTGGCTGCTCTAGACTGGTCTGATCTTGCCTAGATCGACCGCAACCATCCCCGATCGCGACCTCACCTGAGTGCGGAGGGCCCGTCGCCGATGGGATCTGCCCGACACCCTATCCGGTGCGGGGTCGATCCTGGAGAGGGTGCTCGCCGCCAGGGGTCTCGTCAGCCTGGACGTGCTCAACGGCACGGGCCACGACCATGATCCCTTCCTGCTGACAGACATGGACCGGGCGGTCTCTCTGGTCGAGGCGGCGGTAAGGGAGCGGGCGCCGATCGCGATTTACGGTGACTACGATGCCGACGGTGTCACCGCCTCGGCGCTGCTCGTCAGAGTGCTGCGAGCCGGTGGGATGGACCCGATCGCCTACATTCCCAATCGCGAGAGCGAGGGGTACGGTCTCAATGCCCAGGCGTTGGAGGACCTTGCCAGCCGGGGCGCCCGCCTGGTCATCACAGTCGACTGCGGAACGACCGGCATCGAGGTGGTCGAGGGGCGTCCGCCCGGAATGCGTCTTTTGATAACGGATCATCACCTCCCGCGGATGGACCCGGCGACAGGGGGGGCGCTCCTGGCGCCCGCGGACGCTCTGGTGAACCCTCAGCGGCCGGGGAACCGGTATCCGTTTGCGGGACTGGCCGGGGTGGGAGTCGCCTACAAGCTGGCCCAGGCTCTGGAGCTCCGGGGCCTGATCCCATCCGGGTCGGCCGCCCGGCAGCTCCCGCTGGCCGCCCTCGGCACGGTGGCGGACATGATGCCGTTGCTGGACGAGAACAGGTTCATGGTTCGGCATGGCCTTCAAGCCTGGGTCGACTCCGCCCCCCTCGGGCTGCTGGCACTTGCCAGGGCGGCCGGGATGGAGGGAACTCCCAGCAGTTCCGATCTCGCATTCTCCATCGGCCCCCGGATCAACGCCGCCGGGCGGATGGAGGACGCCAGCCTGGCGCTGCAGTGTCTTCTGGAGGACTCACCAGATGAAGCTTCGAGGTCGGCCATGGCTCTGGAGCAGATGAACAGGGACCGACGCGCTGCCCTGGCCGAGGCGCTGGCCATAGCCCGTCCACTGGTCGCGGCGCTACCGGAAGAGGCGCCCTCGATCGTCATCGGGTCTCCCCACTTCGCCGCGGGGGTCGTCGGCTTGATCGCCGGGAGGCTCGCCGAGGAGTTCCAACGGCCCACCTTCGTCTACTCCATGTCCGGGGCGGAGTGGAAGGGCTCCGCCCGAGGAGTCGCCGACCTTAACGTGGTGGCCGTCCTTTCCGCATGCTCCGAGGGCCTGGTCCGCTTTGGCGGTCATCGTGGTGCCGGCGGATTCACCCTACCCGCGGGAGAGGCGCACGCCCTGCGATTTGCGGCCCTGGTCGATGCGGCCGTGACGGCCCAGATTGGGAGCCGCAATCCATGCCGCGTCTTTCGAGCGGACGCCGTGATTCGGATGTCGGAGTGCAATCTCAAGCTCAGCGATGAGCTTGCCGAGCTTGGTCCCTTCGGCATGGGCAACCCCAAAGTTCTCCTGTGTTCTCTGGCGTGTCGGATCGTGAGCGCGGAGATGTTCGGACCCTCTGAGGACCACCTGAAAGTGGTGTTGGACGACGGCACGGCTCAGATGGAGGCCATCGCCTTCAACCGACCGGGAATCAGCCGCCACCTTCCCCCGGGCAGGGTCGTGGACACCCTCTACGAGCTCGAAGCCGACCGCTGGCGCGGCCGTGAGCGTCTGCGCTTACTCCTTCGGGACCTGCGCCCTGTGCAGCGGTGACCTTCCCCGCTGGCACGCCAACAAGACAGAACCTCCTGCGAGGGATGATGAGCGGTGTACCAGCGGCCAGGGCCGGGAGCGGACCATTGGGTGACCGGTCGGCGCGCGCAATGAGCAAGCTCGGATGGGTTGGGCGTGATCCGCCGGAGATCCCCTCGCCTTGACGACTAGAGCCGCCGCCGGGCTCGGGGCGTGCGCTGGGGGACTGGCAGTTGCCGCCATGCTGCTCCTTCGAGTGGTGGCGGGTGTGCCCGCTCTGCTTGACGTGCTCGGATCGGGCGTCGCCCTCTTGTTGCCGGGCCAGGTGTTCGGGACCCTGATCGACGCTCTCCAGGAGAAGGGCCGACCACTTCTCCTGCTCGGCACAGCCGTGGTGCTCGTCCTCCTGTCAAGCCTTCTGGCGGTCTTCGTGTCCCGTCGCGCCGGGCTTGGGGTGGCCGGTGAGCCGGCAGCCAGCTCCAACGCGCGAGGCTCATCCAGGCTCCGCTGGCTCGTTGTGGGTCTTCTGCTCTGGGTGGTGACGCTGCCTCTGGTCGTGGTCGCGCAGGGCGGCATCGGCACCGCCGCCACCTACACCACCCTCGGGGATTGGCTGCTCATCTCGGCGCTGGTCGAGATCCTCCTTGGAATGGCACGCAGGGGTGGCGGCCAGCCCGGCGTCCTCGGTTCTCGGCATCTCGGGGTGATGACCAGGCGCCAGTTCTTGGCCTCGTCGGGGGCGGTGGTTGGGGCCGCGTCCCTCGGGTACCTGGGTGCGCGGGTAATCTTCGCGGGATCTCCGCCGGCTCTGCTTGCGGCGGCGCCGGGCCGTGCTCGGGGCGCCTTGCCTGCGGGCATCACCTCCCCCTCTGACTTTTACGTCGTTTCCAAGGACCTCTTCGGGCCACCCGCGATCGACCCCACCGGCTGGAGACTCACCATTCTGGGCCGCGAGGACGCCTCCCTCAGCTACCAGGAGCTGCTGACCCTGCCCGAAGTCGAGCAGGTGCAGACCCTGGAGTGCATCTCCAACCCGGTCGGGGGCACCCTCATAAGCAACGGAAGTTGGCGGGGGGTACCCCTGGCCCGGCTTCTGCAGCGGGTGGGAGTTCCCGCGGGCGCCAGGACGGTCATCTTCAGCTGTGCGGACGGCTACTCCGAGAGCCTGCCCTTGGAGGAGGCGATGGCCGGGTCGACCCTGGTGGCGACGCGACTGGATGGCCGGCCCCTTCCAGCCCTGCATGGGTTCCCCGCTCGTCTGCTGGCCCCGGGGCATTACGGGATGAAGGACCCCAAGTGGTTGACCAGGATATCCACCTCCAGCGGCGATTACACCGGCTACTGGGAGGCGCAGGGGTGGAACGCCGCCGCTCTACCTCACATCTTCTCGCGCTTCGACTTCCCGCCGGGGAGCGCGCGCCTCGGTGCCGGGCGCTCCTACCTGCTCAGCGGAGTCGCCTTCGCCGGGAACCTCGGGATCAGCCTGGTGCAGGTCAGCCTTGATGGCGGCCGGCACTGGGTGACCGCGGACCTGGAGCGACCACTGTCGCCATACGCCTGGACCATTTGGAGCCTGCCGTGGCGCCCGCAGGCGGGCCTTTACACCCTCACGGTGAGGGCCAGGGACGGACGGGGACGGCTGCAATCCTCCCCCGACACGGGCACCTATCCCAATGGAGCCAGCGGCAGGCAGGAGATCTTGGTGATCGTGTCCTGACCTCTGCCACGGAGAGTTCGTAAACTCGCCCCACCATGGCCACCAGCACACCGACGCCCCTAGGGCCCGTCATCCCGCCCAGCGGTGCCGCCGGGCCGCCCGAGGATCCTTCCCAGAGACGGCCGACCGACGGCTTGCGGCGCTCCGCCCTCATGTGGGGAAGGGCGGCTGCGGTCCTGCTATCGGCCTTCCTCGTATATCAGCTCTTCGTCATCGTGAAGGGGCTGGCGGCAGCGGTGCTGTCGGTCCTCATCTGCAGTCTGCTGGCCTCGATCATCTCCTTCCTGGGCGCACCCGTCGTTGATCGGCTGGACAAGCGGCTCCACCTACCGAGGACCTTGGCCGTGCTGCTCACGATGGTGGTCGGGATAGGGCTGCTGGCCTTGGTGGTGTGGCTGGCGTCCGGTCCCCTGGTCACGGAGGGCCGAGGGCTGGCAGCCCAGACGCCGAGCTTCGTGCACCGCGCCGACCGGGTTATAAACCAGCTACAGCGCCAGCTGCTGGCGCACGGCATAAAGATCAACGCCGTGAGCTACCTCACCTCCAAGCTCACAGGGTTGGTGCCGCAGTTGACCGGCCTGGCGGTGACCGGGGTGACCAGCACCATCGGTGTGGTGGTGGATGTGATCGTCTCTCTAGTCGTCGCCTTCTGGTTGATGCGCGACGGAGGGGCGCTGCGCCAGGGGTTCGTGAACCTGTTTCCCACCCGGGTTGGACGGGAGTTGGAATTCGGGCTGGACGCCTACGCGGTGGTGGTCGGAGGTTACGTGCGGGCGCAGCTGTTCTTGGCGCTGGTCGTGGGAACGATGGCCGGCGTCGGCACCCTGTTGCTGGGTGTGCCGTTCCCCCTGGTGGTGGCCCTCGCGGCCGGGATCTTCGAGCTCATCCCTCTGGTTGGCCCCTTCGCCGGGGGGGCCGTCGCACTGCTCCTGGCTCTGACCAAGAGCCCCACGCTGGCCCTGTTCACACTCATCCTGTTTCTCGGTATTCACGTCATCGAGGGCTATCTGCTGGTGCCGAGGATCCAGGCCAGGTTCGTCCAGCTGCACCCGGTGGTCACGCTTCTGGCCCTCTTCGCCGGGGTGGACGTGGGTGGATTCCTGGGGGCTCTGGTGGCGGTACCCGCGGCGAGCTATCTCACGGTCCTGATCCGAGCGGGAGTGGGCGACTGGCGCGCCCAGCGCCCCGATCTGTTCATCGCCAGCCGATCGGACAGCCTGGGGGAGATGCGAAACCGCCGGCTGCTGCGCAGCTTCCGGATCTGGCACCGCCGTCCGGACCGGGCGGCCGACGAGCCGCGCCAGGGGTCGGCAGCGCCCAAGGTATGACCTAGGCCGGCCTCGCAGCCCTGGGCCCGAAGATCAGGGTTCCGATTCGGACCTCGGTGCTGCCCTCAGCGATCGCTACCTCGAAGTCCTGGCTCATTCCCATGCTCAGTTCTGGTAGCGGCCGCCCGATCCTGGTCTCCAGTCGGTCTCGAAGCAGCCGGCAGGCCTCGAAACACCGCTGCGGCTGCTCGGGGTCGGCGACTGTCATGAGGCCGGTGACCGACAGACCGCCGAGGGAGAAGATCTCCTCAGCCGCCTCCAACAGATCTGTGTCCCGAAAGCCGTGGCGCTGCGGGATCCCGGTGAAGTCCACCTCGCACAGCGCATGCAACGGCGCGGAGGCGGCCCGCCGTGCGGCCAGCGCCCGCGCGAGCGTGAGGCTGTCCACAGACTCGATCTGAGAGAACAGCTGGGCTGCCACCGCGACCTTGTTACGTTGCAGGTGCCCGAGCAGGTGCCAGCTGGGGGCGGCACTCTGGAGCGCAGCCGCCTTGGCACGACATTCCTGAACGTAGTTCTCCCCCAATTCGCGAAGGCCGAGGTCGAGGGCTTGCCGCACCACCCCCGGCCCATGCCCCTTGGTGACCGGCAGCAGCTTAACGGGGGCGCCGACGGCCCTGCCTCGAGCTGTCTCAATTCTTAGGTTCAGCTCTTGCAAGCGCTCCAGCAGGGACTGCGGTTCAGGCTGGGACGCGGGCACGGCGGCGGCGCGGCTGACGGTCGCCCACCAGCAGCTGGTCTATCTCTGCTCGGACCTCCGAGAGGTCCCTGAAGGACCGGTATACGGAGGCGAAACGCACGTAGGCCACCTCATCGAGCTGCCGCAGCCGGTTCATCACCAACTCCCCCACCTCGCGGCTGGCCAATTCGGACTGGCCTCGCCCGCGAAGCTCAGCCTCGATCTCCTCGACTATCTGGGTCACCTGGGCGGGGGAAATGTCCCTCTTCTTGCAGGCGTTCATCAGCCCCAAGAACAACTTCTGGCGGTCGAAGTCCTCCCGGCGTCCATCCTTCTTGACGATGTAGAAGGGCACCGACTCGATGCGCTCGTAGGTGGTGAAGCGCTTGTTGCAGCTGTTGCAGGCCCTGCGTCTCCGAATCGCCTCTCCGGTCTCCGAGTCTCGGGAATCCACCACCCGCAGATCGTCGTGGTTGCAGTACGGACAGCGCATCACGCCTCCGGTTTCCATTCCGCCCACAGCATATGGGGCTGTTCAGCTCATTGTACCCCTCATCTTGTGCAAGATTTGGACCGCGAGCCGGGCCATGGCCCCCCTTTGCAGCTTAACCCGCTGCCGTCGGCGGCAGGGCAGGACCACAAGATGTGGGCTCTGCCCTACCCTTCTCAGCGGTTTACTGTGCTCATGTCCGAGTAACGGTCCCCGGCGGCGGCGCCGGCCGGCAACGCCTCAGAGAGAAGCCCAAGGGTCTCCTGGTCGAGGGCAACCTCGCAGGCGGCGACGTTCTCCTCCAGGTACCTGCGCCTCTTGGTCCCGGGGATTGGGACTATGTCCTGGCCCTGGGCGAGCACCCAAGCGATGGCCACCTGGCCGGGGGTGATCCCCTTCTCCCGGGCGATCTCCTCGATGCGGTCGACCAGGCGCAGGTTGCGCTCGAAGTTGTCCCCGGCGAAGCGGGGGAAGCGAGCGGCCCTGGTGTCTCCGTCACCCATCTGCTCTGGGCTGCGATATCGGCCGGTAAGCATGCCTCGCCCGAGCGGGCTGTAGGCAACAAACCCGATGCCCAGCTCGCGCACCACCGGTAGAACTTCGGCCTCCGGGTCTCTGGTGAAGAGTGAGTACTCGGTCTGCAGAGCGGAGATGGGGTGAACCGCATGGGCGCGGCGAATGGTGGTGGCTCCCGCCTCGGACAGGCCCAGGTAGCGAACCTTGCCCAGGGTCACCAGCTCCGCCATCGCCCCTACGGTTTCTTCAATGGGGACGTCCGGGTCGACTCGATGCTGGTAATAGAGGTCGATGTGCTCCACCCCCAGGCGCTCCAGGGAGGCGTCGCACGCGCGGCGGACGTACTCCGGCCTGCCGTTGATCCCGACCCAGGACCCGTCTTCCCTGCGCTCGTTGCCGAATTTGGTCGCCAGCACCACCTGGTCCCGGCGCCCTTGGATGGCGCGCCCCACCAGTCTCTCGTTGTGGAAGGGACCGTACATGTCCGCGGTGTCGAGAAAGTTCACCCCTAGGTCCAGGGCGAGGTGGATCGCCGCCAGCGATTCCTCGTCGTCGCGCGCTCCGTAGAACTCCGACATCCCCATGCAGCCAAGCCCCTGCTCGGAAACCTCGAGTCCCTGCTTTCCCAGTTTGCGAATCTGCACCGGCTTCCTCCTTGACTTGGCTCCAGTATCCCCAACCGAGTTTAGTCGGACCTCCCGGCCGCAACCTGACCGGGCCCATTCATACCAGCGGGTGATGCGCCAGTCCCCGCGGCGCCGCTAGGCTGGACCCCCAGGGGCGGCCCGTCGTGGCTGCCAGGCTCCACATTTCGAGGGCTACCGATCTCTTGAGCAAATTGAGGCTGCTGGTCCGGGCCCTGAGATGGAGGGCCGGCGCGGCTTTGGCATTGTTTGTGGTCGCGACGGTTGCGGTGCTGGCTGCCGCCGCCGGCCCGCTCTACTTGGACACCGCCAACGACAGCGTCCTGCACTCGACCCTGGAGAGCAACACCGTCGCCTCCAATGGGATCAGCATCCTCCCGAATTACTCCTCCACGGTGAGCGGCTCACCGGTGGTTCGCGCCGAAGAGGCGCTCGCGGCCGCTTCCAGATTGGGGCTTTACCGCTATTACGACAAGGGCAAGATGGTCTTGATCTACGGCGTGACCGCGACCGGTACCGGCGGGATCCTATACGGGACAAGCCTGCTCTCCGACCCCGGGCAGTGCCGGGTTCTGCACTTCCTGGCCGGCAGCTGCCCCGGCACCGACCAGGTGGCGATTACCAAGAGGACCGCGACCGCCCTCGGGGTCCACATCGGTTCCCTGATCCGCCTGCCGGGAGTGGCCAAGGCGGTGAAGGTGGTGGGGGTAGTGGCCCTGGCGAGTCCGAAGCAGCAGTTCTGGTTCGGTGAGGAGCCATCGTATTTCGACTTCGGGCCGGCTCTGAGCTGCAGCATCGGGGCGCCCAAGAACAGCTGTCTGCCCCAGCTGGATGCGCTGTTCACCGCCAGCTCAACCGTGGTGGATTTGCCCGGGACCCAGCCCACCGATGAGTTCGTGCTCCGCATCGACTCGGTTCACACCACGAACGCCGCCCAATTCAACTCCACCTTCGACCGCTTCTCCAACTACACCAATCAGGTCCTGGCGGCGCCGGTATCCACCAACCTCGGGCAGGAGACAACGGCCGCCTCTAGGGAAAGCAGCCTCATGCAGTCCATCGTCTTGGTGGTGGACCTACAGCTGGTGCTGCTGGCCCTTTTCGTGCTCTTCGGCCTGGTCGCCCGGACGACGGAGGCGCGCGAGAAGGAGGTGGCCCTGGCCAAGCTGCGCGGGTTCCGCACCTGGTCGGTGCTGGTGGTGGGCCTCCTGGAGCCGGTGGCGATGCTGTGCGTGGCCCTGCCGGTCGGCCTGCTGCTGGCGTTCGCCGCCATGGAGCTGGCCCAGCCGCTGATCCTCCCGGGCGCCATCATCGCCTTCCAGCCCCTGGTGATCCTGGCCGCCCTGGCCGCCTTCGGTGGGGGGCTGGTCGCGACCATCTTCGGGGCTCGCCGGATCCTGACCCGCCGCCTGGCGGACGAGCTGCGGGCGATCGAGCCGAAGTCCTCCAGTGTGGCGAGGGCCGCTCTGGACGCCGCCGCCCTGGCCCTCGCGATCGCGGGGATTGTGGAGCTTCTCGCCGCCGGAGTCCTGAACGGGAGCCAACCCAATCCCGTGGCTGCCTTCGCTCCCGGGCTGGTGGCGGTGGCCGTTGCGGTGCTGGGGGTGCGGTTGCTGCCGCTGCTCTGCGCGATCATCGTGCGCCGCACCAAGAACTCCCGGCGGATAGCGACCGGGCTGGCGGTGAGGCAGGTGGTGCGGCGGCCCACCAGCCTGCGTCAGATCACAGTTCTTGCGGTCGCGACCGGGCTAGCGTGCTTCGCGGTCACGGGCTGGGCCGCAGCTGGTGTGAACAGGACCACCAGAGCCGACTTCGTGCTCGGGGCAGCCCGAGTCCTGACCGTGCAGGTGCCCGCCTCCGTCAACATCGAGCGGGCGGTGGATCGGGCGGACCCGAGTGGCCGCTACGCGATGGCGGTGATGCTGTCCTCCATTCCCAGTCAGAACCTGATCGCGGTGCAGGCGAGCCGGCTCCAGGCGGTGGCCTACTGGCCGGCCAACGTCAGCGCGACGCCCCTGGCCCGGATAACGAGGTGGCTGAGACAGCGTCTGCAGCCGGCGATGTATCTCACCGGGGACCAACTGCGGGCGACCATAACCATGGATGGGGACCCCACCCCGCCTCCCGACCTGGTCTTCAACCTGGTGGACAGCGGCGGCCAGCAGGGGGTCGCGGATTTCGGATTTCTAAAGAACGGCACCCACACCTACACCACACCCCTCCCTGCCGCCTGCAGTGGCGGCTGCCACGTCCTCAACCTCGAGCCCCTATGGAATCAGGTGCAGGGAGGCGCCTCTCAGGTGAGCTACAGCCTCACCTTCAAGGACCTGCAAGAGCGTTCCGCGAGCACTGCGGCCTGGGCGAATGCGACCTCCCTGCTGAGTGACCCCTCGTACTGGACGCCGACCGCTCCAGGGATATCGGTTTCGGCCGTCGGGCAGTCGGGAGACCCCGGGCTCAGGCTCCAGGTGGTGGACAGCGTCAACGACACCAGCTCTCCCGGGTTGACACCGGGCGCGCTGCCCCAGACCATCCACGGGGTCGTGACCGCCGCCAACTCGGTCTCCGACCCCGCGGACGCCTCAGTCGAGGACTTCGACGGCAGCAACCTGAACCTGGACGTGCCCTACCAGGTGGCTGCCCTCCCTCAGATGGGATACCAGGGCTTCCTCGTGGACCTCCAGACCGCCGTGCGCGCGGAGGTGTCCCCCGCGACCGAGACCACGACTCAGGTCTGGCTCGCCCCCCATGCCCCTGCGTCCATTGAGCGCTCCTTGAAGCGGCAGGGGATCGTGGTGACCTCCCAGCAGACCCCGGCGCACGACATCGCGACCATGAATCGGGGCGGGCTTGCCCTGGCCTACCTCTTCTTCCTCTTCGCCGCCGGCGCGGCCGCCGTGCTGGCCATCGGCGCGGCCGTATTCTCCGTGTTCATGACCAGTCGCAGGCGGGCCTTCGAGCTGGCGGTCCTGCGTGCCATCGGAGTCCCCAACCGAGCCCTGCTCCGTTCGCTGCTCGGAGAGCAGCTCCTGGTCCTCGGTCCCGGAGTCGCCCTCGGGATTCTGGCCGGGCTGGTCGGCGCCCTGATGGCCCTCCCCTCGGTGCCGGAGTTCGCCTCCACGGCGGGCGGCCCGCCCGTCGCCCTGGTCTTCTCAGTCCTGCCAATTGTCGGGATGGTGGTGGCGCTGGTCGCGCTCCTGGCCGTAGCCTCGGGGTTGGCCTCCGCCGCCACTCTTCGCCTGGCGAGCTGGGACCGCCTGAGGACCGAGATCACATGACCAGCGCTCAGGGGCAGGCCACCTCCAGGGGCCTCGAGATCCACTTCGATGGTGTCGTCCATCTGTATCCCAGTCCGGAAGGGGATGTGGTCGCCCTGCGGGGCGTTGACCTCGACGTCGAAGAGGGCGAGGAATTCGCCCTCCTGGGCCCCTCAGGGTCCGGAAAATCGACGGTGCTGGCCCTGCTCGCCGGGTTGCAGAGGCCCTCTGCCGGCCGGATCACGATCGGACCGTACGAGATGGGCAAGCTCACCAATCGCCAGCTGCTCAGGCTGCGCGCGACCGAGGTCAGCCTGGTTCTGCAGGACCCGGCCCGCAACCTGCTCCCTTACGCTACGGCGACCCAGAACATCGAGTTCTCCCAGCGCGGGGCCAAGGGGCGCGGCCATCGACCCCCATGGCAGCCCCCGGAGCTCCTGCGGCACCTGGGCATGGGGCAGCTGGCGGACCGGACGATCGCCACCCTCTCGGGCGGCGAGCAGCAGCGGGTGGCGATCGCGTCCGGCGTGGCCTCGGCGCCGCGCCTCCTGCTGGTGGACGAACCCACCAGCCAGCTCGACACCAAGAGCCGCGATCAGGTGATAGATCTGCTGCATCAGATCAACCAGCAACTGGGGTCGACGGTGGTGAGCGTCACCCATGACGCCGCGGTCGCCGCGGCCATGCCACGCACCGTCACCATCCGCGACGGCCGGGTCGGAGCGGAGGGGAGAAGGGGTGAGGAGTATGCCGTCGTGGGCAAGGACGGGAGCGTACAGCTGCCGCCGGACGTCCTGGAGATGCTGCCTCCGGGCACCCTGCTTCATGTCCGGCGCCACGGCAGCGGAGTAGACCTGCGGAACCCGGAGTTGGAGCATGGTAAGGAGTCCATCGGTGATCTCTGAGATCGTGGTGGAACACGTGACCATGACAGTTGGTCAGCGGCAGATCCTTCAGGATGTGAACCTGGTGATCCGAGCTGGTGAATCTCTGGCCATCACCGGCCCCTCCGGCTCCGGCAAGACGACCCTTCTGATGCTCGCGGCGGGCCTGCAGCGGCCGCAGCAGGGTCGCGTGCTGGTCGACGGCGCCCCGATCGGAACAGACGACAAGAGCCGCCAGCGTTTCGGAGTGGTGCTGCAGAACCACGGGCTGGTCTCCGTCCTGACGGCGATGGAGAACGTTGCCCTGCCGCTGCAGGCGCGCGGGGTGTCGGCTGTAGAGGTGCAGCGGTTGGGGCAGGCCGCCCTGGACCAAGTGGGACTGCATTCGGCTGCTGACGCTCTGGTGCAGGACCTCTCCGGCGGGCAGCAGCAGCGCGTCGCGGTGGCCCGCGCCCTCGTGGGCGCGCCCGATGCGGTGCTTGCCGACGAGCCGACATCGGAGCTAGTGGCGGAACAGCGCAAGGTGATCGTCGAACTGCTGCTGGCCCAGGCGCGGGAGGGACGCATCCTGGTGGTCGCGACTCACGACCCCGAGGTCGTGGGCGCATGCGACCGCCAGCTGAGACTGGAGGATGGGCGCCAGGTCGAGGCTGCCGCCATAGCCGGGTGATGCGCCGATAATCTAGTGCCTCCCCACCCTATTGCACTGCTACCATTTGGCGGCAGGGCAAGAGGGCTGGAGCTCTGCACCGGTGCCTGCATCGCCGCTGATTGCCTCTGGCGGCCTGGCCACTACGGGGGGAGGAGCTTGTTTTCGGGCTACCGGTCCGCTTTATCACATCGCAACCTTCGGCTCCTTCTCAGCGGTGAGGTCGTCTCCGCCTCCGGATCCTGGGCCTACAACGTGGCCCTGGCGGTGTACGTCTTCGACCGCACCCACTCGTCGTTCTGGGTCTCCGCGGTCTTTCTGGTGCGCTTCATCCCGGCCATGTTTCTTTCCACCTACGGCGGGGTTTTGGCCGAGCGCTTTGAGCGCGTGCGCCTGCTAATCACCTCCGACCTGCTCCTCTTCACCTGGCAGATCCTGCTTGCCGGGGCGGTCTTTCTCAACCTGCCAGTGGCTTTCGTCCTTTCCTTGGCGGCCCTCAGCGCCATCACCTCCACCGCCTACAGCCCCGCCGTCGCGGCCATGATCCCTCAGCTCGCCGGCGAGGACGATCTGGCTTCGGCCAATGCCTTGAACAGCACCATCGACAACCTGGTCGTGATCCTGGGACCGGCCTTCGGATCGCTCCTGCTGCTGACCAGAGAGGCGTGGCTCCCCTTCGTGATCAACGCGGCAACGTTCGTGTTCGCGGCGGTCATGGTGTACCGGATCAGCGAGCGTTCACATCCCAGCGACGTCAGTGAGGGGGGCAAAGCCGGTGTGCTGCGGCAGATGCTGGTCGGAATGCGGGCGATCGTCAGCTCGTCAAAGGTGATGGTGCTGGTGTCCTTCAGCGTGCTGGCGAGCTTCATCTACGGCACCGACACCGTGTTATTCGTGTACATCAGCAAACTGCAGCTCCACACCGGAGCCACGGGGTATGGATACCTCCTGGCCGGGCTCGGGGTGGGCGGGGTCCTGGCAGCCCTCTTCGTCAACCGGCTCGCATCCCAGCCACGCTTGGGAGCGATCATCACCCTGGGAATGGCGGTCTACTGTGTGCCCACGGCCCTGCTCATCTGGGTGACCGTGCCGGAGGTAGGGTTCTTGCTGGAGGTGATTCGAGGGGCGGGCACGCTGGTGGTTGACGTGTTGGCCATCACCGCCCTGCAGCGATCCGTGGCGGCCGACCTTGTGGCGCGAGTCTTTGGGGTCTTTTTCGCCCTGGTTCTGGGCGCCATCTCACTGGGGTCCCTGCTCGCCGCCGCGTTCGTGCAGAGTGTGGGTCTCCATGGCAGCCTGCTCTTGGTCGGGATCGTGGTTCCAGTCCTGGCGGCGATGGCGTACCCGTGGCTCCGGCGGATGGATGATGCCGCTCAGCTGAGGTTCCGGGAGCTGGCACCTCGGGTCGAGCTGCTGTCCCGGCTGGGCATCTTCTCTTCTGGCTCCCGTTCGGTGCTGGAACGTCTGGCCGGCGTGTGCGGCGCGGAGTCCGTTACCGCGGGCACCGTCATTATTCGCGAGGGTGATGAAGCCGACGCCTTCTACGCACTTGGCACCGGGCGAGTACGCGTCGATGCCAAGGGTGAGGCTGCCAGCGTGCGGCAGCTGGCGGTGATAGACGCACCGGGATACTTCGGAGAGATCGGACTTTTAGAGCAGATTCCCAGGACCGCGACCGTGACCGCGCTCTCCGACTGTGAGCTGTATCGCATTGCCGGGGAGGACTTCCTGGATGCCTTGTCAGGCGCTCCTGCATCGCAGCTCTTTCTCGAGGGCACCAAAGCGCGACTGGGGCGCAGCCATCCCTCCTACCGGTCGCGCTCAGACGATGTCCTGCCCAGCGCTGCCGCGACCTGAACCACCGCTGCGCCCAGCGAGCGTCGCCACGACTCCTCCGTCCAGGCACCGCTTCTGTTCGCCGCAGGGGGTCTTGCCGAGGTTCTCCGGGAGGCGGGTTTCCCTCTGCTCCTCGGGGCGCCAGTCCCTTATTGCCCCGAGCAAGCGGCCCCGTCAAGGGGCCGCCTGGCTCCTGGCCATCGGGGGCGCCGTTCGCAACCTACCATAGGGTGCAGTGATCTTCGAAGGCGCGGGGACTTTTCGCCCTTGACAACCTGTCCCGGCTGCGGTGCCGCGACCTCGTCCGAGCAGAGGTTCTGCGGCGAGTGCGGAGCCGCACTCGCCGCCACATGCCCACACTGTCGGGCGCCGGTACGCCCTGGCCAGAGGTTCTGTGGCGAGTGCGGAGCGGCCATTTCAAGTAGTCCTGGCGCTGCTTCCGCAGTCCCCGTGGAATCGACCCCCGAGGTCCGCCTGGTCTCGGTTCTTTTCGTAGACCTGGTTGGTTTCACGAGCTTGTCCGAGGCCCACGACGCGGAGGACATGCGCGACCTGCTGAGCCGTTACTTTGCCGTGGCCCGGACGGTGGTGGGCAGATACGGGGGCACGATCGAGAAGTTCATCGGGGACGCGGTGATGGCTGTGTGGGGGACGCCGGTGGCCCACGAGGATGACGCGAATCGTGCCGTGAGAGCGGCCCTGGACCTGGTGGCGGGGGTCGAGGTCTTTGCTGGCGAGGTGGGGGCCCCCCAGCTGCGGGCGAGGGGCGGGGTGGCCACCGGCCGCGCCGCCTCTTGGGCCAGCTCCGGTGAGGGGCTGGTGGTCGGAGACAGGGTCAACACCGCCTCCAGGGTCCAGTCCGCCGCCTCTCCCGGAACCGTCCTGGTGGACCAGTTGACCCGTGAGGCCACCGCGCGCTCCATCGAGTACCGGGATGGGGGGTTCCACGAGGTCAAGGGCAAGAGTGAGCCCCTCCACCTGTTCCGAGCGGTCCGCGCGATCCAGAAGGTGCCGGGGAGGGACGGCCACCAGTTGGGGGCGGCGTCTCTGCACGGGCGCGATGCGGAGCTGCGCATCTTGAGGGAACTCTTTCACAGCACCATAGAGAAGCGCGGCGGCCACCTGGTCGCTCTCAGCGGGCCGGCCGGCATCGGCAAGTCGGTCCTGCTCGAGGAGCTGGCCCGTTACGTGCACGGGCTGGCCATCGATGTCCTCTGGCATGAGGGAAGTTGCGCTCTGACAGGTGATGGGGTCGCCTATGGCGCCCTGGTCGCAATGGTGCGCCAGCGGCTCCGGTTGGAGGACTCGGGCACGGCTGAGGAGGCGGTTGACCGGCTCCATGAGGCGCTGAGAGGGCTGTTGCCCAGCGATGAGGACTTTGAGTTCGCCACCCCGAAACTGGAGGTTCTGCTCGGGCTGCCCACGCAGCCGGCCGAGTGGAGCCGGGACGAGCTCTTCGCCGGGTGGCGTCTGTTGTTCGAGGCTCTGGCACGCACCGCGCCCGTGGTCATGGTGGTTGACAACCTGCAGTGGGCCAACCAGGGGCTGCTGGACTTCCTGGAGCACCTCCTGGACTGGTCGAGCCAGCTGCCGATCCTGATCATCACCCAGGCCCGGCCGGAACTCCTGCAGATCAGGCCTGGATGGGCGGCCGACCAGCGGCATGCGACCACGCTCCACCTCGATCCGCTGAGCCCGGCGGAGATGGGGCAACTGCTGGATGACCTGGTTGCCGAGATGCCCTCGTCCGCCCACCGCCAGATAGTGGAGCGGGCGGAGGGGATTCCCCTCTACGCGGTTGAGACGATCCACATGCTCACCGACCGAGGGCTGATCCAAGAGCAGGACGGTCGGCGAGTACTCGCCGAGGAGCTCAGTGACCTCGACACACCGGTCAGCCTCGAGGCTCTGATCGCCGCGCGGTTGGATGAGCTGCCCCTGGACGAGCGGGCGTTGGTCAAGGACCTGGCGGTGCTTGGAATGACCTTCAGCAAGGAGTTGGTGGCCTCGGTCACGACCCTCGATGAGAGCGCCCTTGAGTCCCTGCTGCGCTCCCTGCTGCGCAAGGAGGTGCTCGTCACTCAGGGAGGACGCCGCCCCGCCAGCCCAGCGCTTTACGGATTCTCGCAAACCCTGCTTCGCTCCATCGCCTATGACAGGTTGGGCAAGAGGGAGCGGCGGTCAAGGCACCTCGCTGTCGCGAGCCAGATGTCCCTTTCACCACCAGCCGATCTGGAGGAGCTGGCCGAGGTGATCGGGGAGCATTACCGCCAGGCTGCCCTTGCCGATCCGCGCGCCGCAGACACCACCCAAGTCGGCCAGGACGCCGTTCGCTGGCTGATCAGGGCTGCCTCGCGCGCCGCCACCGTCGGCGCCCCGGGCCGGGCGATGGAGCTCTACCTTGAAGCGGCGGAGCTGGCCGTAGAGGAGATGGTCGCACTCGGCTACCGGGAGCAGGCGGCACGGATGGCCTTCAGGGCCGGGCTCGCCGAGCGCTGCCTGACGCTCCTCGAACAGCTGGCGGACCAGCACATCGGGGCCGGGCGGGTCGTTGACGCGGCTCGCCTCGCGGGTGCCATTGGAAGCTCTCTGGGCCGCCTGGGCCGGGCCGACGAGGCGATCGGGCGGCTCTCCCGGGCACTCGAGGTGTTGGATCTGGGGCAGCTCGACGCCGATGTGGCGGAGATACAGTCACAGCTGGCTCGCGAGCTCTCGGTGGCGGGTCGGCGGGAAGAGGCGATGGAGCATGTGGAGCACGCCCTGAGGATCGCCGAAGCGTTGGACCTGCCGCAGGTACTCTGCGACGGCTTGGAGACCAAGGCACTGCTGCTGCGGTCGGCGGATCGGCCGGAGGAAGCCCTGCTGCTCTTCGACGGCACAGTGGAGATCGCCGGCCGACGGGGCCTGACGTCCGAGGAGATGCTCTCGGGCCAGGCCAACAGCGGTGACACCCGCATGGCGAACGATATTGGGGACGCGATATCCCATCTCGAGAGCGCGATCGGGCTGGCGCGCCGCCTGGGCCAGCGCTATTCGGAGACGTTCCTCGGGGGCAACCTGCTTCTGGCATTGATCTTCTCCGGCGAGTGGAGGCGAGCCACCGAGCTGGCCGAGTCCCTTCTGGAAGAGGATCGGCCCGGGGTCGAGATCGTGCAGAGCCGGCTTGTCGTCCTCAACGCCTTGCGCGGGAATCCCCAACTGGCGAGGGAGGCCTTCTCGGCGCTCCAGCGATGGGAGCACCACAATTCCACTGAGCCCAGGACCCTCTACGCCGCCCTCGAGGCAACCGTGCTGCTGGCGGAAGGGGAGTTACCGCGGGCTCTCGAGGCCGCGAGGGGCGCCCTGGAGGTGGCGGTGCCCAACTTCGGATACCGTCACGAGATAGCCCGCCAGGCCTGGCCCGACGCGTGTGAGGCGGCCCTTGGGATGGGCTCGTCGCAAAAGCTGGCGGAACTGGTCAGGATGCTCGAGAGCGAGCCCCCGGGCAGGCTGCCACCGTACCTTAGGTGGCAGCTCGCTCGCTACAGGGCGCTGGGAGCGCTGGGGCCACCCGGCGAGCCCGCGGGCGTCCGCCTCCTCTCGGTGAGCGACGGCTTCGGCGCGCTCGGGTATCCATATTGGGCCGCCAGGACCGGCCTGGAGGCGGCCTCCAGAGGCTCGGAGGGGGATGCCGCCGCAGACTCCCGGGCTCAGCAGGCGCGCCAGCTGCTGCTGGCGATGGGGGCCCCGCCCCCACTCTGATCATCGGACTCCCCACGGGGACTGACGGACTCGTTACATAGTGTGATGGACTGACGAGCTCGTAACCGGTAGACTTCCCCACTGGAAGGAGAGGTGGGCCCGACCCTGGCTCATCGGCGGCCGAGCGCAAGCGCCGCAGCAAGAAGGGCAGGGGGCTCGATGTGACATCGGTATCCCAGGAGTCAGGGCTGCCCGTAGAAAGTCGCGCGGGACGGCACGGTGCGAAGCCAACCGTAACCAGCGTCGTGGGCACGGTGTTGGGCGCCCTCTTGGTCTTGATCCTGCTCGGCGCAATCTTCGTGGCGGTGGCCTCCCGCACCAGTGGGCGCGGTGTCCCCACCGTCTTGGGGCACAGCGCCGTGGTGATCCTGAGTGGATCGATGACACCGACCTTCTCGGCTGGAGACCTGGTCATCGACTCCACCCCAGGTCCTGGGCAGGCGAGTCACCTGCACCAGGGTGAGATCATCACATTTGCCGCCGGACCGCCCGGTGCGCCGGCTTCGGTGCTGATAACTCATCGAATCTACAAGGTGAGCTACGTCGCGGTCCCTCCCTCCGGTAGGCGGGAGCCGCGCTACGAGACCAAGGGTGATGCCAATCCGGTGCCGGACGGCAACGCCGTGCAACCGGGTCAGGTCGTGGGCGTCTACGACTTCCGCGTGCCCTTCGGGGGCTACGTGCTCAACTTCCTGCACCAACCGATCGTGTTCATCCTCCTCATCTGCTCGCCGTTCGTGGTCCTGGTGCTGGCGGAGGCGTCGCGCCGCTGGCGTGCCGCCGGTGACGGCAACCACGGAGGAGCTGCGATGTAGCGGGCGAAGGCGAGCGATGAGATCCAGAAGGGAAGAGCACGGAATGCGTGCTCAAACGATAAGACGAAGGAGGAAGTTTGAGACTCTTCAACAGAAGGTCGACCATCGTGCTGGCCACAGTGGGGGCCGTCGGCGCCATCGCCGTGGCCGCGACGGCAGCCAGCTTCGCACTGTTTTACGACCCGATCGCGCCCCAGCATGTCACCTTCGCCGCCGGCAACGTGACCCTGAACCAGGCGTCGACGCACCACTGCACTTTCCAGAACATAGCTCCCGGCTTCAGCACCCAGGGCTATCCCGGCGGGGACCACAGCCAGGCCGCGTGCACCACCGACATCCAGTACACGGGTTCCCTGGATGCCTTCCTGTCCCTGGACGTCACAGTGACAACCGGTGCGGGCACCGGTCAGACGGATACCGTCGCCTGCAACGGCGGCTCGACCTCAGGGACGATGAGCTGCGCCCCCCTCTACAACCCAGGTTTCGCCAGCCAGAAGGGAGTCGGCAGTCCCCTCGAGGTCTACGTGCTGGCCAATGGGGACAGCTATCAAGGTGAGAACGGGGGCACTCAGGCCTTCGGCATCGGCAACGATCAGACGATCACCGACCCGGGAACGGTGGGGGTTGACACCTCCTACACCGGGGCCTCTACCACGGGAATGGCAGCCAAGTGCGTCTCCACCACGGGCGTAGACTGCCCGGTCCAGGGAGGGTTCAAGTACCTGGAGTCCTACACCGTCTACGCCTACTGGCCACTGGACGAAAATGGCGACCAGAACGTGTACCAGAACTCCTGGGCGACCGTGACCCTCTCCGAGCATGCCGTGCAGGCCGCCGACAACGCCCTTTTCTCCTGCTCTACGATTCAGGATTCTCAGGGGCTCTTCGGCGGTGCCAACTACTATCCGCCCGACCAGCCCGAGGCCGGCTGGGGCGCAGGTTTCAGCGCCGGCAGCAGCAGCATGTACCCGGCCATCGGAAGCTGCCCGACAATCGACTCGACGACCAACGGCACGGACTGGACGCAGAGCACTCCTGGGTCGGAGCTCCTGCCGTTCTTCCATCCCGCGGCCTCCTAGCAGCAGTAGGACCAATTCCTGGTCCCAGGATGGGGCCGAAGGGGAGCGGGGCGATGGGCCCCGCTCCCTCGTGGACTCCGGCTCTGGCCGGCGAGGCTTGTGGGCCGGGATCATGGATGGGTTGGGGGCCGGGGCCCGCGCAGCCGCGTTGGGGGGAACGTGAGATCCTGATGGCAATGACGGGAGTGCGCCTGGTATGAGCTGGCTCAAGCCTTTGACCAACTCATCGCCCTAGGCTCGAGGGGGAGTCTGTGGTGTCACGGCACAGTGATGAATCGGCTGCGGCCAGGATCCGGCGGTCCCTGCGGGAGTCCCCTTTGGGATCGGCGCTGGGCTCCGATGGCTTGGACATTCTCGCCTCTTCCGCTCGTGTTCTCCACGTGCCAGGGGGGGCCTCCCTGATCCGCCAGGGAGACCACGGTGATTCGGCCTACATCGTCTCCGCCGGGCGCATGAGGGTGAGTGTCTCAACCGCGGAGGGCGAGCTGGTTGAGTCGGAGGTTGGGCCGGGTGAGCTGATAGGGGAGATCGCCCTTATGGCGGACAGGCCCAGGACGGCGAACGTCACGGCGATCCGGGATTGCGAGGTGGTCGAGATACCCGCGACGGCCCTCAGCAGCTCGATCGCGCAGCATCCCGGTCTCGGCCGTTCCCTGTCGGGCCTGGTGGTGGATCGCCTGACGGCCCCACGGCCCGGCGCCACGGCTCACACGGTCAGGACCGTTGCCCTGGTCCCCCTGGACGACGGGATCCCCACTGACACCGTTGGCCAGATCCAGACCGCGTTCTCAAAGCTGGGTGGGTGCGCGCTGGTCACCCCAGAGCTGGTAGCAGCCGCTCTGGGGTGGGAGCCCCTGGAAGCCGAGCTCGACCTGGAGCGGGCGAATCAACTCTCCCGATGGTGCAGCGAACAGGAGGCGCGGGAGAGATTCGTCCTCTACTTCTCAAGACCGGATCAGCCCCACTGGCGGGCGAGGTGCCTGCGCCAGGCGGACAGGACTCTGCTGTTAGCCGAGCCGCGGCCCACCTCGGGACCTTGGGCCAATTCCCTGGCGGGGTTGGTCGAGCCGTCGGACGGTGTGCGCCGGGAGCTCCTCATCCTCCATCCATCGGCGACAGCGCGGCCCGTCGACACCGCCGCGCTGTTGCGAGAGATCCCGGTCTCCGCTCACCACCACGTGCGCTGGGGACGTCAGGACGACTTTGATCGGATGGCAAGGTTGCTGACCGGGCGGGGAACCGGCGTCGTCCTGGGCGGCGGGGCCGCTCGCGGTTGGGCGCACCTCGGCGTGCTGCGGGCGATGGACGAGCTGGGCTTCCCAATCGACGCCATCGGCGGCACCAGCATCGGCGCGGTGATGGCCGCTGCCTACGCCGTCTTCCCGCAGGCCGTTGAGCGGGAGCAGAGGCTTCGGGAGGGCCTGGCGCGAAGGCGCCGCCTGTTTCCCATGACCCTGCCGATCTCCTCCCTGTCCTCGGGTCACGCCATGACCGACGCCCTGCGATCCCCTGCCGGCTTCGGCGACCTCCAGATGGAGGATTGCTGGCTGCCGCTGTTCATGGTCTCCACCAACCTCACTACGGCTCAGCCGAAGCTGCACCGAGAGGGCCCCATCTGGCGGGCAGCGCGAGCCAGCGCGTCCATCCCAGGGCTTTTGCCGCCTGTTTGCTGCGATGGCGAGCTTCTGGTCGATGGGGCGATTCTCGACAACCTGCCGGTCGGGGTCATGCACCAACTGCTCCAGGGAGGGCGCGTGATCGCGGTGGACGTGGAGCCCTCCATCGACCTCAGGGTCGGCCGGCCCTTCGAGCCGGCCATCTCCGGCTGGCGCCTGCTTCTCAGGCAGTGGAATCCGCTACGCGAAGCGCTGCAGGTTCCCAGGATGGCCGCGGTGGTGGGGCGCGCTCAGGCGGTTCGGGGCCCCGGCGACGGCCGTTCCAAACTCAGCGAGGACGCTGGTGACGTGCTTGTCCGGCCGCCCACGTCCGGCGCCAACGCCTTTGACTTCCGGCGCTTTGAGGTGTTGGTCGAAGCCGGCTACCGCCATGCCAAAGCGACCCTCGAAGGAGTGCCCAGGAGCCTGGGGCAGAGCCCCGCCGACCCCGTCTGATCCGGCTAACTCAGGTGGGTTGCAAAAGCCCCGTGGGGCATGCCACTCCGGTACCGGCCAGCCCGCAGTACCCGTGGGGATTCTTATGAAGGTACTGCTGGTGGTACTGCTCGGCGTAGTAGAACGGGCCCGACGCCATTATCTCGGTCGTGATGTGCCCCAGACCCGCTCGGTCCAGCTGCTCCTGGTAGGCCCTCTTCGACGCCTCGGCAAGCGCCAGCTGTTCCTCGCCGGCACAGTAGATTGCGGAGCGGTACTGGGTGCCCAGGTCGTTGCCCTGGCGCATCCCCTGGGTCGGGTCGTGCGACTCCCAGAACGTTTGCAGGAGGGCGGGATAGGTCACCTTGCTTGGGTCGAAGACGACCAGCACGACCTCCGCATGCCCCGTCATCCCGGTGCAGACCTCCTGGTAGGTCGGGTTAGGGGTGATTCCCCCGCTGTAGCCGACGGCCGTGGTGTGAACGCCGGGGAGCTCCCAGAAGAGGCGCTCGGCTCCCCAGAAGCAGCCCATGCCGAACACCGCCTGCCGCGACCCGGCAGGGAACGGCGGCACCAGGCGGTGCCCCAACACCGGGTGCACTCCCTCCACCGCCATCATCTCGGCGCGACCAGGCAGGGCCCTGGCCAGGGAGGGCAGCTCCGCTTGCTTGACGCTCATCTTCATAGTCTCGCTCACCTCAGAAATCAACCGGCTGCCCCACGCTACCACTCCCGACCCGTGCGGGGCCCGAGAACCATCATCATCACTCCCACCTGAACAGGGTGGTCGCCAGGATTCCGGTCACCACCGCCCACGCGAGGATAAGGACGAGGGACCCGCCGGGCAGAGGTCGTCCCTCCATGACCGAGCGCAGTGAGGAGCTGAGGGCTGCCGCCGGCAGAACCCTCGCCACCGGTTGTACGAGCCCTGGCAGCTGCCGCAGCGGCAGGGCGATGCCACCGAGGATGAGAAATATCAGGTAGAGGCCGTTGGCGCCCCCCAGGGTCAGCTCGGCCCGCAGCGCCCCGGCCATGGTGAGCCCAATCGCGGCGAAGGTGAAGCTGCCAACCAGGAGCAGCACCAGGTCGAGCCCCCAGCTGCCCACGGCGCTCCAGCCGAAGGCGAAGTGGGCGATGACAACGATCAGCACGACCTGCCCCACCTCCACCAGCACGACGGATGCCGCCTTGGCCAGCACCAGGGAGGATCTGCTGAGTGGCGTACCCCCCAGTCGCTTGAGCACCCGGTAGTAGCGCTGATACGCGGTCGAGATTCCCAGGGTGACCATCCCTGTCGACATCACCGCCAGGGTGAGCACTCCAGGCACCAGGAAATCGATGGGCCGTCCCCTGACCGACGGCAGGACCCTGAAGCTGGCGAAGAACACCAGGATCAGGACCGGCAGCACCAGAATCACGAGGAGGTTCTCGGGCTGACGGAGAAGAAGCGTGAGCTCCGCTCTGAGTTGACCCCGGAACGAGCGCCAGAAGCCACTTCCGCGCGGTCTGGGGAGGCGATCATCGACGCTCATCACCCGGCTCACCTAGGCCCCCTCATCGGTCAGGTCCAGGAATACTTCCTCAAGGGACGAGCGACCGATCCGAAGCTGGTTGAAGGCTATCCCGTCGCGGGCGAGCAGGGCCGTGAGCTCGGCCGCGACGCGGGGAGGCTCGTCGCAGGCGAAATCGTAGGCGCCATGGCCCCGCTCGAGGACTCTAACCACCCCCGGCAACCGCCCCAGCGCAGCCACGGACTCCTGCGTCAGCGGCTCTCTGAGCTGCAGCTGCACTTGCTCCGGGCCGGCTCCGGCCCGCAGCCGTTCGGGCGAGTCGAAGGCGACCAGAGTGCCTCCCTTGATGACGGCGACCCTGTCGGCCAGCCGTTCCGCCTCCTCCATGGAATGCGTGGTCAGGACCACCGTCACCCCCAGCGCCTGGCGTTCCTTGATGATTTCCCAGGTGAGGAGCCTGGCCCTTGGATCCATTCCGGCAGTGGGTTCGTCCAGGAAGAGGATCAACGGAGTGCCGATCAGGGCCAGGGCCAGCGAGAGCCGCTGTTTCTCGCCTCCGGAGAGCTGGCGGTAGAGGCGGTCTCCCCGGTCGCTGAGGCCCACCCTCTCCAGCAGGTCCGAGATGGGCTCCGGGCGGGCGAAGTAGGACGAGAACAGTTGCATCGCCTCCCGGACCCGGATCGTGGGGTATATGCCGCCCTCCTGCAGCATGAGGCCCATCAGCGGGCGCACGGACGCATGGTCCGCGACCGGGTCAAGACCAAGAACCGATATCCGCCCCTCATCGGGCCGCCGGTACCCCTCGATCATCTCGATGGTGGTGGTCTTGCCCGCCCCGTTGGGGCCGACCACGGCGATCAGCTCGCCGGCTTCCACCTCCAGATTGAGGGCTCGAACCGCCGGCTTGCCCCGATATGACTTGCCCACATCGCGCAGCGAGATGGCGGGAGTACGCCGGCCTGGGTGGTCCACCGCGGGCGGCGTCACTGCTGGAGGTGTGCTCCCGGAGCGAGGTCCACTCGGTAACCCACACCGAAGACCGTGTTGATGCGAAACGGCAGGCTCGGGAACGCCTCGAATTTCTCCCGGAGCCATCGGATGTGGACGGCGACCGTCTTGCTGTCCCCGTGAAAGTCGGTGCCCCAGACCGCTCGCAGGAGCGCCTCGCGACTGTGGACGCGCCCAGGATTGCTGAGCAGGTAGAAGAGAAGGTTGAACTCGCGGGGACTCATCTTCACCTCCAGCTGGTCCAGGGACACTCTTCTCGAGGAGCGGTCCAGCACGAACCCGTCCACCCGGATGCGCTCGGCCGGCAGGGACGGCCGGCTGCTCCTCTGAGACCTGCGCAGCAGGGCGTCGACTCTGGCCATGAACTCCCCGACCCCGAAGGGCTTGGTCATGTAGTCGTCGGCACCCAGGCTCAGGCCGCTCACCTTGTCATGCTCCGCCGTCCGGGCGGTCAACATCAGAATCGGCACGTCAGACTCCTCCCGGAGCGCCCTGCAGACCTCCTCTCCGGAGAGCTCCGGCAGCATCAGGTCGAGTACCACCAGATCCGGTGGCCGGGCGCGCGCCAGAGCGAGCCCCTGGGTGCCCGAGCTGGCCTCGGAGACGACGTAGCCCTTGGCGGCGAGGTTGTAGCGCAGGGTCATGCGCACCGCCTCTTCGTCCTCTATCAGCAGGATTCGACGCCCCGATCCCATCGTGGTCGCCTGGTGCGGCAACCTTCAGCCCAGCTCGACCAGGCGGCCGGTCTCCAGGAACACCACATCCTCGGCGATGTTGGTGACGCGATCCGCGATGCGTTCCAGATTGTGGGCGATGAAGAGAAGGTTGGTGGCCGGGTAGGCCCACTCCGGATGCTCTCGCATGGTTTCCACCAGATCGTCGAAGACTCGATGGTAGATGCGGTCGATCCGGTCATCCCGGGCGGCGATGTCCTGGGCTCGGCGGACATCCGGGGTGATTATGGTGTCCATGATGTCCCGCACCTGATCCTCGACATACCGTCCCAGCCGGATTATGGTGTCGGCCCCCGGCCGCGAGGGCAGTTCGATGAGGGGCAGGGCGTAGCGGGCGCAGCTCTTGGCGTGGTCACCCATGCGCTCCAGTTCCGAGGCGATCAACAGCAGCCCGAAGATCGCGTGCAGGTCGCGACCCGACGGATGCCTGATCTCCAGCACCTCGATACCGCGCTCGCGTTCCAGGCGGTGCCGATCGTTGATCTCCAGGTCCCCTGAGATAACCCCCCGCAGCCTGTCTCCGTCCCTGTCCTCCAAGCCGCCCATCGCCCCGGCGACCCCCTCGGCGACGAGCTGGCCCAGAAGGCGCACCCCGTCTCGCCGGGCGGCTAGCTCGGCTCCCAGGTCCAGGGTGACTTCTGCCGACTCCACGCTTGGATCTTAGACGACCAGTCGGACAGGGCTGGGCCCGGGAGCCGCCAGCACCATGGTCACGGTGGTCCCTGCCCCGGGCCGGCTGGCGACCTCTATCCTCCCTCCCTGCAGCTCCACCGCCTGGCGCGCGATGGTGAGGCCGAGACCGCTGCCGGCCCCGGAGCGGGACCGATCCGCGGTGTAGAACCGTTCGAAGACCCGGGGCAGCGCGGAGGCGGGGATGCCGCTGCCGGTATCGTGCACCACGATGGTGGGAGAGCCACCGATCAGGCCGGAGGTGACCGTGACCCGGCCCCCCCGGCCGGTGAACTTGATGGCGTTGTCCAGGACGTTCGCAAGGGCGCGCCGGAGGCGGCCCGGGTCTATTCGGGCCATGGTCGGACCTCCCTGGCACACCATCTCCAACTCCCTGGCCTTTGCCTGCGGCGCGAGCCCGGCGCAGACGGCGGAGACCAACTGGTGCAGATCGGCCACCTCCATCTGGGCCTGTTCCGCTCCCGCCTCAAGGCGGGCCAGGTCAAGGATCGCTGAGACCAGCTCGTGCAGATGGGCCGCCTCCTTGGCGATCCGTCCGGCGAAGTCCTGGGCGGCTGCCGGGTCATCCCTGGCCTCGCCGGTCAGGGTCTCCGCCAGCAGGGTCAGGCTCGCCAACGGGGTACGGAGATCGTGAGAAAGGTTGGCCAGGAGCTCCTGATGGGCTCGGCTGAGCCTGCGCTCGTGGGTGATGTCACTCAGGATGACCAGGACCATCGGCGTCGGCTGGTCATGCAGGGGAGCCGCGACCGCGCGCAGAACGCGCCGCCAGCTGTCGTGCGAAATCTCTCCACGGCATATCTCACCTCGTTCCAGAGCTCGCCCGACGAGCTCGCCCGCCCGGGGGTCGTCCGCAATCCGCGCCAACGGCGTCCCCGGGACGAGACCCACGCCATTCGCAGCTCCCACGGGACCACTCTGAGCGAGCACGGTAGCGGAATTCGGGCTGGCCCAGAGCAGTTGACGGCTGGAGTCCAGAAGCAGCAGGGCGTCGGTGCCCAACTCCGCCCAGGTCCGCAGCACCTCCTGGCCCAGGGCGGGATCGGCGACCCTGGACTGATCCATGTTCACCTCTCCCATTCTTGGGAGCGCGGGCTCAGGTGTCCCATGGATGACACACGCACCTCCGCCTGGCCGGGCTCTACCTGAAGCCGCCACACTCCTCCCTTGGGACACCGAGATGGATCGCGGAGGCCGGCTGCATCAAGCAGGGGGACAAGCACATTCCCGTGAGAACAGGCCGCCGCCGTCTCTCGACCCGCTGGAAGGTATTCGTCTAGCAAGCGCCGGAGCAGCTGGCCGGCAGCCTCGAGCCCCCGTGGCTCTTCGGTCTCGAACAGCTCGGGGGCCGCCCCCACCGTGACCCCTCGCAGGTGCGCCGCAGGGAGCAGAGTGTCCATGCAGCGGACGGCGGGGCTGGAGTAGAAGTGGCTTACCCGGTGCTGAGAGGCGATCCTCCCTATGGCCACCGCCTGGCGCCATCCGAACTCGGTGAGGGGCCGCAATTCGTCGGCCATCGTCCACTCACCCTGATCCAGGGCCACGCCGTGGCGGACCAGAAAAAGGCTCGGCACTTCTGGCAAAAGTATATGGACCAGACCGCACCTCCCTCCCAGCCCTCACACTTACCGGGTGACAACTGGTCAGTCATCGGCTGCGGGAGCCCCCTCATGACCGGGCAGCCGAGGCTCGCCGCCATCGACGTCGGCAGCAACACCATCCACATGCTTCTGGCCAGCTGTGGACCCGGACTTCCCCCGCGTCAGCTGTATCGCCGCCGGGAGTTCGTCCAGTTGGGGCTTGACGTTGCCCTCGTGGGGCGAATCGAAGAGGAGCGCCTCACCCGGGCCGCCAGGACCCTTGCCGCCCAGGTGTCGGAAGCGCACAGACGGGGGGCGGAGCGGGTCGCCGTGGGGGGGACTCAGGCCCTTCGCTCTGCTGAGAACGGAGCCGAGGTGGCCGAGGTGCTGGCCAGGAGCGCCGGGATACCCCGGGTGGTGATTGTGCCCCCGCAGGAGGAGGCGCAGCTCGCCTTCGATGGCGCCACCATGGCCGTGCCGGGACCTGAGCTGGTCCTGTTGCTGGACATTGGCGGGGCGTCCACCCAGGCTGCCCTGGGACGTGCGCGCGGCTTGTGCTCGGATCACTCGCTGGCCCTTGGTTCCGGCACGATCAGTGCCTTTGCCTCAGGGGATCCCCCGAGCGCGGAAGAGTGGCGAAGGATGCAGCGAGAGGTCAGCGAAAGGATCCCCGACATGGTGCCGCCACCGCCGGGGACCCTGGTCCTTGGCACCGGTGGGACCATCACCAACCTCCCCCGGATTCTGGGGCGGCCCAAGAACTCATCGTTGCGATTGCGCGACGTCGAACAGGTGATCGAGATCTTTCGAGAGGTTCCCGTCCTCGATCTCGCCCAGAGGACCGGAATGGATCAGGAGCGAGTCCGCCTGTGTCGCGGAGGCAGCCTCATCCTGGCCCAGCTCATGGACCTCCTGCGGCTCTCCAGCGTGAGATGCTCGGAGCGAGGGCTGCGGGACGGGATGGTCTCTGGGCTGTTCGAGCGCGGTGATGACTGGTGGCGAGCCGTGGAAGCCAGGACCGCGCCTCAGAAGCGACGTGCCCTGCGTCGATCGGCACTCGCGCATGCCTGACGATCTCACCTGCGGCGAACTCGCACGCCTGGCCCTGGGCGACCGCTACCAGTCGGTGCGGTGGGCGGTGGCACGACTGCCGCTTCCCTCGGACCTGGAGGCGGTCCACGACACCAGGGTTGCCCTAAGGCGTCTGCGGGAGGCGCTTCTCGGGCTGGCTCCGTGCCTCACCAAGAAGGACCTGCGGCTCGGGGACCGAGTCCGTCTTGCCGAGCGGGAGCTCGGCCCCCTGCGGGACTCCGAGGTGCGCGACGAGCTTTTGGCCAAGGTGCTGGGACCAGTGGCCGTGTCATGGGACCGTAGTGACGATCCCATGGTCGCCGCCGCCTATGGCAAATCGCTGGTGCCGTTCGGCTCGGAGCTGAGGTCCGGCCCCCGGGGGTTCGAGTCCGAGGCCAGGCGATGTCTCGCCGACAGACTGGCGGCGGAGACTGCGGTCGCCCGCGACCGCCTTGTCGAGGGGCGTGGCCTGCGCCGGCTGGCAAGACTGGAGCCTCCATCGGCCGGGAGACTGGGCATGGCCTCCCAGCGGCCGGCCCTAGAGCTGGCTTGTCATCAGCTTCCCAAGTTGTTCAGGAGTGCGGCTCGGCCGCACAAGAGCCGGGTTCAACTGCACGCACGCCGCATCCGGGTCCGCCGCCTCCGCTATCGGCTCGAGCTGTTCGCTCCGGCGCTTGGGGAGGGTCAGGCGGCGGTCATCGAGCAGCTGCGACAGGTGCAAAGCTTGTTGGGACGCTTTCATGACCTGGCGATGCTCGTGGAGTGGATGGATTCGGCCTCTCGGAGTCAGCCCCGGGAGCTGCGCCCGGCCTTGCGCAGGCTGACGGCGCGAGTTGAACTTGAGCATCAGGCGGCGGAGGAGGAGGCCGATGCGTTGCTGCGCCGCCTGGACCTTGCGGAGTGGTGGGTGGCTGCCCGCCATGCCGCCTCCACCTGAGAAGCGCCGGGGGCTGCCTACCGGGGGTTGGGCTAGCCCCCGGACCCTAACCGGTGCGGCGGCCCTGGAAGTTGGGCACGAGGGTCGTCCCGGGATTCGCTGTCAAGGATGGAGCTCCTGGTTGCCGCGCCCCTGCCAGAGGCAGGCGTGGTCGCAGCGGCACTGTAATCCCGCAATCGTCGAGCGCTTCGCTCCAGCGGATACCCCGGTGCCGTGTCAGCTGCCCTCGCCGCGAGCGCCCCAGCCGCCCGCCGGGAGACACAGTTCGGTGGGGCCTCCGAGAATCCATCGAAACGCGCTCCAGCACCCTTCAAATGAGACCTGGACTGCCAATTTCCCCGCTCACCCTTCACCAGCACCCGGTCGTTCCTCGAGGTTATCCTCGAATGTATGACCACTCCAGGGGGCGGGCCGGATCAACCCAGCTGCATTGTGATCGGAGCCGGGGTGATCGGGCTGGGAATCGCGTGGGAGCTATCCAGAGCGGGTTGGACCGTCAGGGTGCTGGAGCGGGGCCCGGTCAGCGGGGGAGGCACCTCCTCGGCCGCGGCCGGGATGCTGGCAGCCGGGGTGGAGGCATCCGCTCCCGGTCCGTTCCTGGATCTGTGCCGCAGAAGCGCCGCCCTCTGGCAGCGGTGGGCCGCTGAAATCCAAGACGACTCCGGGGTGGATTGCGAGCTGGAGCGAACGGGTCTACTGCGGGTCACCTCCCAGGCCCAGATGGCGACCGCTTTCGAGGTCCGAAGAGCATGGCAGATCAACCAGGGGATTAGGGTGTCCGAGCTTCTGTCATTCGACGACTTGCGTCGCGAGGTGCGGGGCATCTCCTCGACCCTGGTCGCCGGACTCGTCTATCCCGACGAAGCCCATGTGCACGCTCACCGGGTTCTCGAGGGACTGGACAGGGCAGGCCGCACCCATGGTGTTCAAATCGAGACCGATTTCGAGGTGCACCGGGTGCAGTTGACTCCCGATGGGGTCGCCGTCCTGGCCAAAGACGGGAGACGGCATGGTGCCGACCGGCTGGTGGTGGCGGCCGGCCCCTGGAGCGGGGGGTTCCTGGCGCAGCTCGGAGTGACCGCAGTGGTCGAGCCCGTCCGCGGCCAGATATGCGCTGTCGAGATGCCCAGCGGTTCCCTGCCGCGGATCGTGTTCGGCGACCACGGATATGTGCTGCAGAAGCGTTCCGGAATCACGTTGGTGGGCGCCACCGAGGAGCGGGTCGGATTCGAGCCCTGGGCGACGCTCGGGGCGACCGGCGAACTGGCCCAGGTGGCGGAGGGTCTGTTCCCGGCCGCAGGCACGGCACCCCTGGTACACACCTGGGCCGGGCTCAGACCGCACGCGCCCGGGGGACCCCTGCTGGGCAGGGTTCCCCAGAGTGATCGCGTTCTTCTTGCGACCGGGCATCACCGCAACGGGATTCTCCTGGCCCCCGCGACCGCGGTGCTCATCAAGGAGGCGCTGGTCTCAGGATCGGACCCCGCCGACCTGTTGCCCTTCAGCCCCGCCCGTTGCGGCTGAGGCGGAGCCTCAGCCCGTCGGAGGCCAGGATGGCACCGGGTACCGGCCCTCTCTCCCCCAGGTGGGTGAGGATGAACGACACCTGCGGAGCGCCTCGCATGAGCTCCTCCACCTCTTCCCGCCACAGGTGGATGGGGGCTGGCTTGGACCACCCGGTGCATTCGCAGAGGAGATGGTCCACCACCTGGGCGAGGCGGCGAATGGCGGCACAAAGGGTGGTGTCACCGGAATAGCCCAGCACCACCTCCGGCGACTCCACTCTGAACGCCAGGCAATGCAAGGACTCCGCGTGCTGAACCTCGAATGCTTGCAGCACATGGTCACCGACCCGCTGCACGTCCTGGTCCTCCACCTCCCTGATGACGGGCGGGTTCATGGCCATGGTGGCGTCCCAAAAGCGCTTCCCAATGGCCAGATCCCCGAGTGTCTCCAGGTGGCGCTCCAAGCCCCGCGGGCCGATCAGGAGGAGCGGTGGTGCCTCGGGTCGGCGCAGAGCGCGAGCCGCCAGGAGGGTCGGCAGCTGGCCGACGTGGTCACCATGCAGGTGGGATATTGCGACTGCCCGCAGGTCGCCGACATCCACCCCCATCCGCGGCAGAAGCACGGCGGCGGGGGCCCCGCAGTCGAGCAGCAGGGTCCCGTCAACCAGATACCCCGCCTGATGGCCGGTGTCAGAGAACGCCGCCCCGCTGCCGAGGATCGCCAGCTCCACTAGGGCTCAGATCCTCTGCAGGCGCACGGCTGTCGGGTGCGATGGCAGCGGGCGCCTCCGGTGCCCGCTCCGCCACCCCCTCCAGACCATCATGGGGTAGGATCGCCTGACCCTGGTCCAATTCGCCAGCGAGTCTGCGGACGGATCCTCCACCCCGGCGAACGCCATTCGATCGGCCGTCTCGGCCAGTTCCATGAGGGCCGACTCAACCGGGGCCGCCGGCTGGCCGCCCAGAGCCGCGCAGCCGACCGCCAGCTCCCTCATGGTGAGGCAGCGTGGGTCACGTCCCCCCGCCAGGCGCAACGGCAGCTCCAGCCGCCGCCGCAGCTGAGTTGGGCTGCGCACCCGTAGGACCCAACGGGCTCCCCCAAGCAGCAGGGCGAGCAGGATGATGCCCAGGGCGCTGAGGAGGAGCCAGGTCAGGTCCGTGCGGCGGTGGCCGTGGCCCACGGTCCGCTTGGTTGGCCCAGTCTCGGTGACAGCCGGGCGCACCCCCGGGTGGGGTGCCGGGGCGGTGGTGGTCGGAGTTGTGGTGGCGGTGGTGGCCGCGGCCCCAGTTGGCTGATAGAACCCGTCCGGTGTCGGCTCGAAGTTGACCCAGCCGTATTTGGGAAAGTAGACCTGCACCCAGGTATGGGCATCCGCCGCGGTGATCAGCCACTGTCCGTTCGGCAGTCGACCTTCCTCACCGGGCCCGAAGCCGCTGACCAGCCGGCTTGGTATCCCCATGGTGCGCAGCATCGCGCCCATCGCGGATGCGAAATACTGGCAGTAGCCGCGGTGGGAGTCGTTGAGGAAATACACGATCGGCCAGACGTCGGCTGGCGGGGTCGGCGGCTGGAGGGTGTAGATCTCATCCGCCCGCAGCGCATTCTGGATGTTCAGCGCTATCTGATAGGGGTTGGTGGCGCCACCCGACATGGCCAGCGCGTCGGACGCGAGCTCGTTCTCATCGATGAAGTCGGAGTCGGCGGGGAGCGAGGTGTCCGCCTGCACCCATGAGGGATAGTCTGTCCCCGCCTGTTCCAGCTCCTGCGCCGTCGCCACCGACACGGACCCGTCCGTGGTCACAGTCTGGGACTGGGGTAGGTCCGAGGCGAGGCCCCCCTGGGGCGTCACCGTGTTGACGGTCAGAACGGAGCCCCTGGTGGCCTCTCCCGATACCCGGTAGGAGACGCGCATGCTCGGGGTGGTGAGCGGGCTGCCGGGGTAGAGCAGGTCGGGTGCCTGCTCGGCACCCGTGCCGAGATAGGTAACTTGAAGCGAGACCTCCTTGCGAGCCTCCTCGGTCGCGGTGGTCCCCTGAGAGGAAGAGTCCGCGTAGGGAAGGAAGCCATCAGGTCTGACCGTGACCGACGTGGCAGGCGCCTGGTACCAGTTGCCGTTCACGAAATTCGTCAAGGTGACCCCGCGGAGGTACACGGTACCGCCGGGAGCGGACGTCCGGTAGCTCAAGATGGGGGTGCGCACCTCCCTGATGGGGCCGCCCGGCACCACCGACGTGGAGTAGCCTGAGATCGCTCCGATGGTGGTGGTGGCGCTGGTCTTGGTGATCTGGGGCCCGGAGTGGAAGAACCGCTGGCTGATGTTGGTGCGATTGAGCGGCGGCGCGATCAGCGCCACCACGGTGATCGCCGCGGCACAACCCAGGGCTATGGACAGGCTGCGCCTCGGCTGAGCCCCGGACCAGGGAGTCCCCTGGCGCGCCCAGCGGGCGATCTCCCCCTGCTCGTGTGTCCATCCCAGCAGGGCGAGACCGCTCAAGATGGCTCCGGTCACGGGCCAGAACGGCGCGCTCTGCAAGATCGGAGCCACGTTGACAAGGTCCGCGATCAGGACGATGAGGGGCAGGGCGCACGCGATCGCGCCCGCCCGCTCGCGCACGGCCAACCACCCGACCCAGGCACCGACGACCCAGCAGAGGGTCAGCAGGGTGAACACCTGCTCGGTGACCGCGTTGGCGCCGGCAACCTCCTGCTGGAGGAGGTTGAACACCCCACCGCTGGCGCCGACCCCACTCGCTACCTGCTCGGTGATCAGGAGCACGGTGGCCAAGCCCCCCAGCAACAGCAGCAAGAGCCCTAGGCCACGGTGTCTCAGCCAGCGGGCGCTGGCGGCGGCCATCAGCACGCCGGTGGCCGCTGCCAGCAAGCCGGTGCCACCCAGGCCGCCCAGAACGGTCACCGCCAGCGCTCCCGCGGTGGAGACTGAGAGCAGCAGGGACAGAGCCAAGGTCACCCAGGTGGCAGAGCGTGGCACTCTGAGCGGCGCCGGTCGGCGCAGGGTGCCGCCGGTACCTGGCCCGACAGCTGCCACCAAGGCTCGGTTGGGGGAGGTCACCAAAGCCGCGGCCGCGGCCAACAGGGCAAGGAGCCCCAGCGCGAGCTCAGACAACCGCCCTGCCCACCACTGGTTCCAGGCGGGACAGGTCGTCCCCCTGCCTTATCTGCCAGATGTCGAGCACCAGCCGCCACTGGGTCGGGATGCGTCCGATCTTGGGCTCACGGCCGAAGGACTGCGGGTCCACATAGATTGCGACCGCCCGCCGCCCGGGTTGCGAGTTGGCCGCCATGGCCTCAACCCACTCGCCGGAGGGGTCGGAGGTGACCAGGACCACGTTGCCTCGGTTGCGCCACGTTGGGAGATGGCGACTCAGCACCTCTCCCAGTCCGATCTGGCCGTCGGCCTGGGCCAGCGCCAGCGTCTCCATGATCAACTGCTCTTGGGCGTCCCCCCGCAGCGGTGCCAGGTCCGTCAGCACCCTGTCGGTGGCGAGCAGGCCCACCGCCCGTCCGTGCCTGAGCGCTCCGTGGGCGACCGAAGCGGCCATGGTCACCGCGTACTCCAGGGAGCTCTCAGGGGCGGTCCCCCGGTGAACCCCCCGTCTCAGATCGAGGACGACCAGGAGGTCGGAGCCCTCCTCGGCGTCGAAGGTGCGGCTCATCAATCGTCCTTTCCTGGCGGTGGAGATCCAGTGGATCCTCCCGATCCCGTCTGCAGGGTCGTGCTCGCGTATTCCGGACGCGCTCGGGGGCAGGTCCCGGGGCCGCCCCCCTCTGTCCGAGTCCAGGCCGGCGCGGGCGCCGATGAAGGCCAGGTCTGGCAGGTTGTAGATGGCGGGATAGACCAGGACACTGCCCTGGGCTTCGAATCTGACCCTCCTCGGGAACAGCCCGAAGGGATCGGCCAGACGCACCTCGGTGGGCCCCAGGGAGTAGCGTCCTCGGGCCAGAAGGCGCACCTCGCTCTCCCAGGTGACCCGCTCATGAGCACGAAGCGAAATTCCCCGAGAGGCCCTGTAGCCCGGGAATCCCGCCAGGTCGCGCACCTCCAGCATCGGTATGGGCAGAAAGGAGTCGTTCTCGATTGTGAACCGCTGCGCGAACACCTCTCCGACCATCTGGGTCCCCCCAGGCGCCTGGCGCAGAAATGAGACCCGTCTGGAAGTCAGCAGGCTCCAGAGAACGGAGAGCGCGGTGACCAGGATGGCCGCGTACACCAAGGTGAAGGCGAGCTGAACTCCGTTGATGTAGGCGAAGAATGCCGCCACCACCACCACCGCGAACAGGGAGGCTCTGTACATCTGAGTCCTCCGGCGAGAGACCGACGCACCCCGGCGGGCGTCAGCCCGCGGCGCGCCTTCCTCCGATCGGTACCGGTTCGCGCTCCATTACCTCCTCCAAGACGCTGGCCCCACTTGTTCCACGCAGTTCCGCGTTTGCCTTGAGCACCAGACGGTGCAGCAGGATGGGCTCGGCCAGCCGTTTGATGTCGTCCGGGATGACATACCCACGTCCCTCCAGCACGGCCAGAGCCTGGCTGGAGCGGAGAAGGCCGAGGCTGGCCCGGACGCTGGCTCCCAAAGCCAGGTCGGGGTGAATGCGAGTCTGCTGGACGATGCGGACCAGGTACTCCTTGATCTCCGCCGCGACATGGACCTCTGAGACCGCCTCCCGCAGGCCCGCGAAATCCTCGGGGCTGGTCACGGGCGTCAGCTCGTCAAGCGGTGAGGTGGTGCCGAAGCGGTCCAGGATCTCCAGCTCTCCCTGCAGGTCGGCGTAGCCCAGCGACACCCGCATCAGAAAGCGATCCACCTGGGCCTCCGGCAGGGCGAATGTGCCCTGGTACTCGATGGGGTTCTCGGTGGCCAGAACCACAAACGGATCCGGGAGTGGATGGGTCGTCCCATCCACCGTCACCTGCCGCTCCTCCATTGCCTCCAGGAGGGCCGACTGGGTCTTCGGGGTGGCGCGGTTGATCTCGTCCGCCAGCAGGATCTGGGTGAAGACTGGGCCCCGACGGAACTCGAACACTCCCTGGGTGGGATGGTAGATGTTGGCCCCGGTGATGTCTCCCGGGAGCAGGTCCGGGGTGAACTGCACCCGGTCGAAATGGCCCCCCGTCGCCTTGGCCAGCGCCTTGGCCAGCATGGTCTTTCCGACGCCTGGAACATCCTCGATCAGGACGTGGCCGCCGACCAGCCAGGCTATGGTGCACAGCTCGATCTGCCTCTGGTTGCCGACGATGACCGTGCCCACGGCTTCGGTAAGGGCCCGCACCTTCTCGGTGGCATTGGTTCCCACCGGATTCTCCCTTCGCATCCTTCCTGCCGATCCCACATCGACCTTGGCGGCAGTATAAGCCGACGCCTCTGGCCCTGTTGCCGGCAGGGTTAGAGGCGTTCCACCCGGCCCAGATCGAGCACGAAGACGGTCGCCCTGCCGATCTCCACCTCAACGTCGACCTCGTACGGTGCCCCCCCATCTTGGCCCTTGCCGGTGTTGAGCTGCTCGTGCCGCGGTCGACACACGGTGCGCAGGGTCCCTATGGCCTCGTCCACCAAACTGTCGTCAACGCCCAGCAGCAGCAGGGAGTTCTTGCGCTCCAAGAAGCCCCCCTCGCTGTTCAATCGCGTGACTCCGAAGCCACGGGCGCCAAGCGCCTCGAGTGCCCGGGCAGCATCCTGCTCGTGCACAATCGCCACCACCAGTTTCAAGTCTCTCTCCCCACAGTCAGCCGCCCGATGGCCAGCTCCCGACAAATTCTGGCCAACTCATCGGCGGGCCGGGTCGCGTCCAATATGACCAAGCGGTCAGGGAAGCGCCGGGCCAGACCCAGATACCCCGATCGAACCCGTTCATGGTACGAGGTTGCCTCCAGCTCCATGCGATCGGGAGTGCCGCTCCCACGTCTGTTTGCGGCCACCTCGACCGGCAGGTCCAGGACCAAGGTGAGGTTCGGCAGGCGCTCCAATCCGCACACCTGGTGGAGTGTCATGATGTCCTGCGGAGCCAGCCCCCGCGCGCCCTGGTAGGCGAGGGTGGAATCCAAGTAGCGGTCGGAGACAACGACCTCGCCTGCCGCAAGTGCCGGCCCTATCACCTCCGCCGCGAGCTGCAGGCGCGAGGCCAGAAAGAGGGCCGTCTCAGCCCAGGGAGCCATCGGGCTCCCGCCGGACGGCTCCAACAGGAGTTCGCGGACCCGCTCCCCGAGTCCGGTCGACCCGGGATCCCGGACCACCGTCACCCGCCTGCCGAGTCGAGACAGCGCCTCTGCCAGAAGTCCGACTTGGGTCGTCTTGCCGGAGCCGTCGAGCCCCTCCACACTGACGAAGAAACCTGCGTCTACCAAGCCTGGGGTTACCTCCCGCATCGTCTGATTGGCGAAGGAGCGCAGCCGCCGCTGGCTCAGGACGCTTGCGCCGTCGGGTAGATGCGAAGTCGGCGCCGGGGTTCTCTCCCCGTGCTGCGCGCCACCAGCTCGCTGTCCTCTACCAGCTGGTGCTGCAGCCGGCGGATGTACGCATTCTGCGGCGACAGCTCGGCCACGGTCCCCTGGCGGGCGCGCTCGATGCCGTCTCGGGCTTCCTGCAGCGCCGCGTCGGTGGGATCCACCGGTTCCAGGCTGTAGAGCTGGCTCAGGAAGGTCCTGATCTGGGCGACCGTGTTGCTGCGTAGGATCGAGATGGGTATCCCGTCGGACTCCGCCGCCTTGATCGGCGAGTCCCGCCGACGGTAGTAGTTCTTGAGCGTCAGCACCATGTCCGCGTCGTCGACATGGTGCTGGATCCGCACCGGCACCTTGAGCTCGCGGACCGCCTGCTCGAGGTACACCCGCGAGACCCCATAGGGGAAGATGGACGTATCGGCGGCCGTCCCATCGGCGCGACCCTCCACGAGCTCCGCCAGATTGGCGGGACGGCGCGGCCGTCCAGGCGGCCGCGGGTCTTGGGCGAACAGCTCGCGAGATCCACGGTCGTCGAACGGCGCTGGCTCCACCAGGCTCGTCGTCATGCCTCTGCCCTCGCGCATCTCCCGTAGCTGCGCTGGGTGCGGGCGGCCCCTCAAGGCGTCGTCAACCACGTCCGAGAGGGGCATGTGAACCGTCACCCGATGGCGGTCGATGATCTCCACCAGGGCGTCAAAGGTCGGGGGGGCCTTGCGCTCGAGCACCGACTTCTGGGTTCCCCTCCGCCTCGCCTCCTCATCTGACAGCGTCACCGTTTGGATCCCACCCAGGAGATCATTGAGCGTTGGGTTTACCAGCAGGTTGTCAAGGGTGTTGCCGTGTGCCGTCGCTACCAGTTGGACACCGCGTTCGGCTATGGTCCTGGCGGCGGCCGCCTCCAGCTCGGTCCCTATCTCGTCGATGACAATGACCTCGGGCATGTGGTTCTCCACCGCCTCGATCATCACCGCGTGCTGCAGGGCCGGCGTCGCCACCTGCATGCGCCGGGCCCGCCCGATTCCGCGGTGGGGTATGTCTCCGTCTCCTGCGATCTCGTTGCTGGTGTCGACGACCACCACCCGTTTGCGACTCTCGTCAGCCAGGATACGGGCCACCTCGCGCAGCATGGTCGTCTTGCCCACCCCGGGTTTGCCCAGGAGGAGCAGGCTCTGTCCCCCCATCACAATGTCGCGAATGATCTCGACCCGTCCCGACACCGCCCGGCCCACCCGACAGGTCAGCCCGATCACGGTACCGGAGCGGTTGCGGATGGCCGAGATGCGGTGCAGAGTCCGCGCAATTCCGGCGCGGTTGTCGCCACCGAACTGACCGATCCGCGCCGAGACGTATTCGATGTCACCCATCGAGACGACATCCCGCCCGAGCATCACCTCTCGACCCTCGAACCTCGCCTCGGGCTCGCGACCCAGGTCCAGGACTATCTCCAGAAGATCTCCGAGCTCGACTGGAAGGGAATGCACGGCATCTCTCAGGGCCGGAGGAAGGGTCCCCACCAGCAGCTCCAGCTCATCCTCAAATGAGGGGCCGAAGTCGAAGTGAAGGTTAGTCAGGCTCGTGCCTCCGGCGTTGCTGGCAGCGTACGGCTCGAGAAAATCTCGAGGCGGGCTGTCCTACCCCCCATAGTCTCCGTTTCTGGGCAGCGCCGAGGGTTCACGGACAACCTGCGGCCGGATCCCTGTCACAGTTCGCAATATACCGCAGAGCCGACCGAAAACAAGAGGCATCATGTCAGGGGAGCAGGTGCGGAGGTTGGGAGGTCTGGGCGACCGGCAGGACACCGGCCAGGGCCCGCTGCTTCTGTTCCGCCGGTCGCCTTGCCCGTAACTTCAGGGGGAGGTCCTTGGACATGAGGAGCTGGGTGGCAACCGGTTCGAAGCCACGGGCCGCCACCGCCCGTGCCAGTTCCCCGTCATAGTGGCGCAACAGGCAGATGGTGGGCCCGGCGGGAATCTGGCCCAAGAGGCTGTGCATGGCCTCCACGGCCAATTCGCGATTTTGGGGATCCAGCATGATGCTCATCTGGGTGGGCCTGGCGGAGGACGCGTCCCGGATACCTGCCCAGGCGACCACTTTCGATTCTTGCTCGATCACGTAATGCCGAGAGTCCCCCGAGCGGGCGTCCAAGCGACTGAGCCAGCCAAGCTGGAATGTTGACCTCCACTGCTTCAGGGATGGCGCCTCCACGGCCGCCACCGCGTGCGGCGCCGTCCTGAGGTAGAGGAGGTACACCCCCATGAGGTCCTCCCGATGGGCGGGCCGCCACGGCTCCGCACTCAGCTTGGGTGGCCGGGGCAGCTCTCGAAAGCTGATCTGCTCGCTCGCGTAGGGCTGGAAGCCCTGTTCACGCAGAAGGCTGGCCAGCGCGTGCCCCTCTGGGATTCGTACCAGGAAGCGGGTGACTCCGCGGGCAAGGCCCTCGTTGAACAGGTGCTGCAGGAGCGGCACTCCCGCGAAGTGGCCGTCGGCACTTGGGTCGAGGCAGAGATTGAGAATCTGCCAGGCTCGCCCGCCCGGCGCGGCTTCCGCCTGAACGAATCCGACGATGCGACCTTCCTCCTCCGCCACATACAGCTGGTCTCCGACGTCCGCGAGCGGCATCAGGGCGGACAGGCTCTTGGTCAGGATCGACCATGCCCGTGCCAGGGCCGCGCCCGGGACCGGACTCTGGGGGCCAGCCGCCGCCAGGCGCTGGTGCATCTCTTCCTCCACCACCATCGTGGTCCGATACAGGGAGTCCACCTGGCTCAGGTCGCGATAGCTGGCGGTGCGAACGTGCATGTCCTTAGTTTGCTCCCCTCCCGGCGCTCGCATCTCCCCCAGTTCGACTACAACCCCTGGAGAAAGAGCCGGTGCAGCCGGGACTCACCGGTCAGCTCGGGATGGAAGGTGAGGGCTACGTGCCGGCCCTGGCGGACTGCTGCGGGGCTGCCCTGGTAAGACGCGAGGATCTCGACCCCGGGCCCGGTCTCCTCGATGGACGGGGCCCTGATGAAGGCGACCGCTACGGGCCCCCCGGCGACGGCTGGGATGTCCAGCAGCGCCTCGGATGACTCCAGCTGGCGCCCGAACGCATTGCGCCTCACCGTGATATCCAGCACATCCAGTTTCACCTGGTCCGGGACCCCATCCAAGATCCTCCTGGCAGCCAGGATCGTCCCCGCGCAGGTCGTGAGACAGGCGAGGCCGGAGTCGATGGCCAGGCGCAGAGGCCGCAGCAGGTCTGACGCATTGAGCAGTCGGCCCATGGTCGTGCTCTCACCTCCAGGTATAACCAGTCCCCGCAGTCCGGGCAGATCCTGTGGCAATCTCACCCGGCGCACCTGAACCTGGCAACTCTCGAGCATGCGCTCATGCTCTCGAAAGTCACCCTGAAGTGCGAGGACGCCGATCTCCGCGGCGGTCAAACGAAGGAACCCTGGTGCCGGATCAGATCCCGCGGACCGCCAGGAGCTCCTCTGGACGCAGGCTCGAGGTGCTGATCCCGACCATTGGCTCGCCCAGGTTCTCGCTGACCTCGGCAAGGATCTCTGGCTTGTCGAAATAGGTCGTCGCCTGAACGATCGCCTTGGCCCGGCGGAGTGGGTCCCCGCTCTTGAAGATCCCACTGCCCACAAAGTTTCCATCGCACCCGAGCTGCATCATCAGGGCGGCATCGGCGGGGGTGGCGATGCCGCCTGCGGAGAAGTTGACGACGGGCAGCTTGCGGGTCTCGGCGACCTCTCTGACCAACTCCAAGCTAGCACCAAGTTCCTTGGCGGCAGTCGGCAACTCCTCAGGCCGCAGTGATCCTAGGTGCCTGATTCCGTGACTGACCGCTCTCATGTGGCGGACCGCCTCCACCACGTCACCGGTCCCGGCCTCGCCCTTGGTGCGAATCATGGCGGCGCCCTCAGACACCCGCCGAAGGGCCTCGCCCAGGTTTCTGGCGCCGCAGACGAACGGCACCTTGAACTGCCACTTGTCGACGTGGTTCTCCTCGTCGGCTGGTGTCAGCACCTCCGATTCGTCCACATAGTCGACGCCCAGTGCCTCCAGGATCTGGGCTTCGACGAAGTGTCCGATGCGGCACTTCGCCATCACTGGGATGGAAACGGCGCCCATGATGGCCTTGATCAGTTGGGGATCGCTCATACGCGCCACGCCCCCCTGGGCGCGGATGTCGGCCGGAACCCGCTCCAGAGCCATGACGGCGACTGCCCCCGCCTCCTGGGCTATCTCTGCCTGGTCCGGGGTGACCACATCCATGATCACGCCACCCTTCAGCATTTCGGCCAGACCCCGCTTGACCCTGGTCGTTCCCTTCTCGATGTGCCCGTTCTGAGTCATTTGCATCCGCCCCAACTGCCGCGCATCCACTCCGTATGGCAGCGCAGTTCACTTCAATTCTAACCGCTCGTGCCCTGGGACCCCGTCGGCTTCGCCTCCCGATCAGCGTTCTCCAAAAGCACTCCCAGAGCCACACTGGTTGGCGAATGGCACCGCGCTCGGATGATTGCGCCCGGGGACGCTGTTCCAGGAGGGGGTCGCGCGGGTTGCGGTAGGCTGCCCATGAGCCGCCATGGCGCAGTGGTAGCGCAGGGGCCTTTTAAGCCCAGGGTCGCAGGTTCGAATCCTGCTGGCGGCACCCCTTTTTCGATCTCAGAGCGGCTGTATCTTTCC
>DAHWNZ010000130.1:0-3317 GCA_027339635.1 Candidatus Dormiibacterota bacterium
CCAAGACCCAGAGGAAGCTGGCCGGGGTCGTTTCGGGGTCAGGGGATTGCGGGCTGCGATCGACGAGCGGCCGGCCTGGCGGATCAACGGATGGCTGGGCGTGCTGGTGGCCGCGGTAGCGGTGGCGACAAAGATCTTCCTGGTCGGTTCCGGGTCAACCCCCGCCTCGGTGGCGCTCATCCTGGTCGCGTTGGTGATCCTAGCGTCGCTGGTCGTGGTGCAGCCCGGACAGACCAGGGTTGTGCGCTTCTTCGGCAGCTACGCGGGGACGGTGCGCGCGACCGGCCTCTCTTGGACCGTGCCCCTCTCGACCCGGCGGATGGTCAGCCTCAGGGTGCGCAACTTTGAGACGAACCACCTGAAGGTCAACGACAGGGACGGAAACCCGGTGGAGATAGCGGTGATCGTGGTCTGGCAGGTTTGCGACACGGCCCGGGCACTTTACGCGGTCGACGACTACCCGGCCTTCGTTCGGGTGCAGGCGGAGTCGGCGCTGCGTCACGTCGCCACGACCCACCCCTACGACGACCCCGAGGCGGGCCGGCCCTCCCTGCGCGGCGCTACCGACATCGTGGCCTCCGAGCTTGCCGAGCAGATGGCCCAGAGGGTGGGCATCGCCGGTGTGGAGATAGTGGAGGTGAGGATAAGCCATCTGGCGTATGCCCCCGAGATAGCCCAGGTCATGCTGCGGCGGCAGCAGGCGAACGCTGTGGTGGCGGCCCGCGAGCGCATTGTCGATGGCGCCGTGGGGATGGTCCAGATGGCGCTCGACCAGCTCAGTGAGCGCAACGTGGTGGAACTCGATGAGGAGCGCCGGGCGGCCATGGTCAGCAACCTCATGGTGGTCCTCTGCAGTGATCAGCCGGCCTCGCCCGTGGTCAACACCGGCACCCTGTATTCGTGATCCGTGGCTGACCGCAAGCCAGTCCTGCTGCGCCTGGACCCAGGGGTCCACGACGCCCTGGCAAGGTGGGCTGCGGATGACCTGCGCAGCCTCAACGCCCAGGTCGAGATGGTGCTACGCGAGGCACTGGACAGAGCGGGTCGGCTGCCCAGATCCGTCGGCCCGATGCCGCGGCGAGGTCGGCCGCCGGCGGCCTGACTGGCATTTCCTTTTGGGCCCCGACACCGGGGCTCCTGGCGATCATGGCGGCCGCTGGCCGGGGCCATTCCACCACGACTGCTGATTTTCTTCTCTTGGGTGTTGGCAAATCAGGGAAGGCGAGCTAGAATGCGTCCCGCAGAGGCGGGCTGGGGCGGAGGCGCTCCACTCGCCAGGGGCTGGTCGTTGCAGGGGAGGTGGTGCACGAGCGCCGGGGGGCGTGTGGGTCCCGGCCGCCAAGAGGTCTGAGCTTAAGCTGCGCTCGCTCTTCTCGTCCGGCCAGGAATTAGATCTGCGTTGCGTCTTCGGACAGGGAGGGAACTGTTTTGTCAAGATCGCGCATCATGTATGGCGCGCGCGGCAAATTGGCCGCGCTGCTGGGGCTCGCGGCCCTGGCGGCGGGGGTACAGCTGCTGAGCACGCCCATCTCACTGGCGTCGGCCGGCACCTCGTGGTCGGGGGGCGGGGCGCGGGGAGAGTTGGACTGCAACGGGTACAGCACGGTTGAGTCTGCGGTCAAGATCACCCTGCCGTGCACCGACCCGCACGGCGCCAACGGCGCCCGCTTCTACGACAACGGCTACTACGTTGGGCACGACGAGCCCAACCTCCGCTTCATATCCAACGCCTATGGTTCCGGGTCGAACGTGACCTGGACCGAGACGCTGCCGGTGGACCCGTCCGCTCTGCCCACCGTCAAGACCCCGGGCAACGACATCACTCACTTCTTCGAGTTGTCGGTCGCGCCCTGGTACTCGATGGCGCTCTGCGACCCGCAGTCCTACCCGCAGCTGCCCTGCACTCCCATGGACAACCACAACGCGGCCACCTCGACCTTCGAGGGTGGCGGCAGCGCGTTCATGGAGCTGCAGTTCTATCCACCCGGATTTGCTCCCTTCGCCGACAGCATCAGCTGCAACATCCCCGGGAGCAAGAACCCGCTGACCGACGGCAACGGTGGTTGGTGCGCCGCGCTCACCATCGACAGCCTGGAGTGCAACTACAACTTCAAGTACTGCAACCCAGCCTGTGAGGAGCCGGTCAACTTCGCCTTCATCCAGCGCAACGGCGTGCCCACGGGGCCGCCCAGCCCGCAGAAGGCCAACCTCGCGTCCTTCACCCCGAACCAGGAGACCCTGTTCTTCAAGCCGGGAGACACGATCCGGACCCACATCTTCGACAACCGATCCATGGGGGCTCTGGAAGCGGTGGTGACGGATCTCACCACCGGCCAGTCCGGCTACATGGTCGCCTCGGCTCAGAACGGGTTCATGAACACCAACATCGGAAGCTGCAAGGGCACGCCCTACAGCTTCCAGCCGGAGTACAGCTCAGCCTCGTACCAGAACACCGTGCCGTGGGCGGCGCTGGCGACCGATATCAGCACCACCTTCGAGATCGGGCACTTCACCCCCTGCACGTCGCTGCTCAACCCCGTGAACGGCACAACCGAGTTCGGCGAGTGCGCGGGCCCGTACGAGAGCAGCACGGTGCCTGATGGGACGTACGTCCCTGGAACCACGACCCCGATCGAGGCAAGTCCTAATGGGGACGGCCCCTGCTTCGCGGCCGGCGATACCCATGGCGGTGCGGCCTCCGGCGGTGAGACCACCGCGCCCAACGAGGTGACGGGCTGCACCAACTCCAACGATGGAGGGGACCTGGATTACGACGGGACTCCCTACTGGCAGGACTGGTCCAACAGCCTCAAGCCCGACCGGCATCCGAGCTCGATGGTGATCCAACCACCGACCTTCATGGCGGGCGGTCAGGCGACCGGCTACCAGGAAGTCCAGTTCGAGACCGACAATCCGGCGTCTGACTACCGCTGCAACATCACGACCGGCAGCGGATGCACCGTTCCACCTCCGGGACCGGGCAACTTCTACCCGTATTGGACCCAGGTCCAGACCGGACACATGGCCTGTGATTGGGAATTCGGCAACATGACCAATGGCAACACCTTTGGCAAGGCCGCCCAATACGGCACCGCAGGCAATGCGGGCAACGGATACAACGGCACCCAGGCCAGCAATCCCATGCCGCTGGCCAGCAACGGTTGCGTGATGTCCTGAGCCCGGCGGCGACGGATCCGGGGCGGCCGAGCCGCCTCGGATCCACCATTCCCCACAGTCCCGACACTACGGCTGGTGGTCGTGGGCGAGGGAACGGTGGTCTCCATGTGGCCGGGATCTAAGCCTCCGGTTGCCCATGA
>DAHWNZ010000131.1:0-3302 GCA_027339635.1 Candidatus Dormiibacterota bacterium
GTGGAGTTCGCCCTGGTGCTGCCGATCGCGGTCATGATCTTGGCCCTCGCCGCCACCGGGGGGCAGATGCTCATGACCGACATCAGCCTGACCCAGGCGGCCCGGGCCGGCGCCAACGCGGCCGCCCAGGCGTATGCCAGCGGCACATCCTCCTCGCTCACGGTGCAAACCACCGACGCCACGGTGGCCGCCCAGGACGAGCAGGGCGGGGCGGGGTCGATCCAGTGCTCCGGGGCTCCTGCCCCTGGTCAATGCGTGCAGGTCACCGACCTGCCCGCACCGTACCCCGGGTTGCAGAACAACGTGGTCAACTTGGTCCAGGTCAAGGTCTGGGAGACCATCTCCCCCTTGGTGCCAATCTTTGGCGGGGTGACCATCGAGGCGGAGGCGGTGGCGCCGCAATGAAACTGAAGTTGCGTCTGGCTCCGATGCGGAGACGACAACGGCACCCAGCCCAGTCCGGACAGGTGATGATCCTTTTCGCCGTCAGCCTGCTCGTGCTGCTCATGGCGGCAGGGGTGGCGGTGGATGGGGGCTTCGGCCTGCTCCAATATCGCCAGGCCCAGAACGCCGCGGATTTCGCGGCCTCCGCGGCAGCGGATGCGCTGGTCAGCAACTGTGACGGAGACCTGAGTCCAGGTCCGATCACCGGGCAGCAGGTGGTCCAGGTGATCAATGACGAGGTCAACCTCAATGCTCCGGCCGCTCAGCCGCCTCCCGGCAATCCAAGCGCCGTCCACTGGACGGCGACCTATATCGACGAGCCGAGTCCCGGAACTTTCACCAGCGGCGGCGTGGTCACGGACACCAGCGCCACGGTCCCCGTGAAGACGTGTGGCGTCAAGGTGACCGTGAGTCCCCAGTGGCCCCCCTTCATCGAGCAGATCATGGGCGTGACCCAGCTCCGGACGGTTACCGGGGCCTCGGCCATCAACAGCGTCCAGCAGGGCGGGCCGCTCACCAGCATCGTCTCCCTGGGCGAGAACGGCGCCCACACGATCCTCATGGCTGGTGATGGCCAGTTCGACGTCAAGGGCACCATCTTCGACAACGCCAACGGCTGGCTCGACCCCAACCACAACAATTGGAGCAAGCCGGACGTGATCGACGGCAAGGAGAACGGGACCATGACCGACTACGGGAACATCGAGTCGGTCGCCAACCCGCCCTGGGACTGGTGCTTCGGCTCCGCCTCCAACGCCAGCGGGCCGCCAGCTGGAGATCCCACCGCCCCGGCCCCCTGGAGTGCCCCAGACCCGTGGAACTCCGCGGTCTGCAGCGCCAACAACACCACCATCTACTATGACAACTGGGCAGGGGGCTACGGCCAGTACACCACCGACCCGATCAAGTCGGACCCCAACGCTCCGCCCCCACCCACGACCAGCGACGCCTACTGCCCGGGGTCCCCAGTGGTCACCTATACCTCAGCTAGCTCGATCCCCTCTTCCGGCGGAGTGAAGGAGTACTCCCCCGGCGTGTACACCTTCCCCGTGCGGGTGACCGGCAATGCCAACTTCCAGGACTGTCCCGGCGGGTACGCGGGAATCTACGTTTTCGAGCAGGGGCTGGTGCTGCGTCCGGCAGCGGGCGACCAGGTGACCGGCAGCGACGTGCTGTTCTTCACGCAGAACCCTCCCAACAAGATCGCCGGGGTCCAGAACGTGGGAGACGGAGAGCCGGTGATCGGTGGGTTCGGCGGCAGCTGCAACAGCAGTGGCACCGGCAATGACAACTGCAATCCAGTGAACTCCAGCGCCGAACAGACGGTCTCCTACAACCCCAACCCCGTGGCCAACCAGGGGCTCAACGATTCGGTGGAGATGGGCGGAGGAGGAACCATCACGCTGAGCGCGCCCACCTCCGGCACCTGGCTCGGTTTCCTGCTCTGGCAGGACTGGAACACCCCGGCCAACTTCGGCTTTGATGCCATGCTCGGCGATAGCGCCAACATCACCCTCAACGGGATTCTCTTCAATGACAGCTACATCACCGGGCAGACCCTCAGCAATGAGACCTACTGGGGTGACCACAACGGTATCCCCTACCTGCCCGGCGGAATGTTGGTCGCCGGCTTTGGCGTCGACTCCTCCACCGGCATGACCTGTGAAGGCGGCCAGCCAGGCTCAGCTCTGCCCGGGAACCCCGTCAACGACCCCCAGGGTTGTCACGTGACCATCCAGGGTCTGGCCACCGTTGACCTCTTCCAGACCCAGGGCGACACGATCCTGGCCATCACCGGTAGCACCTTCCACATCCCGGGCATCCAGGGCTCGGCGATCTTGACCCAGTGATCGGGAACCTTCGGCGGCCACGTCGGGGCAGAAGGCAGGGACAGAGCGCAGTCGAGTTCGCCCTGGTGGCACCGATCTTCTTCGCTCTCCTGTTCGGGATCATCGCCTCCGGGATTCTCTTCTTTCAGGCCAGCGCCGTTTCCGATGCCGCCCAGGGGGGTGCCCGCGCGGCCATCGTGAAGAACCCCTCGACGAACAACGGTCTGTCGCTGTCCGGCGGATGCGCCACAGGGCTGCCGGTGTCAATTCAGGCGGCAGCGCAGCGTGCGGCCAACATCCTGGCCGTAAACCCGAATGCCCTATGTCAGCTTGGGACTTCCACCAGCGGCACGAGCTTCTGCTCCGGGGGAGCGGCCGACACCCTGGTACAGGCGACGGTACCCGGTGACGCCTATATCGAAGTTTGCGTCGAGGGCGGGTACTCCAGCCCCTCGGCATTCAAGGTCAGGGTTACATATGTGGCGCACCCACTGGAGCCTCTCCTCGGCAACCAGGTGGTGTTGACCTCGACCAGCATCCTGCAGGCGCAGTAGGCTCGCCCGCCTCAGGCGGTCACGCCCCTCCCGCGGCAGGCAACCTGCCCGCCACTCGGTGGAGTTTCTCCGAAGCCTCACTCGCCACCGACTCCACTTCGGAACCGGAGCCCTTCATCAGGGCACGGGGCTCCATGAAGAGGACCCTGGTGGAGCCGACCCTCTCCTCCTCCAGCACCACGTTGCAGGGGAGGAGGACCCCCACCAGTGGGTCCGCCGCGAGCGCCCGGTGGGCGAGAGCGGGGTTGCAGGCGCCCAGGATGCGGTAGGGCCGGAACTCCAGGTCCAGCTTCTGCCGTAGGGTGGCGCGCACGTCGATCTCGGTGAGGACCCCGAATCCCTCGGCCGCCAGCTCCCGCCGCACCGCCTCCTCGGCCTCCGAGATGGAGAGTGGGACGGTGGCCGAGAACGCGTACTCCTCGGTGCTCATGCCGAGACCTCGGATCGGGTCGCCAGGGCCAGCACCCGCTCCACG
>DAHWNZ010000132.1:0-3208 GCA_027339635.1 Candidatus Dormiibacterota bacterium
GACCAGGTCGAGCCGACCAGGTGGTTCGCTGAGGAAGACGTCGCCCGCGCCCGGGCGTTGATGTCGGGCTGGGTCACCTCGCTCTCCCGCACCGGTCGCTGAGATTGCCCGCCTCGACCCCACTGCTCGGTCCCCCCAGCCCAGGAAAGCCGCACTTTTCCTGAAGATGATCGCGAGGCTCGATTGACCCGAGAGGCTCTGCGCACCGACGCGCCGCTCGCCCCCTACCGCGTCCTCGATCTCTGCGGTGAGCTCGGTCACGTCTTCCAAGGGAGTCCGCTGGCTCCGATCGCGCCAAGAAGCCGTGGGTCAAGACGAAGACATTCCCCCAGCGGGGAAGGTGCTTCAGCTTTGCGGCTATGTTGCTCGGTGGGTTGCCGTCACGGTTGCCGTCATGCGCATGGGTGTGGCACCCAAACCACTCGACGTCAAGGCTCCCATCGAGATCAAATTGGCGGAGGGAGAGGGATTCGAACCCCCGGAAGCGTTGCCGCCTCAGCGGTTTTCAAGAGCGTGGGGTCTGGGTTCATGGTGACGCGTAGCGGGGTCTGGGACTTCAAACGGGTGCCGTGATCGAGCTGCGCGGAGTGTGGTGGTACCTGGGATTGCTGTCAAGTCTGCTGTCAGCCCCGCGTTCAAGGACTCGGCTGACTCGGCCTCAGTGTGTGGTAGCTTGGGAGCATGGCACCGACGGCGCCCCGGGCGGACGATGGCCCCTTAGCCCAGACGCTGGCGGAGATCGCGGCGCTTGGGGCGGTGAAGCCGCGCCGCGGTTCTCGCGAAGTGGGGGCTCGGCTGGCCGATACTCTCATGTCGAAGGGCAAGGACCAGTTCCGGGGCAACGTCCAATGCGGCCGGTGCGGATGGCCGATCGGCTTCCTGCACGCCTCGACCAGCCATGCTCCCGATGTCATAGCCGAATTCCTCGTCCCCCGGGGTTGGTTCTGGGACGAACAGGAGCAGTGCCTGGTGGCGGGCCACTACCTTCGCTGGCTCGCCAGGTTTCCAGCGCGGGCCCCTTATGGCCAGGACAGGGAAGCGTCACGGGAGGCCTTCATCGCCCTGCCGGCTCCCGGCGCGTCGTGGCGAGTCGGGGATCCTCCGGCCGAGCCCTTCTTCGCTAAGTGCCCGAAGTGCGCAAATCTAAGAGTGAAGATTTCGTTACCTCAGCTTTGGGCTGAGAGTCTCAGCCCGCAGGCCGCACGGAAATTGAACTCGGCAAGACTTGTGGGCAAGTCCAACGATGGCTGGAAAGTTGGGACCTAAGGTTGACCCCGTGGCGGCGTAGGGTATAGTTATCTTGACGGACTGATCCGCCAGCTCCGCAGAGTCGCGGACAGGATCACCCCCGAGGTCGGGCCTAGCTCGGCACACCGCGGTCGCGTGAGCGGTCACGCTACGGCAGCGGCGGGACATGTATGTCTACGCCAGTTGCCCATCGCGACCTCGAAGTCCCTGATCGTGCGTCGAGCACGGTGTCTGTCGAGGTTCCGGTCGCAGCCCTCCCAACGGTCATGGCTGCCATTCAACTCCTCCAAACGGCGGGTGCCGGGGCCGGGACCCCGGCGACGAGAGGGGTCCCCGAGGGGAAGCTGTTGCTGTCGCTGCCGGAGGCTGCGGCTGCGCTCTCTGTCAGTGTCCAGACCCTACGGGCGATGGTCCAGCGCGGCGACATCCCGAGCCTCCACGTTGGCGGGACAAGGGCGACCCGCGTGGCAGTCGTAGACCTCGAGAAGTACATCACCGCAGAGTCGGCCAGGTGCCAGGTGTGGGCGACGCCCACCCCGCTCAGGGTGCGCGGGTGATGGCGACCTCCCCGAGCCCAGCTGGCATCACCGCTGCGTGGGACGCGGCCCTGGCGTCGCTCCCCGTCCCAATCCGTAAGGGGCTGCTCGGGCGGTGCGTCCTGGTCGGGAGCGAGTGCACGGGCACGACGCTCACCCTCTCGGTCGCGGCGCCCAATCAGACCGCCCGGGCGGGGCTCACCCGGCACGCCCATGACATCGGCGATGTGGTCGGCTCCAGCACGGGCGCCCGGGTGGTGGTGGTGGTGGGTGTGGTCGATCCAGATCGGTGTCTGCCTCCTCCCCCTCCCGCTGAACTCGTGGCGGAGGCCATCGAGACTGAGGTCGCGGAGGCCCGCCAAGCGGGTGAGATCGCCTTCTACGCGAGGACCATGGCGCAGATCGGCCTCCCGTACACCCGCCAGCGAGGAAACGAGTTCGTGCGCGTCAACGGCGATCTCAAGGTGTCGTTTGTGGCTCCCGGCGGTATCGGTCTCCCCTACGGAGTCATCCCTCGGCTGCTGATGTGCTGGCTGACAACCGAGGCGGTTCGCACGCAACAGCCCGAACTTCGCTTGGGTCAGACCCTGAGCGAGTTCTTGGATCGCCTCCATCTCGGACGCACCGGCGGCCAAAAAGGTGACATCACCCGGCTACGCCGGCAGATGACCTCGCTGTTTGGCAGCACCATCACGGCCATCTACTCCCGGCCAGGCCAAACCGGAATCCAACCCATTCCAGTGGCGGCCAAGGTGATGTTGTGGTGGGATCCGGCCCGGCCAACCACCCCCGTCTTCTGGGAGTCGACGATCACGCTCTCCGAGCCCTTCTTTAGGGAGGTGGTCGAGCGGCCGATTCCGATTCGGCTCGACCATCTCCAGCAGCTGCGCCGCAGCCCCATGGCTCTGGACATGTACGTGTGGCTCACCCACCGTCTCTTCTACCTCAAGGCGCCAACTACCGTGCCCACGGAGCTCCTGATGGCGCAACTCGGAGGGTCCCCCGGCCAAAGGCCGCGGGACTTTAGGGGGGATTTGGTGCGTCACCTGGCGGGGCTGAGGCAGATCTGGCCTGAGCTCGACGCTCAGGTCCGCCGGGGCGGACTGTACCTCAGGCCCTCCCCGGGAGTTATGCACAGGGCTCCCGGGCCTGCGCAGAAACGGGCGCGCCCCTGCGCAGAAACGGGCGCGCGGCTCGAACTCAACCCTGCGCAGAAACGGGCGCGCTCCCGCGCAGAAACGGGCGCGCGCATAGATAGGTACCTGACGTCCCCTGATGTACCTGTAGGGGGAGTCACCCCATCACCTGACGACGACCACCCGGCCACGGCTCAGGAGGAGACAGCATGAGCATGACCCAGACCAGGCCGGCCACCCAGCTGAGAGTCCCACCCCACAACCTGGACGCGGAGAGGTCCGTCCTCG
>DAHWNZ010000133.1:0-3049 GCA_027339635.1 Candidatus Dormiibacterota bacterium
GAGCAGCGCTTCGGGCGCATCCACCGCATCGGGCAGACCGAGGTCTGCCACATGTGGAATCTGCTTGCCCAGAACACCCGGGAGGGGCAGGTCTACGAGGTGCTCCTCACAAAGCTCGAGGAGCAACGGATGGCCCTGGGCGGGCAGGTGTTTGACGTCCTTGGCCAGGCACTGCCAGGCCGCCAGCTCCGGGATCTGCTCATTGAGGCCATCCGGTACGGAGACCGGCCCGATGTCCGCGCCCGACTTCACCAGGTGGTGGACGCAGCAGTCGGGGAAGGCCTCTCCGAGCTGGTGGAGCGAGAGGCGCTCGCGAGTGATGTGATGAGCGTGGTCGACGTGCAGGAAGTGCGCCGTCAGATGGAGGAGGCCGCCGCCCAGAAGTTACAGCCCCACTTCGTGCGCGACTTCTTCATTGGAGCTCTGGAGAGACTGGGAGGCCGGGCGGCGGAGCGGGAGCAGGGAAGGTTCGAGTTGACCTTCGTCCCCGCCACCATCCGCAACCTCCCAGGTCGGGGCCCTCTGCTCATGCGGTACGAGCGAGTGACCTTCGAGAAGGACTTGATCGCCGTGCCCGGCAGGCCGCTGGCCGATTTCATCTGCCCGGGACACCCCCTGCTGGAAGCGGTGATCGACGTGACCCTGGCCCGAGATGGGGGAGCGCTGACCCAGGGGGCAACCCTGGTCGACCCCACCGACCATGGCCAAGAACCGAAGCTGCTGCTCTTCCTGGAGCACGAGATAGCAGACGCCAGACGTCGGGATGGCCTGCCACCCCGGGCCGTGTCCCGAAGAGCTCAGTTCGTCACTCTTTCACCGACCGGTGAGCCGGCGTTGGCCGGTCCAGCGCCATACCTCGACTATGAGACGCCCACACCAGAGCAGCTTTCTAGGCTTTCGGACCTCCGGACTGACCCCTGGCTCACCTCAGGGGTGGAGAGCGCTGGGCTGGACTACGCCATCTCAACCCTCGTGCCGGAGCACCTGGCCGAGGTGCGGCAGCGCACCGGTGACAGGGTACGGAAGGTCAAGGCAGCAGTGCAGGCGAGACTCACGGCCGAGATCATCCACTGGGACAAGCGCGCCACAGAGCTGCAGCAGCAGGTGAGCCAGGGGCGTCAGCCTCGCGTCAATCCGGAGCGTGCCCGGGCGCGGGCGGACGACTTGCAACACCGTCTCGACCGACGGCTGGTGGAGCTGGACCAGGAGCTGCAGTTGCAGCCGCTGCCACCTGTGGTTGTCGGGGCGGCACTCGTCGTCCCAACTGGTCTGGTGCGTCACCTAGCAGACCCTTCTAACTCCGCTCCCCCACGAGCGCGGGAGACCAGGGAGGTGGAGCGGCGCGCAGTGGAGGCGGTGCTGGCAGCTGAGCGGATGCTGATGCGGACCCCAGCTGAGATGCCACCCAACAACCCTGGGTACGACATCCGCTCCGTCGACTCCGAGCAGCACCTCCACTTTATCGAGGTGAAGGGAAGGATCGAGGGATCGGAGAGCGTGACCGTCACCAGAACCGAGATCCTGACCGGGCTGAATGCCAGCCGGAACTACGTCCTGGCGCTGGTTGAGGTGCTCGCCGAAGGCGGGGAGCGGGTTCGCTACCTGCGGGACCCCTTCTCGGGCAAGTCGCCCCTACTACACTTCGCCGAGACGAGCACCAGCTTCGACTGGAGGCGGCTCTGGGAGGCTGCGGGAGATCCATCGTGAACGGAAGTGCGGAGAGCACCCTCCGGTGAGGGATGCCCAGCAACATGCGCTGAGCAGCTACATCGCCGAGAAGAGCTCGGACTGGGCCAGGCGGGCGGCAGGCAATCTCTGGGACGCCACCCGACTCGCCGATGACATGGAGACTGACGCCCGGTTTGCGGCGTTGGACCTCTGCGGCTTCTGGCACGGCCCCACGACGTCTGATGTCCGCGAGATCCTGCTTCCCATGGCCAGCCTGTACGGGTGGGGACCGCCAATCGAGGTGATCGCCGACGCGGTCACCATAGCCACTGATAGGTGCCGATCGAATCGGCAGGCGACTGCGGCGCTGATCGGGGTTGGAGCGGTACTCCTCATCACACTCATCCAGTCGCTTGGCAGTGACAATGGCTGACGGAGGCGCGGAGGCCGCGCCACGCAAGCTGATCGAGGTGGCGATCCCGCTCCAGGCGATCAACGTGGCGTCAGCCCGGGAGAAGTCGATCCGCCACGGTCACCCGTCCACTCTCCACCTGTGGTGGGCGCGGCGCCCGCTAGCAGCCTGCCGCGCGGTCCTGTTCGCCCAACTGGTTGACGACCCCTCCGCCCACCCAGACCGGTTCCCAACCGCCGAGTTACAGGCAGCTGAGCGGCAGCGGCTCTTCCGGATCATCGAGCATCTGGTGGAGTGGGAGAACTCAAGCAACGAGCCCGTCCTGGCAATGGCGCGGGCGGAGATCCGCAAATCCATGGGAGAGAATCCCCCGCCAGTGTTGGACCCCTTCGCCGGAGGAGGGTCGATACCGCTGGAGGCACAGCGGCTGGGGCTCGTGGCCCGTGCCAGCGACCTCAACCCCGTCGCTGTTCTCATCACCAAGGCGCTGATCGAACTCCCAGCGAAGTTCGCTGGGAGCCGGCCACTGCACCCCCCCGAAGGACTTCAACTGGGTAGCGGGGCCTGGCCAGGTGCCCGAGGCCTGGCCCAGGATGTCCGCCACTATGGCGAATGGATGCTCAAGGAGGCCGCGAAGAGGATGGGGGACCTCTACCCCAAGGCCACTCTCCTGAGCGGAGACAAGGCTCCTGTCATCGCCTGGATTTGGGCACGCACCGTCACGTGCCCTAATCCCGCTTGCGGCACCACTTCTCCCCTGCTGCAATCTTTCTCCCTATCTACCAAGTCCGGCAAGGAGGTGTGGGCGCGGCCCATCACTGAGGGCCAGGGGGTGAGGTTCGAGATAGTCCGGGGTAAGGGCGCGCCTGGGACTGGCACCGTATCCCGGACCGGGGCGATGTGCCTTGTGTGCGCCTCTCCGATCCCGCTAGCGTACGTGCGGAGCCAAGGCAAGGCGCAGCGTCTTGG
>DAHWNZ010000134.1:0-3032 GCA_027339635.1 Candidatus Dormiibacterota bacterium
CGTGAGTCTCATCTTCGTGGCGGTCGCAACCGCGGCGAGCCTGGCCGATGTCTCGACCGCGGCCCTCCAAGCTGGCCAGCAGTGGGTGAACCAGCTCTTCGTCGGCAACTACATCATCGTCAGCCCAACATCTCAATCTTCTGCGATCGAGGCCCAGGTGCTGAGCGCGGCGCGACGGGGAGTTGGCGAGCCTCGGATCGGAGAGGTGGCGCCGGTCCGCTTCGTGACAGCTCGGGTGGGACATGTGGCGGTAGACATGGCTGCGACGGCGGTTTCAGGATATCGAAGATCAGGAGCGCTCCAGTTCGTCGCTGGGTCCAGGGCAGACGCGCTCGCCGCGGTGGCGGCTGGTCGCGGCGTGATCCTCCCCCTGGAGCTGGCCGCTGAGTTGAAAGTTCATGTGGGGTCGCGCTTGCGCATCGTGACGGACTCTGGATCCCACTGGTTTTCCGTGTCCGGGCTGGTGAGCCACACCCTGCCGGGGCCGTCTGGAGTGGAGACGGTCATCGTGGCCCAGCAGCCCGCGGTTCGGTTCTTCGGATCTCAGGCCAGTGGGTTCAACCTAATTCAACTGCGCGCGTCCGGCAATGGGGCTGCGCGGTCTATCCGGCTGGCGGGATTCAGGTATGGGATGGAGACGGAGAGCGTGACAGCTGTGGGCCGCGGCGTGGCGGCGGGTGTCGCTCACGACGTCGGCGCGATCGCATCGCTGGCCCTCATCGCGGTGGTCATCGCTATTCTGGCGGCTGTGACCACCTTGGTTTTGGAAACGAGGAGTGCCACCCGCGAGCTAGCCCTGCTTCGCGTAGTCGGCTTGAGCCGCCGCACAGTGGCCCGGAGCGTGCTCGGAGAGGCGCTCGCGGTCGGCCTCGTCGGTGTCGCCGCGGGCTTGGTAGGCGGCGTCGCGCTCACCGGCCCCGAGGTCGCCGCCGCGTCGAATCCAGAGCTGCCATTGCCCTTCGCGGTCTCAGTGCCAGCCTTGGTCGTGCTCGCGGGAGCGGCATTACTTGCGCTGCTCACGGCGGCAATCTTGCCCGCGCGCCAGGTCGCGAGGATCGACCCCATGGCCGCACTCGCACTTGAGTGAGTCGTCGGTGCCGTCCTCTGCCCAGGACCATCTAAGCCTCGAGGAGGTTTTGGATCGGCGCAGTCGGCGCCTGCGGGGTTTGGTCCTTCTCCTCAGTGTCGGGATAGGTGTAGGGTTCGTGGTATTCGCGCTCACCAGGCTGGTTCCGCCCAGTCCTGACGGACTTGGTGCTGACTTCAGGCTGTTCTATGCCGCGGCCACGGCCCTGGCCCGAGGCAGCGACCCATATCGTCTGAGCGTCCTACAGGCTGCGGAACAAGCCACGCAGCACTATCCGGGCCACGGGCCGGGACCGACGCTAGATCGGTTGGCCGTCCCACCCGTGGCTGGCGCGGCGCTGATTCCGCTGACCCGTATCGGCTTCTGGCCAGCCTACGCTCTGTTCACGGGAGTCGGACTGCTGGCCCTAGCGCTGGTCACAGCGCTGCTCGGCCGGGACCTTGGATGGCGCCACCTGGGAGGGCTGGAACTGGGGGTCGTCGCCTCTTGGATCGTCGCTCTGGGGCTGTTGTCAGGTCAGTTTGATGCCTTGACCTTCGCCGCGGTCGGCGGGGCCATGCTGCTGGCCTGGCATGAGCGGCCCTTGCCAGCTGGACTCGTCATGGGGTTGGTATGGGTCATGCCGGAACTGTTGTGGCCGGCCCCGCTCCTGCTGTTCCTCGTCCTGCTGGGGCACCGGTCCAGGGCGTTTCGGTTCGCGCTGGGGTTCGCGATCACAACCGCAGCCAGCGTCAGCGTCTATCCGGGGTTACTTCCCGCTTGGTGGAAGGCGCTCTGGAGCTCGGGTGGCAGCGTCGCCCATCAGCCGCCCAATCTTGCCGGGCTGCCCACGCTGGCTGGAGCAGCTCCAGCTTCCTGGAAGCTCTCTGCTGGGCTGCTGGCCCCCGGCACGTTGGCGACAGGGTTTCTGGCCCTTCTGGCAATCGGGATCTTCTCAACCTGGATGCTGACCTCCAAGGATTGGGAGAGGGTCAGCCAGGTGGGTAGGATCGCGTGGGGAGTTGGGTTACCACTTGCAATCTGGCTGGCGGCCACGCCCTACGCCCACATCAATGACGATTTGCTGCTTCTGCCCCTGTTCATGTTGACGGTCGGCCGGGACGCGCGGCGGATCCACGGGCTGGGGTTGGGGCTGGCTCTTGTCGTGGTCATCTGGCTTCTGCTGATCTGGCCCAGCGGGGTGCTACCTTGGCCGGTCGGACTCGCGGTGTTAGCCTTGCTGTCGATCGGACTCTGGCATTGGCGAACGGATGAGCGATTGACGGGCTTCGGAGCGGGCCTTTGCCTCCTCGCCCTGGCGATCCTGCCCGCAGTGAGCCAGTTCGACCTGCTCCGAGTTGGCCTCACGCCTGTTGCTGTTCTGATCCTCGTGGTGGAGGGGGCCCGGACGTGCTGGATGGAGGTGGGCGGAGCCGGTACTGGGCCTGCGTATGTCACCGAGGCCCAGCCCGAGGTAACGATTGCCTCCTCGGCTGTGGGGGGATAATCAGGGGCGATGTCGAACCGCCTGTCCTGGGGTGCCTCGATTTGGGGCCGCTAGTGCCCCCAGCCCCGAGGGGACGCCTCCGCCGGACGCCCGGCCCGAGGGGCGGGGCCGGATGTGATCTGACGACCGCCATTCGCATCGGGCCCTTGAATGTGACCCGGGGTGGCAGTCGAGGGCTCGATGCATGAGTGTCCTGACCAGGATCTACGACCCTACCCGGCGCGAGCTTCGGAACCACTGGCAGACCGTAGCGCGGATCGGGGAGATGGAGAACGAGGTTCAGCCGCTGGCCGACTCCGAGCTGCGGGAACGGACCGAGCAGTTCAGGTCCCGGCTCGCGGCCGGCGAGAGTCTGGACGATCTGCTGGTCGAGGCATTCGCCGTAGCTCGGGAGGCCGCCCGTCGGACTTTGGGGATGCGCCCGTTCGACGTCCAGTGTCTGGGCGGCATCGTCCTCCA
>DAHWNZ010000135.1:0-2963 GCA_027339635.1 Candidatus Dormiibacterota bacterium
ACCTTGACCTCCGGCTTCGCACCCTTCGCGCGAGCACCCTATACCTCGGTGGCTACTCCACCAACATGGGGGTGGAGAGCTGCGCCCGCACCGCCCACGATCTCGGATACAACGTGGTGGTGGTTCGCGATTGCTGCCACAACGTGGCTACTGACCTCCATGAGATCTCCATGGACCGGATCCTTCCGTTCTTCGCAAGGGTGATCTCGCTGGCCGACGCGGTGGCAGAGCTGGCCTGATGGGATCACGCCGACCCGTCCCACCGGAGAAGAGAGGGCCCCAGGCTGGCCCGGTGCGGACGGATGGGCCAGATTCCTCGCTTCCGACCCTGAGGGTAGCTTTCATCGGACTGGGGGCCATGGGGCTGCCGATGGCCAGGAGGATCCGCGACAGGGGGATCCAGGTTGACGGATACCATCCCCTCGAGCGGCGGGCGCGCGACCTCTGCGCCGCCGGCATTCCCACGCTGACGGACCTGCGCTCGGTGGTGCAGTCGGCCACAGTCGTGGCCACCATGCTCCCGGGGCCTCGGGAGGTGCGGCAGGTGCTGTCAGGGCCGGGAGGGGTTCTTGCCTTGGCCCGTCCCGGCACGGTGGTGGTGGACTTCTCCACCGTCGGGCCGGAGGTGGCCGTCGAACACTTCTCCCAGGGTGCACTCCGGGGGATCGACGTGCTCGACGCCCCGGTCTCCGGGGGCGTCAAGGGCGCCGCAGACGGAACTCTCGCGGTCATGGTCGGCGGGGCACAGGCGGCGCTGGAGGCCGTCCGACCCGTGTTGGGAGCTGTGGCCCGACAAGTCGAGTGGGTGGGGGACGCCGGTGCCGGGCAGGTCGTCAAGGAGGCCAACCAGCTTGTGGTGGCGGGCACACTGAGCGTGCTTGCCGAGGCCATCGCGCTCCTTGAAGCGGGGCACATCGACCTGGATACCGGGCTACGACTTCTGAGTTCCGGTCAGGCTGCCAGCACGATCCTCCTGCGGAAGTCCCCCATGTTCCTCACGGGCGACTTCAGCCCCCAGTTCCGGCTGGCGCTGATGGCCAAGGACTTGGAACTGGTGCGCTACAGCGCCGCAGCTGCCCAGCTCCGACTGCCGCTCGCCGAGCACTGCGCACGCACCTTCGCGTCCGCAGTAGCCGCCGGAGATGGAGATCTCGATTGTGCGGCGGTGATCAAGCAGGTCGCCGAAGGCGCCCACGCGGAGCCCGGAGCCCCCCACCGCTGACCGTGGCCACGGGGGTACCAGCCCTCCGCCCGCGGGGATGATGACCCACCGCGACACCGATCCGGTGAGCCTTAACTCACGGATCGTGAGGTTGGCGCTCCCTGCCCTGGGCGCCCTCCTGCTAGAGCCCCTCTACAACCTCACGGACACCGCCATCGTCGGCCACCTAGGAAGTCCCCAGCTGGGTGGACTGGCGCTGGCCGCCGGGGTGCTGAACGTGGTCTGGTGGACGACTTCGTTCCTTGGGCAGGTGACCCTGACAAGGGTCGCTCAGGGGGCGGGAGCCGGGGAACGGTCCATGGCCAGCCGCGCAGTTGGCGCCGCTTACGCTCTGGCCGTGCTCCTGGGGGTCCTGGGCGCCCTAGCAATCGAGGGCCTGGCCCCCTTCGCCACCGAGCTCCTCGGCGGGCACGGCGCGGTGGCAGCCAACTCCGAAACGTACCTCCACATAGCGGCGCTGGGAATCGCACCCCTGCTGCTCAGCGTGGCCGGTACCGGGCACCTGAATGGTTTGGGGCGGCCCCGCAGGACCCTGGAGATAACCCTCGCTGCCAACCTTCTGAACATCGCCCTGGAGGTACTCCTGGTGTACGGGGCACACCTTGGGATCGCCGGCTCGGCGTGGGGCACCGTGGCGGCTCAGGTAGTGGCCGCGGGTGGGTTCTGGGCATCGTCCCGGCGGTCCACGGTCCGACCGTCGCGCCCACGCCGCTATGACCTGAGACGGCTGGTGGTCGACGGGGTGCCGCTCACTGTCCGGACCCTGGCCCTCGATGCCGTGCTCCTCGCCGCGACTGCCATCGCCGCCAGATTGGGGCCGTCTAACCTGGCCGCCCAGCAGGTCGTGCTCCAGGTCTGGATCTTGCTTGCCCTCTCCATGGACTGCCTAGCGGTGGCGGGGCAGATCCTGGTCGGGGAGGCGACTGGACGGGACGACATGGCGAGAGTGCGGGCGATTGGGCGCCGCATCCTGCTTTGGACGCTAGGTGCGGGCGCGCTATTGGGAGTGCTGACCCTGGGGCTCGCAGGGCCGCTGCCCTCCGCCTTCACCACAAACCCCCAGGTCGCTGGCGCCGCCTCCAGGGCCTTGCTGGTTTGCGGCGCCCAGCAGCCGATTGCGGCCCTAGCCTTCGTCCTCGACGGGCTGCTCCTGGGGGCGGCGCGGTTCACGGCGCTCAGGCGGGCCATGGTCGGTGCCCTGATCGCCTTCGTGCCCGCCGGGGCCGCGGTGCTGGCCTTCCCGGCCGTGGGGATCGTAGGGCTCTGGCTGGCTCTCACCATCTGGGTGGGCTTCCGGGCGCTGATTCTCGGCCGCGGCTGGGCCAGCTATCTCGGGCCGACTCGAGTCACGAAAACTCCGGCGCCACCTGGCGGACTGTCGAACAAGTAGCGCTACCCACAGCGGCTGAGGTCGCTCGCGGCGCCGACCGTCCCATTGTCGCCCGGAGTTCCGCGGGCGGTGGTTGCCCCTGGCGCCCATGGGTCCTCGGCGCCACTGTCCAGTTCTCAATGGCCATTGACACGCTGGCCCACCCAGGATCTCGCGGACGGTGGGCCGGATCGGGGCTTGCCTCCGCTTCCGTGCGGGCGAAGTGAGCCACCAGCTGCCGGGATCAACGGTCCGCTGGCTCGGCCGGGCTGTCCAAGAACGGAGCGCGGCCGGCGGCTTTCAAATGGCACGTGACGAAGCCGTCAAAAGGCGCCCTCCTTGACATTTCTGTGGTTCCCAGGCTCATGATTC
>DAHWNZ010000136.1:0-2940 GCA_027339635.1 Candidatus Dormiibacterota bacterium
GGCACCGTCTTCGACAGCAGCGCCGTTGACAACCACGGCAAGCCGGTCTCACTCACCCTGGCGGCCGGCAAGGTGATCGAAGGATGGGTCGAGGGAGTTCCGGGAATGAAGGTGGGCGGTGTGCGCGAGCTGGTGATCCCGCCCGCCCTGGGTTACGGCTGCACCAGCCCAAGCCCCAAGATCCCCGCCAATTCGACCCTGATCTTCACCATCACCCTGGTGTCCGTGGGCTGACTATCGGTAGGTGTCCGGCAGCAGTTCCGCCACCCGCTGCCGGATCTCCTCGCTCACCTCTTCCGGCGACGCCCCCTGGGGCTGAAACGGTCTGCCGATCGTGAGGTGGATCCGGGCACGGCGCGGTATCAGCCTTCCCTTGGGCAGCGCTTGTTCCGTTCCCCAGAGGGCACACGGAACCACCAGCGCCCGGCTTCGCATCGCGATGTATCCGACCCCGGGCTCAAACCCCTGCAGGTTCGACCCGTCGCCGCGGTGTCCCTCCGGGAACAGCACCAATGCCCCTCCCGACTGCAGGACCAGAGCTGCCGCCCGCAGCGCCTTCCTGTCGGGAGCTCCCCGCCGGACCGGGAAGCAGTTGCAACTCAGAAGGTAGGCTCTGAGGAGGGGGTTGGAGAACATCTCCACCTTGGCCATGGCGTGCATCACCCGAGGGAAGACCGCCCCGAGCACCAGCGGGTCGAGGTTGGACAGATGGTTGGAGCACACCAGGATTGGGCCCGCCTCCGGAACCAGCTCCAGCCCCTGCACGTCCAGACCGTCGCGGGCAAGCCACCGCATCAGTCCCCGCAGGGCCGCCTGGGTGAGCCTCAGGGTGAATGACCTGCCGCCGTCGGTCCTGACCCCCTCGGGTACGCGGGCGACGTCCACCTCCACGCTCGGTGCCATCTGGGAGGCTGGTGGCGAAGCTAGACCGACCCCCAAGCCCTGCCCCGCCTCGCCGGCTGATTGGCCAGCCGTTCTCCGATCGGACTCGCTCGCCTGATTCATCGGCCCTTCGCTCACCTACCGACCGCGACCAGCCCGCGGGGGTGGAACATCGGGGCCGCAGCCGCAGGTAGCCATGAGTGGGCCTGACGGACTGATGCGCCCCGCCCGACGAGCCCCACGCATCTCAAGGCAATGGCCATGAGGCCGCCGACCACCGACTACTCTTCCTGCTCCCCGCCCCAGGGCTCCGCACCTCAGCCTCGAGGTCTGCACCGCCTACGCTCGAGCCCGGGTATCCGTAGCCGGGAATCGCGTCATCACCCCACCCATTGCGGCTCCCGCCCAATCGGCGCCACCACCCCGAGGGGGTCGGAGTGATCAGGTGAGGCATTGACAAAGTATGACTCGGGGGCTTCGTGCCAGACCGCCTGGGCCGTACCCCCTGGTGGATTCGAACCACCGACCGTCGCCTTAGAAGGGCGCCGCTCTGATCCACTGAGCTAAGGGGGCCAGCTACCGCTCCCATTGTGACGCTGTCGCCCGCGCCCACCGCCCTGGCGTCAAGGCCGGAACGGCCGAGACCGTAGCATGGAGTTGATGAGCGCGCCGACTGCGGTGGAGACCGTCTGCTACCTGACGCGGCATTGTGACGTGGAGAACCCTGGGGGGATCCTCTACGGCCACCTGCCCAATTTCGGACTTAGCGCGAAGGGCAGGGCCCAGGGGACCGCGCTCGGCAGATTCCTCTCCCAGTTTCCGATCGCGGCTATCTACACGAGCCCCCTGCAGCGGGCCCGAGAGACCGCCACCCTGATCGCTGACCAACTCCCGCCTGGAGTTCAGATCCTGGAGCGCCCTGACCTGGTCGAGGCCGAATTCGGCCGCTATCTGCAGGGAACTCGGCACCGGGACGTGATCTGGAAGAAGCCTCGATGGTACGTGCACATGATCTGGCCTGGCCTCCTGCGCGGCGACGAAACCATGGGGATGATGCACGCCCGGGTTCAGCGGGTCGTCGCCGAGGGTCGGCGGCAGCATCCGGGGTCCACGTTCGTCTGTGTTAGCCACGGCGATCCGATCCAGGCTTTCTGGGCCACAACCGACCACCGGCCTCCCTGGGCGCTGCACCGCCTACAGTGCGCCAAGGGGGGGACCCTGAAGCTGGTGTACCGGGACTCCGCTCTGGTTGAGAAGTCCTATTTGGCCCCCGCCGAGATTGAGAAGGCAGCCGCCCGGATTAGCCCAGCGCGATCCCTGGCCGACGCCTGATCTGAGCCTGGCGCGAGCGCGTGCCCAGCCAGCCTGGGTGGAGTTCTTCCCCCGAACTGGAGCGACAGCCCGCGCCGCGCCGCCAGCACAAGCCTTCAACGCCTGGCCAAGGGGCACCGTGGCGGCTTCGACATTCTCAATCTTCGAATTCTGCTGAGACATCCGCGCCACCCGCTGCCCGACCTCCCCCGCCGGTGCCTCCTCCACCTCGGACAGCCGATCACCACTGGGCCGTTGTCCTCGACAGTCTGATAGCGGGCCGGCGACGGACCTTGACCGGAGCCGCAGTCTCGCCTGCGGGGGAGTCCCGCCGGTCCGAGGCCCGACAGCGCGCGGCGGTGACGGATCGCCCGGTCAGCCGCTCTGCGGAGGCCGCAGCCGATGGAGGATGCCCCGTACCGGGTCGTAGTGGCGGTCGGCCACCCGCTCCTTCATGGGGATGATGGCGTTGTCGGTGATCGCGATGTGCTCTGGACAGACCTCGGTGCAGCACTTGGTGATGTTGCACATGGCGACCCCCGCCTCCCCATGCAGTTGCGGCAGGCGGTCCGCGACATCCTTGGGATGCATCTCTAACGAGGCCATGCGCACCATGAACCGGGGCCCGAAGAAGCGGGGCTGACCGTCATGCTCGCGCATGACGTGGCAGACATCCTGGCACAGGAAGCACTCGATACAGCGCCGGTGCTCGATCACGCGCTCGATGTCGTGCTGATAGATCACGAA
>DAHWNZ010000137.1:0-2708 GCA_027339635.1 Candidatus Dormiibacterota bacterium
CCCAACTGGTGCCGGCGCAGCGTCCCTCAGCGCTCCCGCCGGCTTCCTCCCAGCCTATCCACTGGTTCAGGTCTGATAGGGCCCGGTCGCGGTGACAGAAGCTTCAGGCTGGCAAAGGGTCCGGCCACTTGCCATCCACCGCCATCAAGCGTCTCAGTCGTGGGTAGCTAGGTCGTGCGCAGCCGGTTAGCCGGACCACCCTGGCGATACACCCCGGCACCTCGGCTGGAATCTGCAAGTGACAAGAGGAGTGGCGACCTGGCCGGCGGGACAGGCAGAAGACAAAAGCTAGGGCGCTGCCGTTGGGGACAGCAACCGGAGGCTCAGTCGACAGTCCTGCCGAGTCCGCGTCCGCCGGCTGCCCTGCGCCGAGCCGACTTCACCGGTGCCGACTCTGCGCCGACGCCGATTACGACTGGCTGCCGCGGGTCAACAGGGGCAGAGTCACTCAGCAGCTGCCGCCGAAGTCCTTGCGGTACTCGGCGACGTCGCTTGGGTACCGCAGGATGTCAGACGTCCCGGCGGAGAAGTAGGCCTGGAACTCCACCCGGTCCCCAGCGTCGTGCACAATGCTGGCCACGTAGTCGATATAGGAGGCGGCGTCGGCGACACCGTTGACTCCCCACTCGTCAAAGGAGATGGACTTGCCCACCGAGGCAGCGAACTGGAGGATGGGCGGGATAGTGCTGGCCGGCGCCCCCAGCTGGCCATTCTGATCGTACCAGTCGATACCGATGTCGCTCACATAGGCGTTGCCCGGGTAGGTGTCGAACTCAGTGCGGCCCGGTTCCACCGACCCCGCGTTGAGATTCCAAACGTACTGGAACTGGTTCCCGGGAACGGCCTCGAAGGCGGTTACCGCAGCCCTGAACGTACTTATGTACTGCGCCGCGCTGAAGTTTTGGGTGCCCCACGGGAACCAGTTCCCGTTCATCTCCCACATGATCCGGATGATGGTATTGGCATGACCGGAAGCCACCAAGAACTCACCGATGGCCGCGGCTTGGGCGGGGCTGACAGCGCCCACGCCCAAGAGCAGGCGCAGGTTGGTGTCCGGGACCCAGGTGACGGACGTGTAGTCGGGCTGGTTCGCATAGACGGTCATGATGTTCGCCGCCACCCCGAGCTGGGAGGCGAGGGAGGTCACCTGGCCGGGCTGCTCATCACTAACAAACAAACCGAGGCCCGGGCAGCCTGATGGCTGGGGCTGGAGAACGGTCGACACGGAAGGCGCCTGGGCCGTCGACTGGGCGGAGGGTAGGGGCGAGGGGCTTGCCGCAGGGGACGAAGGTCCCGGTGGGTCGGAGGGATCGACCCCCGCGCTGCTGCCCGGCTGAAGTGCCGAACAGCAACCTGAGCCGAGCTGCTGCAGACCTGGCATGGCATGGACTCCCCGCAAGGGGAGCCAGATAAGTGCTGCCGCCATGGCCAGCACCGCCAGTGAATCCCACCGAACCCGTTTCAACTCCGGTGCACCTCCGGGTGGTCGCAGTCGGCCCCAGTTGGGGTAGGTCGGGGGCTAACTCAGCAAGGTCTGGCCACTTCTCTCCTCTGGCACTGTCTCGAGCGCACTCCCCAACGCCGCCCCCAGCATGAGCGATTGTGGCGTGTGACGCAACCGGGATCCGGTTCGCCATGCCCGTGCCGCTCCGGGCCAGCGACCGCGTCGGTTGACCAGGCAGGTCACCTCTGGGCTGGGACGGGCGGAATGCCCGGGAAGGTGCTCGCACCACGGGATCTGGAGGTTGCCGCAGGTCGCCTGAAGTTGGTGGGCGGGGACTGGCACGATCTCGGAGCTTCCGACCACCGCTCCCCGCCCGTCGTTCTGGAGCGCAACCGTTGTTAATCAGGAAGGAATCTGACCCTGTGGCCATCGTTGCGTCCGCAGGGAATCTGACCTTTGGGGTGCACTCGAGCGGGGTGGCCGGGGGTCAGGCATCGGCTCGGACTCCGAGGTGGGTGGGCAGGGTTGCCAGGCGGTAATGGATGCGCCGCTTGAGAGTCAGCGGGCTGGCGGAGTGGTAGAGCTCGATGAGGGCCCGGACGCGATTGAGCTCGAGATGGGCGGGGTAGTCGTCAAGGGGGCGGCGCAGGGGGCTTTGGGGGTGTCATAGAGGCGGCGGGTGCGCTGTCCCACGGACTGCTTGCCCGCCAGCTTCATGACCGGCTGGAAGCCGTTGGCAGAAAGCCGGGGATCCTCGGTGTAGACGGCATCGAGCCAGGTCTGCTGGGCGGGGGCGTCGAAATGCAGGTGCTGGTGCAGATCCAAGAGCGAGATGAGCTCGGGGCGGAAGGGCTGAAGCCCTTGAGAACAGACGTAGCCGGGGACAGCCCAGGCCAACAGCAAAGCGTGCCGGAACTCCAGGCCGTAGCGCCGGGCCTGCACCACCGGACGGCGAACCCCGACTCGTCGTCGTCTCCTCAGCACCGCCATGGCGTACTTGCAGTGGGACCCCGCGGCCAGGCAGAAGGCGTCCAGAAACTCACCCCGTTCCCTATAGCCTCCCTTCGGATAGCAGGGCGCCGGCGCGGCTGCCCGCTCATACCGATCCTTGACGCGCATCTCGTCTCCCGCCACGCTCTGACCTCGACCAGTGGCTAGGCTGGGGGCGAGCCGGCGGGAGGGCTGAGGGACGCTGCGCCGGCACCAGTTGGGCGCGGTCGCGGGCTGAGGGGCTGGTCACAGGTGGGGGTTCTGGGGCTTGCGG